>JASBZK010000018.1 GCA_029983505.1 Porphyromonas sp.
CGGAAACCAGCCCCTTACTTTTCCCCTCTTTCCCACTTTTACCGGACAGCAATATCACTATATATAGTCTGGATAGAATAGAGGACTTTCGTCTTTCCTCTCATACTTTTGGGTATCCCAGAGACTTTGACCCTCAAACTTTCTTTGAGGGTTGCTATGGTGTCATCGCTGGTTCAGACGTTGAAGTTGAACATGTAGTGCTAAAAGTTTCTTCAAGCCAAGCCAATTATCTCCGAGATCTCCCTCTTCATTATTCCCAACAGGAAAAAGAACGGAATGAAGAGTATAGTATCTTTGAGCTATACGTCCGCCCCACCTTCGACTTTCAGCAAGAAATCCTATGGAATGGCGAAGACATGGAAGTCCTCCAGCCCATATGGCTGCGGCAAGAGATAGCCGAAAAGCTCCAACGCATGTGCGAGTCTTATAAGCATAAATATGAATAAGGGGAAAAATTATGGATAAAATCAAGAGCTTACTTAACCAAATCGCCATTATAAGTAAAAAGAATGCGGAGATATTAGATGCCACAGGAGGTCGGTTTAATATGTTTCGTATTTGTGGTGTCAACCACTACGAGAATACGCATTCAGCTATTATAGCAGAATTCCTAAACCCTAAAGGTACACATGGATTGAAGTCACAACTTCTTGAGTGTTTTATTGAGACACTGGGCGATGGTTTTGCAGTTGCTGGTTTCGATTACAAGCATACAATGGTTTACACCGAATACTCCACACTGGAGGGGCGTATGGATATCCTGATAGAGGACGAGCGAAATCACAAAGCTATAATTATCGAGAATAAGATATTCGCAGAGGACCAGTGCGAGCAACTGAAGAGATATAGTAGATTCGCTGAAGAAAAGTATAAATCAGGCAATTATCAGATTTTGTATCTCACCCTATGGGGAGAAGAAGCCTCCGAACAAAGTGGTGATGGGGTCGATTATTTGACAATTTCATACAAGGAGACTATTATTGATTGGCTCGAGAAGTGTGTAGCTATCGCTGCTCGTCACCCATTAGTGCGAGAAACAATCATTCAATATATTAATCATTTAAAGCAACTAACAAATCAAGATATGGATACACGGAATCAAGAGGAAATCACGGAGGTTTTATCAAAGGCTGAGAATCTAAGAGCTGCAAAAGATATTCATGATAATTATTCAGCGACATTCGATGCTATTGTAGAGAAGCACTTCAATCCTAAGATGAGAGAGTTTGCAAGGCAAAAAGGCTTAGAATATGAATACGAAAGGAGTGAGGAGTCATATGTGATGTTTAATCTCACTCATCCTCTTTGGGGAGATGGGTTTAGAATAAAGTTTGAATATAGTGGTTATAGGTACTATTATGGCTTACTTAACTCATCAAATGAACACAGACTCTCAGATGAAAAAATTATGTGTCTTCATGAGAAATTGGAAGCTATGGGGACGAATAAGTGTAGAAAAAATGAATGGTGGACCTTTTACTCATATTTTCCTGACTTGACCATAGATAATTGGATCAACGATATTATTGGAAGTGATAGATTTTTTGAGGATTGTCGTGATAAAATAGAGATGATCCTAAAGGCATTAGAACATATAGATCTTTAATTTTTAAGCAGTTAAAGTAGATGTAGCGGATTTCAGCTACTGCATAATAAGACGATTTACAAATAAGGAGGAGCTGTGCCCATAGACGGCATAGCTCCTCCTTATGTTTGCGGTAGTCATTCTAATGTAGTAATTATGGATTGTATGTTAATGGAAGATAGAATCGCCTTTGAAGATGAGGTAAGGAGCTTATTCAATCAACCTCGTATCAAGAAGGTTGAGTGTGATATCCTTAACCTTTATCAAAAGTGTGAAAAAAGAAATGATAGGCGTGAAAGGAACGGATTTGCAATAAGGCAACTGCTCAACATCCGTAAATATTTTCTGGAGGAGGATTTCCAACTAAATGAAGTGAGTAGGCAACTATTGATGGAATTTAATAGTGCCTTAAAGACTCAGTTGGAAGAGATGTGGAAGCAAACGATTGCACTCGGAGAGAAAGCAGTATATCGCAGTCCTTTCCCTGGTACAGAGGCGATAGGGAAGTGTTTCTTGGGGTACTACTACTCAAGGATACATCCTGTACAGACGGTGCGAGCCAAAAAGATGTGGGCCATGCTTAATGGTACTCTTGCCACTTTTGAGCCTCTTTATGAGGATGGTGTGACCCACAGCTTTTTGGTACGTACATCCCTTGAGGGGCTGGAGTATGACTCTTGTAATCAGCTGCTCTTTCTCAATGATGACCCAGATAATTGGAATGCAGGATTGGACAAGGAGTACACGAAAGACCTTCATCTTATTTATGCGTTTCACAACCTATGGGATGCGATGCATTTCTCTATTTTCGATTTGCTTTGGGTTAGAGACTTTAATGTAGAGTTATATGTCGAGAGCAATTATGCTACCTATTCTGGGGAGTACGATGACCTTGACTGGAGTAAATATGATTTTTACAAATAGAATACACCTCCAAACCACATTTAATCTATACGCCATAATTTCAATAGCAATTCTTTGTTTTGTCTAAAGAGCCTAATGTAGATAGGTAAGGCGTATAGGTCATTCGAAAGAATACTTTTCGATGACTTCCTTGAACTCCCCAGGATAGTTTGCTTTCAGATAAGCTATTTGGTAAGCGATCCAGGTGTAACAAACGGCATGTGATTTATTGAAAGCGAAGAAGGTAGCGTTTCCCTTAATCGCATCCCAAATTTTTTCAAGAGACTGCTCAGAATGCCCATTTTGGAGCCCACCTTCCATAAATTGAGCTTTTAAAGTAGGAATTAAATCGATTCGTTTTTTAACTACCACCCTCCTTAGTAAATCACTCTCGATAACTGTGAAGTTAGAGACTAAGCGTGAAATCAGCATTATTTGCTCTTGGTACACAATCACTCCGTATGTATTGTGTAGATATTTTTCCAGTTCGGGGACGTCGTATCCTATAGGAGCCTTGCTGTTTTTCCATTGAATGACGGTTGAAATTTTATCGATCGAGCCTGAACGATATAAGCTATTCAATGCCATTAAATCCTCGAAGCACATGGGGTGGAAATCAATGAGAAGATTGCGTATATCTTCCTCTTCGAACTGGAATATATCATCAGTCATCCCATTTTGGAACAATTCGAATGTCTTTGTATCATCCATGGGAATCCGTTCAATATCTACGCTTTCGCCTTTGCATTCTTTGATTTTCTGTATGGTATCCTTTAATACCGACAAGGCTTCCATTTCCAAGAAGTCGAACTCCCCACTACGAGGATAGCTCTCATTACCATATTCTTGTTGTATCCAATACAAGACGGACTCTCCGCCTTCCGAATCAAAATCCAATGCAATATATGGGGCTGCTCTACCTGCTGGGTCAATGAATCGTTCGAATAACAAATCATACTTCAATGGGTCTATCCTAGTGATACCCAAGCAATAATTTACAATACTTCCAGCCGCAGTACCACGTCCGGGACCTACATGCACATCGAGTATAGTCTGTGCTACAGTGACCACTTCATGCAAGAAGAGGAAAAGGTCCGATGCTTCACGTTGTTCAATGATGTGCAATTCGAAATTCAATCTATCAGAAACTTCGTTGGGAAGAGGATCTCCGTAAAGATCTTTAGCCTTAGAAAATGACAATCTTCTAAGATAATCGTGTCCTTTATCTTTAATGGTAGGAAACATATTTTCTTTGTCTGTAATAGTAATGTCTCGTGAGGCTTATCCTTGATGGTAGCTACTCATTATTTTGAAGAATACGAATTAATTTGTACACTTTTTTATCGGACACCAATAATTTCAAACTTCGAATTGAATTGGGGACTTGGGTAATACTTCAAAACTCTCTCCCATCAAAGCACAATTAATAAAGGTTGTTCCGTTCTCTTCTCTTATGCCATAGTCTTCGTGCATGTGCCCGAAGATGTGAAATTTCGGCTTTTGCTCCTTTACCAGATTTAATAGAGTCTGACTTCCGTAATGTCCATATCGTTCTGAGTAATCTAGAATTCCAAATGGCGGTTGGTGGGAAATCAATATATCTGTGCCGTAGATGGTTTCAAGTTCAGGCATTGGTTCACTATTATCATGTCTCTCTACAAAAAAGGGAATCCCATAGACCTTTATCCCCTGAATGGTCACACTTGAATAGTTGAGATAGTGGCAGTTTGAAGGCAATCCCTTTAGTTTCCCATTTAATAGAGCCTCATCATGATTCCCACAAATAAACACTTTATGCTTGTGAGGTAGGGCGGTAAACCACTCTAAGAAGTCTGTGGCTTCCTCCTTTGTTCCAATCATAGAGAAATCACCTGCGTGAATCAGTAAGTCAGCATCTGGGAGCTTTCCCATACGCCAATGCATTCCATGCGTATCACTCATTACTAATACCTTCATCGTTTTCTCTTAAATTATTCAATCATCCCTTTGTCCCCTAAGGAATAAAGGGATGATTGAAGATTTGTCAATTTCTCTTATTCCAAGTTCTACCATCGTTCTTCGAGAAGAAAAGGCCTTTAGTGGTTTGAGCAAGTACTTCCTTTCCTGCATCAGTAAGATCTGTGAATTCACCGACATTAGCAGCTCCACTAAATCGGGTATTCCAAGTTCTACCATCATTTGTGGAAAACTCTAATTTTTTAGAGTCCTTCGGAGAAATTCTTAGCATCTCTTTTCCTCTTACAATCATCTGTGACATAATTGTTATTTTTGTTTGTTGGCTTGCAAAATGTGGGGAAGCCTATTCCCACGTTTATCTACATCACAAAGGTAATAGCCACCTATGCCAATTGTGGGCATATGATTATTAGAAACACACTCTCGTGATTATTAGTAATATGTGCAGTGTTTATTGGGGATACAGCCTATTGCTTTGGCAGGGAACCAAAGGAGGAGGTAGGAGGCTTTTAGCCACAAAGCTAAGTATCCCATCCTGTGAGATACTTAGCTTTGTGAATAGCTTTGATAGACAGCTTTCTTAATGCTTACTTCAGGGGGATTTTGTTGGTGGTTTCGCGTTTCTTGGCGTTGATGAGGTCGGCGTAGATTTGGGTGGTGGAGACATTCTTGTGGGTCAGCATTTTGGAGACGGTGTAGATGTCTGTTCCCATGGAGAGTTGGAGTACCGCATAGGTGTGTCGGAAGCAGTGGAAGGTAATATGTTTGGCGATACCAGCTGCCTCAATCCACCTCTTTAGAGGGTAATTGGTCATGCTTCGCTCTAACCCCTTAAAGACCTTTCCTGTGCTGGGTTCTCCGCAAAGTTCGTATGCTTCATAGCTGATAGGGAGGGTTGCTTCCGTCTCAGTCTTTTGGGTCTTGATGCGGATGCAATAGCCATCATCTGGAGCCAGTTCTATGTGGTGCCATTTCAAGTTCAGTATATCACTGATGCGTAAACCCGTGAGGCAAGCAAAAAGTGAAGCTCGCTTAAGTACTTCGTAGTCACACGGAGTCTGAGCCAGACGCTTCAGTTCGTCAAGAGTGAGGTACTCTTTCTTGACCTCTTGGGGCTCAATCTTGTCCAAAAAGTCATTGACATTTTCCTTGATGAGCTTGTCTCTGTAGGCAATCTTCAGCAAACCTCTAAAGGTCGAATAATACCCCGAAGCAGAGTTTACTGATATTTTGCCCTTGCGTTGCAGTTTGTTGGCATTGAGCAGATACTCTCTAAAGGTCGAATAATACCCCGAAGCAGAGTTTACTGATATTTTGCCCTTGCGTTGCAGTTTGTTGGCATTGAGCAGATACTCTCTAAAGTCCTGACAGAGCTCCACAGTGATATCGCCAAAAGTGCAGCGCCCCTGCACGAAGTTGTAGAAGTGCTTATAGACGATGTCCCACTTCTCATCCTTTTTCTTGCACATCTCTTTGAAGTAGGCGAGGAAGTCCTTCTTCATCTTGTGGTGGTCGAGGAAGTCAAACTGCTCATTGATGAGCGACTGCATGCGAATACCACGGATGGCTTCTGCTTTGTAGAGCATGTCTCGGTTGAACTGTCGCTCCAGTTCGTTCTTTGGCTTCTCAAAGATATAGATACCAAGATACTCTCTTCGCATCATCTTCATTGTTTCGGGATTTCGGACTCCTGGATAGTAGTCCAAATAGAGTGAAATCTTACCATTCGGGTAAACTCTCTGTCTCAATGTCACTTTAACACATGTATGGTTGTTCATTCGTTCTAATATTTAATGGGTTATACATATCATTTGCAAGCAAAGTAAATCAGTTATCTGTCGGTGACTGTGATAACCGAGAAGTAACTATTGGATAATCATAGGTGGTTCGAATATTTGATCAAACTCTTTCTGAGGAATCAAGACAATCCGTCCTTTCTTAACCCTTGACACCTTAATATTGCTTCAGGTAGTGATAGACTTGGTCGCGAGTGAAGTTGTACTTCTCCATAATTTCAGGGACTGTGTAGTACTTGACTACCTCCTTCTCAATCACCCCTTTGGCTTCTTGTACATGCCTTTTGGAGTAAAAGGTCTTATTGCCCTCCTTCTTCTTGGGGATGTTGTGGTCGTTAACAAGATTGTAAACAGCCGAAAGGGTCATCTCAAATCTCTCTGTGATCTCATCTGCCGTACACCATTCAGTGATATCTGGGTCAGCAGCATACTGAGCAAAGTAGGCGTTGATGTGCTTTTTGCTCCAATAGGTTCGCCCTCTATTGTAGGTCTTAGGGATATTCTCCCGCTTCCCGATGGCAAAGAGAGAGGAGCGTGAGATTTTGAAAAGCTCACAGACCTCTTCCGAACTATAAAGCTCCGTGACATTTGTTCTCTCAGTTGGAAGTCGTTTGACATAAGGTCGTTCAGCCAACATCCAATCGATGTCCTCTCTCCTAATTAAAGTTAAGCGACTGGATAGCTTTGAAGCTCGTAAGTGCCCAGAGTAAATCTGTTTGTAAACTCCTTGGACTGTTAGTCCCAAAAGAGCTGCTGTCTCGGCAACCGAAAGGTAGGGACGGTCTTTTAGATGAGCTACTGGTTGTTCTTGGATTACTCTCTCTGTCTCCACTTCGGTCTTTTTTACTCGTTCTACTCTTTTTCTTGCCTTGTATGCTCTACTCGCACATGTGTGAGAACAGAATCTCGTGGAGACTTTCTGTGCTGTGAACTCTGCTCCGCAGTGCTCACAGATTTTCTTGATAGGTATCTTACTTCCTGCCATAATTAATCGTTATTTCGCCTTGTTTTGTTGTCTCATCATACTCCATATTCAACCATATTCAACTTTGTCCAGTACCTCGGGAGGACAATAGTGGGTGGGGTAGGTGTGCGGTACAATAGCGGTACAAAAATGGGCGTAAAAACGACTAAAATCGATAACGAACGAGTGTCTTGGATAAAACAAAAGGCACTCAAATAGAGTGCCTTAGTGATAGTTTGTGATGGTTGGTAATCGGGGATTACTTGCCGATGCAGAAGTGGGCGAAGATGTTGCCGAGGAGATCGTCTGTGGTGACTTCGCCGATGACTTCTGAGAGACTCATCGTGGCCGCTCTCAAGTCTTGAGCTACCAAGTCGCCGGTGACACCGTTATGAAGCCCCGTTAGGACACTTTCCAAATGCAGATTTGTGTCCAAAAGCGCTTTCTCTTGACGTAAATTAGTGACAAGCACTTCGCCCTCCGGGACGTTTAGGGAAGAGAAGTGACAGGAAAGGAATGTCCCCAATTTTTCGATGTCGGAAGCCCTCTTAGCAGATATCGTGATAGGCATAGGAGCACCGACAGACTCGAGTGCTTCAATATAGGCGTCCGGTCTTGCAAGGTCGCATTTATTCAAAACGGGCTGTATGCGTTCCACTGACGAGTGTTCAAGGAGCTGCTTCCAGATCGAAGGAATCTTTTCCGAAGAGCTCGAGGCTATGTCAATAATCCAAAAGGCAAGGGACGCTTTTTCGAGCGCATCAAAAGAGCGCTCGATGCCTATTTTCTCTATGACGTCTTCTGTCCGGCGTATTCCGGCGGTGTCTATCAGTCGGTATTGGAGACCGCCGATGGTGATTTTCTCCTCGATGGTATCCCGAGTCGTACCATGTATGTCCGATACGATTGCGCGCTCTTCTCCGAGGAGACCGTTGAGGATCGTGGACTTACCTGCATTCGTTTCCCCTATCAATGCGATAGGGATGCCCTCTTTGATGACTTTGCTATCCCTGTAACTGTCTGCCAAACGGGCAATGTCGGTCATCATCGAAGCACATTTCTGCTCCAGCTCTTTTCTCGGTACAAATTCCACGTCCTCTTCACTGAAATCGAGTTCGAGTTCCAGAAGAGAGGCGAAGTTAATCAGTGCGTCACGCAGCACCTCTATTTTCTTCTTGAAGCCTCCCCTCATTTGAGTCACGGCCATTCTAAGGGCAGATCTACTTGTGGCTGAGACGATATCGGCTACAGCTTCCGCCTGAGAGAGGTCCATTTTCCCCGAGGCAAAAGCCCGTCTCGTGTACTCCCCGGCTTCCGCAGGTCTGGCTCCTTCTTTGACCAAAAGTCGGAGGACGATAGAGAGGATGAGGGGAGAACCGTGGAGGGACAGTTCGACAGCGTCTTCTCCCGTATAGGAGTGTGGAGCTCTGAAAACGAGCGCGATGCCGTCGTCTATTCTTTCCCCGGTTTCCCTGTCCGTCACCCAGCCGTAGGCAGCCTCATAGCCTTTGAGCAGTGAGAGTTCCTTCTTGCTTGACGCGGGGTAAAACACCCTTGAGACGATGTCGAGAGCTTGCGGACCGGATACCTTGATTACCCCTTGCGCCGTCTCCGAGTGCCCCGTCGCAATGGCACAAATGGTATCGTTTCTTTCGATCATAATTCGAGGTACTTTTCTTGTAAAAAAACGCACAAGCACCACAAACCGAAATGGTCTGTGGTGCTTATTTCTCTCTTAAGAGTGAGTCCGAAAGTTTTGTCCGGACCACAAAAGCGGAACTGTTTATTTCTTTTCGCCGGCTTTCTTGCGGTTGCCATAACGGCTCATAAACTTATCCACGCGACCTGCCGTGTCGACAAGCTTAGCCTTACCCGTGTAAAATGGGTGAGAGGAGCTTGAGATTTCGACCTTAAGCAGGGGATAGGTCACACCATCAATGTCGATGGTTTCTTTCGTTTCTACAGTCGAACGAGTGATGAACACTTCTTCATTGCTCATATCCTTTACGGCCACCTCGCGGTAGTTCTCGGGATGAATGCCCTTTTTCATATTCTGCAAATATGTCTTTTTCTTGTTACTTCTGATGGTAGTGTAATGGTTTGGCAAAGGTACTCTTTTTGTTCCACATAACCTAATTTTTCGCAACCTTATGTAGTGGCACATTCCGGCTTCAAATGGCTACGAACGAAGGGGTATCAAAAAGGTCGGAATAAAAGTCGCTTTTCGGAATCTCCGATTATCCAAAGGTATTACGATAACCAACTACGTAGAATCCCGACACGGGCCAAGAGAAAGTCTCCGCGGTACGCGCGACGAAGGGGAAAGCGGTACGTACCAAGACCATTTCCTTGGTCTGTATCTCGTTCCCGTGCCGGTACGTGCAAACCTTTCGTCTCGGTACGTACCCCCACAATGCCACCACTCATCAGTTAACAGTTAACAGTTAACAGTTAACAGAGCCTCTTTACCTTTCGCAACTTTTGCACAGGGCACGCCCTGTGCCTCCTCGCTACTGACTACTCACAACCAACTACTCACTGCTAACTGCTAACTGATGACTGCTAAATAATAATGATGTTACTCGGCTCTTTATAAATAGGATTGCCCCTCGGCTCTTATACGGCGAGCCGGGGGGCAATCAATTATCTTTGGAGGAAATCGCGACGCGAGGAGGAAGGTACGTCAAAAGAACGAGCTGCTACGCCCGTTTCGGTCTTTATACACACCCTCCCGGCATAGATCGCAAAAAAAGGTTAGGCTTTAGCAGACGCGCGTTTCTCTTCAACCACAGCCTGAGCAGCAGCCAGTCGCGCGATAGGCACGCGGAACGGCGAGCAAGAAACGTAGTCGAGACCTACTCTGTGGCAGAATTTCACAGATGAGGGTTCACCGCCGTGTTCGCCACAAATACCGCACTTCAAGCCCGGACGTTCCTTGCGACCACGCTCCGTGGCCATTTGGATGAGCTGACCCACACCTTGCTGGTCAAGAACTTGGAAGGGGTCTACCTTCAAAATCTTCTTTTCCAGATATGCGGGGAGGAACGAAGCGATGTCGTCACGAGAGTACCCGAAGGTCATCTGAGTAAGGTCATTGGTACCGAAAGAGAAGAACTCGGCGGAGCGTGCAATCTTATCCGCCGTCAAGGCAGCACGAGGCACTTCGATCATCGTACCGATAGCGAACTCGATGCGGTCGTTCTTTTCTTCAAAAAGCTTCTCGGCAGCGGCACGGATTACCTTTTCCTGCTCACGGAACTCATACACGATACCGGTGAGGGGCACCATAATCTCGGGAATGGGGTTGTAGCCTTCTTCTTTCAGCTCAAGAGCGGCGGAGATGATGGCCGTCGTCTGCATCTCGGTGATTTCGGGATAGGTATTGCCGAGACGTGAACCACGGTGCCCGAGCATCGGGTTGTGTTCGGAGAGAGAAACGACCCTCTGGCGAATCTTTTCCACAGGGATGCCCATATCCTTGGCCATCTCTTCCTGTCCCTTGGAATCGTGGGGGACGAACTCGTGCAAAGGCGGGTCAAGGAGACGGATAATGACCGGCTTGCCGTCCATCACACGCATGATGTCTTTGAAGTCCTTCTTTTGGAAAGGAAGAAGCTGCTGGAGCGCTTTGCGACGTTCTTCGACCGTGTCTGCAAGAATCATACGGCGCATCGCCACGATCTTTTCGCCCTCAAAGAACATGTGCTCCGTGCGGCAAAGACCAATACCCGTAGCACCGAAGTTAAGCGCCACCTTAGCATCACGCTCCGTATCTGCATTGGCACGCACAGTGAGACGGGCAAACTTATCGCTCAAGTCCATAAGAGACTGGAAGTCGGGGTCAAGCTCAGCCGCCTGAGTAATCACCTCACCCTCATAAACGGCACCCGTGGAGCCATTGATGGAGATGTGGTCTCCTTCGTGATAGGTCTTGCCGTCGACAGTTACCGTGCGTGCTTTGTAGTCAATTACGAGCGCACCGGCACCGGTGACACAGCATTTGCCCATACCGCGGGCCACGACGGCCGCATGGCTGGTCATACCACCACGAGCCGTCAGCACACCATCAGCCACCTGCATGCCGGCAAGGTCTTCGGGCGAAGTCTCGTTGCGGACAAGAATCACACGGTGACCGCCGTTGTCGTGGAGACGCTGAGCATCGTCGGCAAAGAAAACGATCATACCCGTCGCAGCACCCGGAGAAGCGGGAAGACCGCGGGTGATAAGGGTAGCCGAAGCTTCGCTTGCTTTGGCAAAAACGGGGTGAAGGAGTTCGTCCAGTTTATTGGGCTCGACGCGCATAAGCGCAGTTTCTTCGTCAATGAGACCTTCTTTGAGGAGCTCCATTGCGATCCTCACCATAGCACGACCGGTACGCTTACCATTGCGGGTCTGGAGCAACCAAAGCTTTCCTTCCTGCACGGTGAACTCCATATCCTGCATATCGTGATAATGCAGCTCGAGTTTGTGCTGGATGTCAAAGAGCTCTTTGTAGATCTCCGGCATCGCTTCTTCCATCGAGGGCATCTCGGCAGCGCGCCTGTCTTCGGGCATACCCACAAGTTTGGCCCACCTCTGGGAGCCGACCTTAGTAATCTGCTGCGGAGTGCGCACGCCGGCAACCACGTCTTCGCCTTGAGCGTTGACGAGGTATTCGCCATTGAAGATATTCTCGCCCGTCGCTGCGTCGCGAGAGAAGCAAACACCCGTGGCAGAAGTGTCGCCCATATTGCCGTACACCATCGCTTGGACGTTTACCGCCGTACCCCAGTCCTCGGGGATGCCTTCCATCTTGCGGTAAATGATGGCGCGCTCATTCATCCATGAGCCGAAGACGGCTCCGATGGCGCCCCAGAGCTGCTCATACACATCAGTGGGGAAGTCCCTGCCGGTCTGTTTTTTTACTGCGGCTTTGAACTCGGACACCAGTCTCTTGAGGTCTTCCACCCCGAGCTCGGTGTCGTTCTTGACGCCTTTTTCTTTCTTGACACTCTCGATGATTTCTTCAAAAGGATCGATGTCATCCTTATTCTCGGGCTTCATACCGAGAACCACATCTCCATACATTTGGACGAAGCGGCGGTAGGAGTCCCAAGCAAAGCGGGGATTATTCGTCTTGCGGGCAAGACCTTCGACCACCTCATCATTGAGACCGAGGTTAAGGATCGTATCCATCATACCCGGCATAGAGGCGGGTGCTCCTGAGCGGACAGAAACCAGAAGGGGGTTTTCGACATCGCCGAACTTGGAGCGCATCAGCTCTTCTACCCCGGACATATACTTACGTACTTCGGGGATAAGCTCCATCTTCATAGTCTCGGAGCCGAGCTTATAGTATTCGTGGCAAACTTCTGTGGTAATCGTGAAGCCCGGAGGGACGGGCACGCCGACGAGGTTCATTTCAGCAAGGTTGGCACCTTTACCGCCGAGAAGCATTTTCATCTCAGCGTTGCCTTCGGCAGAACCATTGCCGAAAGCGTAGATTCGTTTCTTGGAATCAGGCATAAATAATAGTGTGTATAAGTAAGGCTGTTAATAACCGTCAAGTTAACTGCAGGCAGAGGACAAGGTGGGAAAAGATTCGGGACACGGCGACCCGGAAAAGCGAGCGTCCTAACCCAAAAGGAAAGGATTTCAAAACCTTATACCTCTTACAGTCCTGCCAAAGTTACCACTTTTCACAGACTTAACGGGCAGAAAATGCCGTTGCAGGGAGGGATACGGGAATAAATGTTTTTCTTCTTTAATACCCGCCTCTTACCCCGAAAAGGTTCCATATCGAAAAAGTCCCCGTCACCCGGGTTGGGGTGACAGGGACTTTATCACAAAAAGGGAGATGCTCCTAAGTTACTTTGCGGCGTTTTCTTCGCCTGCGAGTTTTTCGCGGAGATCGGCAAGTACATCAAGGTCGCCAAGAGTAGACTTTTCAGCCTGAGTGGAGGCGTTATTTGCCTTGATGGCTTCGTCAGCCGCTCTACGCTCTTCCTGAGATGCGCCCTTCTTCACGTCTTCGTGGATACGGGAGTGGCTCAGGATGATGCGATGGGCATCACGGTTGAAGTCGATGACCTTGAAGTCAAGCTCTTCACCTACCTGAGCAGTCGTACCGTCTTCCTTAACGAGATGCTTGGGCGTAGCAAAGCCTTGGATATCGCCTTCGAGCGCAACAACAGCGCCCTTCTCGAGCATTTCCACGATCTTGCCCTTATGGATGGAACCCACGTTGAACGAGCCTGCGTACTGGCGCCAAGGATCTTCCTCGATTTGCTTGTGACCGAGAGAGAGACGACGGTTTTCCTTGTCGATCTCGAGGACTACGACTTCCATATCTGCACCCTTGGTCGTAAAGTCGCTCGGATGCTTGATCTTTTGAGTCCAAGAGAGGTCGGAAATGTGCACGAGACCATCGATGCCGTCGGGGAATTCGACGAAGATACCGAAGTTGGTGAAGTTGTGCACCTTAGCCGTGTGGCGAGAGCCCACAGGGTACTTCTCTTCGATCGTTTCCCAAGGATCCGGCTGAAGTTGCTTCATACCGAGGCTCATCTTGCGGTCTTCGCGGTCGAGAGAGAGGATGACGGCTTCGACTTCCTGACCCACAGAGAGGATGTCGCTTGCGCTACGGACATGCTGTGTCCAGCTCATTTCGCTGACGTGAATGAGACCTTCGACACCGGGCACCACTTCTACGAAAGCACCATAGTCCATCAGCACCACGACAGTACCCTTGATCTTGTCGCCCACCTTGAGGTCGGGATCAAGGGCATCCCAAGGATGCGGAGTAAGCTGCTTGAGACCGAGAGCGATGCGGTGACGCTCTTCATCGAAGTCGAGGATGACGACATTGACCTTCTGGTCAAGGGAGAGGACTTCCTCCGGATGCTTGATGCGTCCCCAAGAGAGGTCTGTGATGTGCACAAGACCATCCACGCCACCGAGGTCGATGAAGGCGCCGTAAGAGGTGATGTTCTTGACGGTACCCTCGAGTACCTGACCCTTTTCGAGGTGGGAGATGATTTCGGCGCGCTGTGCTTCGAGCTCTTCTTCGATGAGGGCTTTGTGCGAAACGACCACGTTGCGGAAGTCCTGGTTCACCTTCACGATGCGGAACTCCATGGTCTTGCCCACAAACTCGTCAAAGTCACGAATGGGCTTGACGTCGATTTGAGAGCCGGGGAGGAAGGCTTGGAGACCAAAGATTTCCACGAGCATACCGCCGCGGGTACGGCTTTCGATGTAACCCTTGACCGTTTCCTGGTTTTCGAGGGCTGCATTGATCTTGTCCCAAGCACGGATTTGCTGAGCTTCCTTGTGAGAAAGGGAGGGACGACCGGATTTGTCTTCGATCTCTTTGACGATCACCTCTACGGTATCGCCGACTGCAAGATCAGGATTGTAGCGAAACTCGGGGTAAGGAATGACGCCATTGGCTTTCAGACCCACATTCACCACTACCTCACGCTTAGAGATAGAAACGACCTTGCCTTCAACGATTTGACCGGGCTCGATTTTTTCTACGGTGGAGGCATACTTCTCACGAAGTGCCTGCGTCTCTTCTTTGGAGGTGGCAGCACCACTCTCAAACGTATCCCAGTCAAAACCTTCAAGAGGTTTTACTTCGTCATACTTGTTCATTAATGGGTGAATTAATAACTAAAACTTGATTTTAAAAACAGTGAATAACTCTCGTGCCCCAACGGCTCTACGCATAGAGCAGAAACCCGAATGAGGACAAGGCCGCCGAACCACTGCCGGACACACCTCACTCTACCCCGGGATCGTTAAAGCACCACAAAGATACCACTTTTCCTTACAATGGGAAAAGCGGCGAAGGCTTATGCCGGGACGCACGCATTAGAAACCGCGTTGACAAAAAAATGACAGAATAGACCCGATTGTTTTTGATCCGTATCTCGCAATCCTCCCGGCCCGTATCTCGTCTCATTGTCATACAGACCAAGGAGATCTCCTCGGTACGTACCTCGTCAAGTTCGGACTTTTGGCACAGTCTTACGCGCAGACGTAATCTTGAATGGGTTCTAATGCGTGAACCTAAGGCTTATGCGCCCGGACACAAACGAATAGCGGATTAGGAAAGAACCTAACCCGCTATCTGTTTCGCGTATTACTCTACTTGTGACCCCGGTGGGGCTCGAACCCACGACCCACTGATTAAGAGTCAGTTGCTCTACCAACTGAGCTACGGAGTCATTAAAACGTCTACGAGAAGCGAACCGGCTTGAAAGCGTCCTTCCCGTTTTTCGTGTTGCAAAGGTACAAACTTTTTTTTACTCCACAAAATAGTTCGCCGATTTTTTTGCCGAATTCGTTATATGTACGGGGTAAAGGGAGGAAATGAAGCGGCAAAAGGGTGACGAGTGAAAGAAAGACACACTTACTGATCCCTGAATGTCGCGGGCAGATCGGCATACGGAATCGCCTCTTTCATACGGACGAGTACGAGAAGGGAGTCATTTGGGGCTTTTCGCTCCACGCCGGAGATTCCGAGGTAGTCCAGGCATAAGTTATACAGCTCTGAAGTAGACACAAAGGACGCCTCCGCCCGGCCGCTCTTATCGAAAGCCGGCGATACCCTCTCGCTGTGCCACACGAAGAGCGGCACGTCCACCCCTTCTTTGCTTTCGCTGTGCCAGTACTTCCCGTCCGCGCCTCTCGACTGGGCGTGATCGGAGGTGTAGATAAGGATGGCGGATCGGTCTTGAAGCCTCCGAATCACCTCGCCCATCAAAAAGTCGGTATAAAGGAGGCTGGCCAGATACTCGTCTCTCTTGCTGTCACCCGTGTCAAACTTCTCGAAATGTCCGTTGTGGGGGTACCTCTCTGAGACACTCACGTGACTGCCCATCAGATGCATGACGATAAAGAGTCGCTCTCCGGAGGTATGTGCCCCGAGGGTCTCGTCAAGCAGTGGCAAAAGGTCTTCGTCAAACGTAGTAGGATTCGGGAGCTCTTCCGCTGCCCACATTTTCTCGTCGGCGTAATTGGCGATGGCGGTTACGGTGTTGTCATAGCGTCCCATCTTTCCTTGGTTCGAGAGCCACACGGTATGCCACCCTCCCGAATGCCGGGCAATGTGGACCACGTTGTCCGAAAGTCCTTTCGGGAAAAAGCCGGTCAGCGGAGACATCCGGCATAGCTCCAAGGGGATGGCACTTGCCGTGCGCGGAGCCGGCGAAACGGCTCGCTCATAGATCAGTAGTCGCTCTTTGAGGCTGTCTGCCACGGGAGTGGACTTGTCGGGGCATCCGTAGAGCGACATTTCCTCCCTCCACGCGCTCTCTCCCATCATCAGGACAACCACTTCGGGCGCCTCTGGGTCCACAGAGAGATCGGGCAGAGGGCAGCAGTAAGACGAAAAAAGCCTCACTTCGCACCTATTATTGTAGGCCTCGGCAAAAGCGCCAAACGCAGGAAACGAGCTTACGTCCAGAGTATTGCTCACAACTTTGTCCACACCCAGACGCAGCACATACGACTCCCGGGTAAAGAACAACCCGGCGTGAACTAAAAGTGCCACCACGGGCAGGCTCCACCACAAGAGGCTCTCCGGTCTTCCGCCGTAACGTTTGCCCAGCTTGGCGACCAAAAGAACAATCACCGCGTAATACACAAAAAACAGGACCAAGGCCATCCACAGCTTTCCAAACATCTCCCACGCCTCTTGAGAATGGGTCTCAAACACGCTCAAGGCCATATCTACGGTAAAAGAGGAATGAAAAACCGACCAAGACATAATGGTTAGGAAATATCCGGCGGAAAGCAGGAATAAAAAGAAATAGCCACAAACGCGCACCCACCTGCGTCTGTATCCGGAAACCACAAAGCCCACTATGAAGAGCGTAGCCAAGAGTCCCCACGTCTGTTCGATCGTCACGGAGTGCAACAGGTCGTAGTGCGGGATTGCGAGTAAAAAGAATAACGCCGGGAAGGATAATAATGTATTCCACCGCCTTTCCGTTCGGCGGTTACAAGAGTCGGGTACTGTCTGCATGGTCACTTATTGAAAAGTTGACTTTCGTTTTTTTCTTCTGCAAACTTACCCATTTACCACCTTTTCTTCGGGCAGGATCTATTTTGCCTTGAGTCAGCGGAAACTCCACTTTACGGAGAGCATCACCCGGAAAGGCAGAACCGGTGTGAGGGTCACGGTCTCGGAAATCTGCCCGATGTTTTGCTCCCGAAAGCTGTCAAGCCCGAGGAGGTTTCTGCCCGACAGAGATACTTGCCAATCCTTTCCGATCTTATAGACCGCTTCCGCGCTCAGGAGGTGCGCCGGCTTGTAGACCTCGCTCTTGGGGAAAGCGGTCAGGTCATAAAATCCCCTCAGGCTTAAGGGGGCTACGGGAGAATAGCTTATGGTAAAAGACTCCGTGACGGAATGGCTCGAGAGCACGCCTAAGCCCGGAGCGGAAGTGCGGAGGACGCTAAGGCTGTAGCCGGTGCTATTTTCGAGCGTCAAGTTATCGAGAGGCGACCACGAGACGGAGAGCGAGACGTGAGACGCAGTCATCCGGTTATTTTGGTCCGTGCCATTGAGCAGATAATGGCGACTGATGCGGTGAAGACCGAGGCCTGATTTCAGATCCAGCCCGAGGTCGGTAAACGTCTTGGAGACATCCCCCATAAGCATCAAATTGTTTGTAGGCGTGGCAGTAGAGACGTACCCGGCAGACGTCTCCTCCGGCGTAACCGTGACCGAGCTCGTGAGTCCTCCGGAACCACTCGAGTACATCAGACTGAGATTCGAGAAGACGAAGTAATACATATCCCGAAACTCCCAGCCCATAAAGCCGCTCCACCCTCTTTCCGTAGAGAGGGTCATGGGGTTAGAGACGGCGTTCCTGTGGGTCAGGTAGAGTTTTCCCGGGAAATAATCGATCCCTTCGTTTTCCTCAGTCTTATAGATCAGCCCTGCCCTGACGCGGTTTCTGCCGTCTACTCTCCAGTCGAAATCCAAAGATGGGCTTACGGCAAAAAGCCTCAAGCTCTGCTCCGCCTCCACTGTGAGGGTATGGTGGGTGTAACTCAAGGGGAGGACAAAGCCCAGGCTCAGCGTCTCGTCCACGAGGCGCCAAGAGAGGCCCGGCTCATAGGACACGAAGTGGCGCACGGAAGTGACGGAGCGGTCGTCCGTGGAAAAGCGACCCGCCGTAAAGAAGTAATCGATCTTATTGGACAGTCTGAGCTTGGATGACGGATGGAGGTCGAAAGAGAGGCTTTGGCGAGAGAGTAGCTCATCTTTCTTCAGTATCTGGGGCTGGAACCCTTCTGTTTCACTAAATGGCACCAATCGACTCTCTTGACGGAGGCCTCTTAGGAGACTGTTAAGCGTAAGCGTCATCTTGCCGACCGGTATGATCGTCTGAAGGGTATTCTTTAGGACGTGAGACTGCTCGTGCGGCTCGGACGCTATCTCTGTCAGCTCTCCCTTTGCGTCCCGTCTCTCTATCTCGTTACCCAAGTCCTGCCACTTCGCCTCATAGAGGAGCTTGTCATCCAAGTAGACGCCGCTTCTATTCTCGTTCCAAGTGAGTGTGGGGGACAGGAACCGGACGCTTGCGCCCGAAGTGGTTTCTTCCTGAATCCGGATCGGATCGGAGTGCAGGGCAAAAAGCTCCGAGTGGGAGGACGAGAGCCTGCTCTTCTCTCCAAATCCCGTGAGATTGATCCTAAAAGTCCGGTCGTCCCCCGTCTTGATGAGCGCATTTCCGGAGAGCAAACCGCTGCGATTACGGATGTACTCTTTCTCGGGTATGGGAAGCATGCCCTCCAAACCCATCGGTCTCAAAGATTGAACCTTTCGGACGTCCGAGAAGTCACCGGGTGACGTCACGACGACCTCCGTGGACTCATCCGAGTAGAGCTCCCCGGCGCTATTGCCTTTGAGGTCAGAGAAGTATTGCACGCTTTTCCCCGCCACTTGCACGAGATTCAGGTGTCCCGCAAAGGCCTCCAACCTATGGTCAAGCCCGGCCTCCACGTAGCCGAAAGGTCGGGACTTGTATTTCTCTTTCAGACGCACATTCAGGGACGCTTTTTTCTCCGGCACTTTTCCTTGGAGCATCTTGATGTCTTGGTGACGCTCCATCACTTCGACACGCGAGACGGCGTCACTGGAGAGGTTCTTCGTGGCGACGTTATACCTTGAGCCCAAAAGGTCGAGCCCTTCGATGTAAAGCTTCTTGATCGGCTCTCCCTGGTACTTTATCTCCCCGCTATTCTCCACCTTTATCCCCGGGAGACGGGCGAGGAAATCGCCGAGTACCGCGTCCTTTTCTTTGATGAACGCGCTTGCCTCGTACACTACGGTATCCCCCTGCATCCTTATCGGTTTACGGGTGACCTTGACTTCCGGTAGGACGGTCTCTTTCGGGGTCATAAGGTACGTCCGCCCCTTATGGGGAGCCTTTGCCTGGAGCTCTGCGTAGCCCATCTTCCGGGCAACGAAATAGGCGGCGCCCGCATACTCCGGCTTCAGCTCCAACCTACCCGACTTGTCCGTAAAGCCGAAGCCCGCCCGAAGGGAGTCCGCTTTATAAAAAGTGACGACCACCCCGCTCAGAGGCTTCCCGTCCTCGTTGTCCAAGAATAGGGGATCCGCGTTTTGGGCAAAAAGGAGGCAGTTACACAGCAAGAAAAGGGCTATAGCGGATATCAGTCTCTGCATCACTCAAGCTCGATGGGGCTGTAGGGCATTTCTACCCTGATTTTATCTCTTCCTCCGTTGATGATGACCCCCATCGCCGTAAAAAAGTCTTTATGACAGTTCTCGACCACTGTACGCACTTTTTCTCTCGGCAATGTCTGTATGTTTGGGTGGTGCCTGAGCCCGATGGGCAGTTCCGTCGGATAGGGCTCCAAAATGCCGCTTAGCCGATACAGATACGTCCCCGTACTGTCACTCATCTCAACGATAAGCCCGGGGAGTCCGCCGAAGACATACGGACCGTAAGGGAGCGGGATCTCTTCACTAAACCAAGCCTCCCATCTCCGACCACGGAACGTCGTCACTGCCTTGGTAACCCTAAACCCCATCTTTTCGGACGTTTCTCCCGTTATCTCCCATTTCTGGTTCGGCAACGGCTCCTCGTAGCGGTATACGCCCGCCACTGAGAGGTCATACTGCATGATATGCCTCTTTTCTTCCGGCAAAGAGAGCGACACGAACGGGGTTACTGAGGACGACGACAGCTGCTCCTCACAGCGCTCCCGGATGACCTCTTCGCGCTCTCCTTTCCTGCGTAAATCGTTCCAAAGTGAATCGGCTTGGTAAGCAACATAGTCCTCAAAAAGGACGGCACTCTCTCCGACAATCAAGATAGAGAGACCTTTATCCCTGTGCTTCTCCGGATCTGTATGGTCGTACACGAAGGTCGTCTCGTAGAGTATTTTGTACTTTACTTGGTCTGTGGAGTCCGTGCGCATGGCACCTCCAAAAGCTTCGGCCCCCTGTACTTGCACCGTAGTGACGCATTGGAGTGCCGTTAGGAGAAACGCTCCAAGTAGCGCCGTTTGACACCTATACTTTAATCGATTACTTTGCATAAAGTGATTAAGCCCTAAGATAAACACTATCTCATAACGGGGTACGTACCGAGGACTTTCTCTCGACCCGTGCTAAAATTTCATCTCGGTCTGTGTCTGAGAAGTACCTCGGTACGTACCCCATCAGGTTATTGCTAAGACAGGCTCAAAAAGCTTTTCCCTACCTACTCGAGCTCGATGGGATTATACGGAAAAGATTTCTTGGGAAGAGGGCTTCCGTCTTTCATCTTAATGCGATTGCCCATCGCAGCCATAGGTGCCGACATAAAATTTTTAACCATCGTTCGGACTTGCACTCGAGGCAGGACACGGAGTAACTTGTGGTGCGAAAGCATCAGCGGAGTATCTTCTGCAGTTGCCTTTTCGATACCGGAGAAAGTAAACGCATACTCGCCCTTCTGATCCCTAAGCTCAAGGATGAGACCGGGAAGACCTCCGAAAATATAGGGACCATACGGCATCGGCAGCTCTTCCGTGAACCATGCCGTCCACACTCTGCCTCGGTAGGAGACGGTAGCTTTTTGCGACTTGTAACCACCGATCTCCTTCTCTTCCGACGTAATTTGCCAATCGAGCTTAGGGACGGCTTCTTCGTACCTCGCGCGGAGAGAGGAACCTAAGTTAGGCTGAAAAATATGGATGTTCCTTCCAAAAATTATCGCAGACGTGAAGCTTATCAAAGGGCGTCCATAAGCAAGACCCAAGTTGATTGTATTCGTTGCGGGGAGTTTCCATTTTGCGGCATTCCAAATCAGAGAATCCCGCTTGTACTCGATATAATCATCAAAGACCAGACCATTTGTTCCCACCAAAACGACTGACGTCCCTACTTCTTTAATTTCCGGATCGTCTTTGTCGGTTACCACGAGTGTACCATAATAAATTTTATAATCTATCAGTCCTATACTGTCAACTGAAGGTTTGGGAGTCGTCCCTATGTCTCCTGTTATTTTGGAAAACTGAGCGAAACTTGATTGGGAGGACAATCCGGACAAGAGTATTAAAGCAGCTATGGCACATCTGCAAAAAGAGATTTGTTTTAGTTGCCCAAACATAACACTTTATCGTATAAGTCCATCGATCTCATTGCATCCGCCATACTCTCTCCAGGCAAAACATAGTACTCGTATGTTTTACCGCAAGAGGTTGTCACAGGGAAGTGAGCAGCCTCAGAAAATGCAAAGGTTATCCCGGCGACAAACAACACTACCAATACAAGCCACACAGTGGTTGATTTCTTACTCTTTTTCATACAACTATCGTGAAATACACAAATCAAATTACTTATCCTGCCAAACGTTGAGCTTCGGATAGCCTTTCATCAAGTCGTTGACTTCACCGCGGACTTTTGCGATAACCGTCTCGTCCTGAGGCGCACGGAGTACGCGGTCGATGAGATGGACAATCTCCTTGGCCGTCTCAGGCTGCACGCCTCTCGTGGAGATCGCGGGCGAACCAAGGCGGATACCCGAGGTCTGGAAAGGCGAACGGGTGTCAAAAGGCACCATATTCTTATTGACGGTGATGTCTGCCGACACAAGTGCGTTTTCGGCCACCTTACCCGTGAGGTCGGGGAAGTTCTTGCGGAGGTCAAGGAGCATCAAGTGGTTATCGGTGCCGCCGGTAACGATGTTGTAGCCGAGTTCCACGAAGGTGTCGGCCATAGCGGAGGCATTCGCTTTGACTAACTGCTGGTATTCCTTAAACTCGGGACGAAGCGCTTCTTCGAAAGAAACCGCCTTGGCGGCAATGACGTGTTCGAGCGGACCGCCCTGTACGCCGGGGAAGACGGCAGAGTCAAGGAGCTGAGTAAACGTCTTGGTGACACCCTTGGGCGTCTTTTTACCCCAGGGATTCTCGAAGTCCTTACCCACGAGGATAATCCCACCGCGCGGTCCACGGAGCGTCTTATGGGTCGTGGAAGTCACCACGTGGGCGTACTTCACGGGGTTGTCCAGAAGGCCGGCAGCGATGAGACCTGCAGGATGCGCCATATCGATCCAGAGAATGGCACCGACTTCGTCCGCAATTTCGCGCATACGCTTGTACTCCCATTCACGCGAATAGGCCGAAGCGCCACCGACGATGAGCTTGGGGCGGTATTCCTTGGCACGTGCCTCCAGCATATCGTAGTCGACCCGTCCGTCGGATTCTTTTACGCTGTACTCTACGGGGTTGTAGAGTATGCCCGAGCTATTGACGGGGGAGCCGTGGGTGAGGTGACCGCCGTGGGCGAGATTAAGACCCAGGAACGTATCGCCGGGATTCAGTACGGTCATCAGGACAGCCATATTGGCTTGTGCTCCGGAGTGCGGTTGGACGTTCGCCCACTCGGCGCCGAAGAGCTTCTTTACGCGTTCGATAGCGAGTGTTTCGCTCTGGTCGACGATCTCGCAACCGCCATAGTAACGGTGTCCGGGGTACCCCTCTGCGTACTTATTGGTCATCACCGACCCCATCGCTTCGAGGACTTCGTCACTAACGAAGTTTTCGGAAGCTATGAGCTCTATACCTTTGAGCTGACGCTCATTTTCCTTGCGGATTAGGTCAAAGATCTGCTGGTCTCTTTTCATGTCTAAAAAAGTGCGATATGGTTTAAGTTTGGTGTGAATGTTGACGTTCCCTATGTGGTCTGTCCTACTTTACGGCCGCCTCCGGGCAAACACAGGAGGTCGCCTGCTAAGGACATACAAATCTAAATAAAAAAGGCTGTAATACGTCACTTTTGGAGTTAAAAAAGAGCCGGACAAGAGATTTTCCTGCCCGACTCGTTTGTCAAAAAAGGGAATCCGGGATTAGATTACGCCTTGTTGAAGGATGGCTTCAGCCACTTTCATAAAGCCGGCGATGTTGGCACCCTTGACGTAGTTGATGTAACCGTCCGGTTGTCTGCCGTACTTCACGCAAGCTTCGTGGATAGAGCTCATAATTTCGTGGAGTTTGTTGTCTATTTCCTGCTCAGACCAGCTCAAGTGGATTGCGTTCTGGGTCATTTCGATGCCGGAGATGGAGACACCGCCTGCGTTCACTGCCTTGCCCGGTGCAAAAGGTATCTTAGCCTTAACAAACGCGTGGGTAGCTTCCGCCTTGCAGCCCATGTTGGACACTTCGCAAGCGATCTGCACGCCATTCTTGATCAAGGTCTTTGCGTCGTCGCCGTCCAGCTCGTTTTGGGTCGCGGAGCAGAGAGCGATGTCCACCTTTTCGCCCCAAGGCTTCTTGCCGGCGAAGAACTTGGCGTTCGGGAACTTCTTCACGTAATCGGCTACGACGTCGTTACCGGAAGAGCGGAGGTCGAGCATGCACTGGAATTTCTCGGGTGTATTCACGCCGTCTTCGTCGAGGACGTATCCGTCGGGACCGGAGAGTGTCACAACCTTAGCACCGAACTCGGTGAGCTTCTTCGCAAGACCCCAAGCCACGTTACCGAAGCCGGAGATAGCGACACGCTTGCCTTTGAGGTCGATCTTATTTTCTTCGGCAAGCTGCTTGAGGAAGTAAGCCGCACCGTAACCGGTGGATTCGGGACGGAGTTTGGAACCGCCGAAGCTCATACCCTTACCGGTCCATGTGCCGTTCTTTTCGTGGGTAAGCTTGGAGTACATACCGTTGAGGTAGCCTATTTCGCGGGCACCTACCCCCATATCGCCTGCGGGCACGTCCATATCCGGACCGATGTGGCGCCAGAGTTCGAGGACGTAAGCCTGACAGAAGCGCATGATTTCGTTATCGCTCTTGCCTTTGGGAGAGAAGTCGGAGCCGCCTTTGCCGCCACCCATAGGGAGCGTAGTCAGAGCGTTCTTAAAAGTCTGCTCGAAACCGAGGAACTTGAGGGTATCAAGCTTCACGTTGGCGTGGAAACGGGTACCGCCTTTGTACGGGCCGATAGCGTTGCACCACTGAACGCGGTAGCCGTTGTTCACCTGTACTTCGCCCTTGTCGTCCAACCAGGTTACGCGGAAAGTAAAGATTCGGTCAGGTTCGAGGAGACGCTCCGCAATCTTGGCTTTTTCAAACTCAGGATGCTGGTCGTACACCTCTTCGATGGATTCAAGGACTTCGCCGACTGCTTGAAGGAACTCGGGTTCGCCCGGGTGCTTTTCTTCGAGCTTTTTAAGTAACTCTTTAGTTTTCATCTGCTGAAAAACTTTTACGTGGTTTTAGAAAAAGAAATTATTTCGGATAGTTTTTTCAATTTTGGAGCAAAAGGTGAGGGGCATTCGGTGGCGAATATTCCTTACTCCCCTTTCGCAAGGCAAATATAAGCAATAAAACGACACCAAAGGTCATTTGGCGCCGTCTTTTAATTTTATTGGCTCTAAATCCTCATTCAGGGGAGATACAGGCCGAGCCGATCTCCGAGGCCTGTACCATTTCCAATCCTCATACGGTACCACGCGGGACGCTATGTCCGTACCCCGAAACAGGCTACAGACGGGACAACATCCGATTGGTGAGGAAGATGGTCGAAGAGAGATAGGCGTACTCTTCCCTCAGCTGCCGGGACATCGCTACAGTGCCAAGCTGCTCCGGGCTGAGGAAGGTACACTCATTCTCGGCACAACATACATCGTCGAAGTTTTCGCCGTGCTTCAGATTGAGGACGAAAAGGAAGACCACGTGCTCGCCCTCCGAAGTCTTCTCACGGTATTTCAAAAGGAACTTGGGGACACGTCTCGTAAGCCTTTGCAACTTTTGCTCCGCCACCTCATAGGGTGCCTCTCCGGGATGAACCGGAAACGAAAACGGCAGATCGACTTCGGAGTCCGCCCCGCAGCGCACCAATAGTTTGTCTCCCCTGACGACAGCTATGCGGACAATCGGGAGAAGCGAAACCACTTCCCTTTGCATCGGCTTAAAATAATTACGAAGCACAAGGGCCGCATACACGAGCACAGGGAAAAGCGCAGGCAACCACCCGAGATACACGGGGCTGTCCATCCACTTGATATCCGCCAAGATGAGCGTAGCGATATAAAGAATGAAAAACAGCCCGAGAAGGCGCGAAGCAAAAAGGCTCTCACGGATCCTGGAGGCACTTTTGCCGATAGGGAAAAAGACGGCAAAATTCATCCAGATATTGGCGGCTAAGAGAGACACCAAAGCATATTTCACCTGAAGGACGTACGCGGCAAAAAGAGCCAAGAGAGGGACGACGTAGAATAGGGTACTGAACGGTCTGTCCGGCTGACGAAAGAGCAAAAACGCACAGACAGAGGTCGCTACACACGCCCCTATGATACCCGGATAAAAGCCCAAGGCATAGGCGAGAAAGGGCGGAACAAAAAACAGCCAAAAGAAAGCCGGATTGATGAGCCCCCAATACCCGTGCGACCCCACGCTCATAGCTCTATGTCCGTAAAGACACTGACGCGTCCTGCCCGCTTCATCACAAAAGCTGCAGGAAGGGCGGCATCTGCCTCATCCCGGGGACTTGTAACGCGCGCCAAAATATCCCTTTTCTTTTCCCCAAGGACGTGAAAGAGGACTTCAGGCGCAGACAGAATCCCGCCATAAGAAAGCGCCACCCGAAGGACGCCATTGTAGGGATTAACGCTCGAAATGTAGTACGCCTTCCTTTCAAAGAGGTCTTGTCCGGGAAAAAGGGAAGAGGTGTGTCCGTCGTCCCCTACCCCCAAGATTACGAGATCGAAGGGGACAGAAGCACCTCTTGCGGACATATCCGCCCGAACTTCCGCGTCGTATGCTCGTGCCGCCTCTTCCGAAGAGAGCTCCGGGCGGTACGTAATCGGATGCAGGAGCTCGGACGGATACTCTTCCGGACCGAAAAAATGCCGATACGCATTGCCGAAATTGCTCTCCGTACTTTCTTCGGGGACAAGCCTTTCGTCCACCCACCAGAAGCGTACCCCCAAGTTTTTAAGTTCATCCTTCGGGCGCTTCCGCCAGTAGGCAAAAAGCGTGTCCGGAGTGGATCCGCCGCTCAGCGCAATATGAACGGGGTGCTTAGAAGAGCGGGCCAAAGAGACCATTTTGCCCGTAATCAACGCGGCCACTTCTTCGGGGGAAGCCCCGACATAGATATCTTTTGTATTCATCCGGAGTAGGTCAAAGTTCGCAGTAAATGTCGTTGTCCGTCAAGTTGCGGCAGGGGTTCGTCCAAGAAGTACCGTCCTCAAGGAGACGGTCGCTTTCTTTCGGTCCCCAAGTCCGCGCCGGATAGCCGTAGAGCGGGATCTCGTCGTTGTGCGTCTGCCACTCATTCAGTATCGGGTCATAGAAGCGCCAACTGAACTCGACCGCATCACTACGGGTGAAGAGCGAGGGATCGCCAAGCATGCAGTCCTCCAAGAGCCGTGAATAAGCATCCTCCGTAGGGACCCCTCCGAGCTTGTCGTACGTAAAGTCCATCGAGACTTTCTTAATCTCGAAGCCGGACCCCGGTACTTTCATCCCGAACTTCAGGGTCGCCCCCTCGTTGGGCGCGATCCGTATCGTAAGCGTATTGGGTACGGCCTTGCCGTCCGAGGAGCCGAATATGAGGTGCGGCGCACTCTTGAAGTGCACGACGATTTCGGTCACTTTGGTAGGCATCTGTTTGCCCGTGCGGATATAGAAGGGCACTCCCTCCCAGCGCCAATTGTCGAGGAACACTTTCAGAGCCACGAACGTTTCCGTCCTGCTCTCCCGGTCTACCTTATCTTCCTCTCTATACCCCTTCAAGGTGTTTTCCCCGACGTGGCTCTCGACATACTGTCCCCTGATCACATTATTTCGGATGTCTTCGGGACTGAATTTTCTCATGGACCGGTAGACTTTTACCACTTCGTCCCGGAAAGATCCGGCGTCAAACGATGCAGGAGCCTCCATCGCCACGAGCGCCAAAAGCTGGGAGAGATGGTTCTGGACCATATCCCGGAGGGCACCGGCGTGGTCGTAGTACCCGCCGCGCTTCTCCACGCCCATATTCTCCACCGCCGTGATCTCCACTCTGTCGATGTAATTGCGGTTCCAGAGAGGCTCGAAGATACCATTAGCGAAGCGGAGGGCGAGGATGTTCTGCGCCGTCTCCTTACCCAGGTAGTGGTCCATGCGAAACATCTGGTCTTCCTCAAAAATCCCCTGATAGAGTTTATTGAGCTTGAGCGCACTCTCGAGATCTGTACCGAAAGGCTTCTCGATGACGATACGCCTGAGGTTCTCTTTGCCGTGTGCTTCTCCCCGGTTAAGGTCTACGGTTTGGAGATTCTGAGGAATCACTCCATAGAGCTCGGGGGGAGTGGCGAGGTAAAAGATGTAGTTGCCGGGGTTCTCTATCTCTCCGTCCACGATGGAGAGGTACTGCTTGAATCCCGGATACTCTTCTCTGTCCGTGGGAGACATAGCGTAGTACCGGAGGTGTGAGACAAATTCCTCCGCCTTACTTCCGTCGTACTCTTCGCCGGGGAGGTATTTTTTTAAGTTCTCGGCGATGTAGGATTGGTAGTCTTCGTCACTGTATTCGGACCGGCCGGAGCCCACGATTGCGAAGCGTGGGGGCATCTTGCCCTTGCGGTACAGTTGGTAGAGCGAAGGCATTAGCTTCCGCTTGGTGAGGTCTCCCGAGCCCCCGAAGATAACCAGTATCAGGGCATCGGGGAGGACGGCAGAGGGAATGAATGTTGCTTCTTTCATAGAAAAATGCCCCCTTTATACCGTGTACGATTTACTTGTGAACTCGGATCCGGTGTGCTCCCAGTCTTCGTGGAAAAACTCGCCTCTCTCCCTGTCCACCCTCTCGAAAGTGTGGGCGCCGAAAAAGTCCCTCTGGGCTTGGAGCATATTCGCCGGCAGACGGTCGGAAGTAAGGGAGTAGAGGTAATTGAGCGCACTGCTCATCGCCGGCAGGGCAAGACCGCTCTTAGCCGCCAAGGCGACGACTTCGCGCCAAGCGTCGAGTGCCTCAAGGACTTCGCTCTTGAAGTACTCGTCAAGAAGCAGGTTTTCGAGCTTGGGATTACGCTTATAGGCCTCATCGATTTTGTCGAGAAATTTACTCCGGATGATGCACCCCGCGCGCCAGATACGGGCCAGTGCCGCGAGGTCGAGCTCCCAACCCTTTTCCTTCCCTGCTTCCTGCATCAGTTGGAAGCCTTGGGCATAGCTCACAAGCTTGCTGGCATAAAGTGCCTTCTCGAGCATCGCCACAAGGTCCCCCTTGGGCGCCTCGGGGACGAGCCTCAGTCCGTAAGCTCTGTGCGCCTCTTCCCTGAGGTCTTTCAGTGATGAAAGGCTTCTCTCGTACACAGCCGTGGAGATGAGGTTAAGCGGTATGCCGTAATCAAGCGAAGTGTGGACACTCCACTTACCGGTCCCCTTCTGCCCCGCTGCATCCAAAATCTTATCCACTAAGTAGTCCTCCGGAGCCTCGGGGTCTCTACGTCTGAGGATCTCGGAAGTGATCTCGATAAGGTAGCTGTCCAGAGGACCCTTGTTCCACTTCGAGAATATATCCGCCATCTCCTCGTTGGACTTCCCGAGGATATTTTTCATCACATAATAAGCCTCGCTGATCAGCTGCATATCGCCGTACTCGATGCCGTTGTGGATCATCTTCACGAAGTGACCCGCGCCGCCGGAGCCGATCCACTCACAGCAGGGATCGCCGTTGGGTGCTTTCGCGGCTATCTTCTGTAGGATAGGCACCACTTCATCTTTCGCTTCGGGAGCGCCGCCGGGCATCAGGGAGGGACCGTCCAGGGCGCCCACTTCTCCGCCGCTCGTACCGGAGCCGACGAAATGGATGCCTTTCTCTCTGAGGTAAGCCACTCTCTGCTCCGTGTCTTGGTAGTTGGAGTTACCTCCGTCGATGATGATGTCGCCCTCTTCCAGGTACGGAAGCAGTTGCTCGACTACCATATCTACGGGAGAGCCGGCTTTGATCATCAGCAAAATCTTCCTCGGCCGCTTCAGAGAGGCGACGAGCGAAGCGTAGTCCTTGTGCGGACTGAATCGGTGTCCCTCACCGTAGTCGGTCATAAAGCGATCCACAGTACTCAGTGTGTGGTTATAGACGGAGACGGTAAAGCCGTTCCTTTCGAGATTACGGGCGAGATTGCTCCCCATTACTGCCAAGCCGATTACGGCGATATCGGACGTACCTTGTGTCATTGTGATAGTGTGTCGTATACTGGTGTGTCGAAAATATTTGCTCTCTACTCTGCCACTCCCCTTCTCTAAGAAAACAACCCTTGTCCGATTTTGTTTTTGGTGGCGGCACGCTTTCCTGTCCCCAAAGTCGCGCCATTCTATGTCCGTATCTCGCGCTGCTCTATGTCCGTATCTCGCCACCTCCTTGGTCTGTGTCTCGTCTTCCTCCCGGTCTGTGCAAAAATAACCCGTGTGCTCAAGGGGGCTTTATATTCCTATTTGCATTTGGTATCTTTGCGTAGATCTGTGGAGCGCAGGCTCTGACCGGACACTTCCGAAATTTGACAACAATACCATCAAATATACGCACGCAAAGAGTGATGAAAAAGGATACTAAGTACATCTTCGTGACGGGGGGCGTTGTTTCCTCCCTCGGGAAAGGAATCGTCGCCGCGTCTCTCGGCAAACTACTCATTTCAAGAGGACTGAAGGGAACGAACCAAAAATTTGACCCCTACATCAACATTGACCCCGGCACCCTCAACCCCTACGAGCACGGAGAGTGTTACGTCACAGAAGACGGATACGAAGCCGACCTCGACCTCGGTCACTACGAGCGTTTCCTCGACATCCGCACTTCTCGCAATAATAACGTCACCACGGGACGCGTGTACAAGACCGTCATCGAGCGCGAACGCAAAGGCGACTTCCTCGGTAAGACCGTGCAAGTCGTGCCGCACATCACCGACGAAATCAAACGGTGTGTCAAGAGGCTCAGCACCTCGGGCGACTACGACTTCGTCATCACCGAGATCGGAGGCACCGTCGGAGACATCGAGTCCCTGCCTTTCCTCGAAAGCGTCCGCCAGCTCAAGATGGAGCTCGGCGACGAGAACTGTATGGTCATCCACCTCACCTACGTGCCTTATCTGAAAGCGGCCAAAGAGCTCAAGACCAAGCCCACGCAACACTCCGTCAAGCAGCTCCAAGAGGAAGGCATCCAGGCGGATATGCTCGTCCTCCGTACCGAAATAAAGCTCAACCAGGACCTCATCAATAAAGTCGCCCGCTTCACAAACGTCTCTCCCTCCGCCGTCATTCAATCTTACGACGTGCCGAGCATCTACGAAGTGCCGCTGATGCTGCACGAGCAGAAGATGGACGACGAAGTGATCCGACAGCTCAACCTGCCCGCGACCACCGAGCCTCAGATGGACGACTGGATGCACTACTTGGACAAGCAAAACAAAGTAACCGAAGAGGTAAAAATAGGCCTTATCGGCAAATACGTGGAGCTACAAGACGCCTACAAGTCCATCGACGAAGCCCTGCATCAGGCCTCCGTCTACAACGACCGAAAAGTAAATATTGTCCGCATACAGAGCGAAGGCATACGCGAAGACAACGTCGCAAGCCTACTCGAAGGTCTTGACGGCGTAGTCGTGGCACCCGGCTTCGGAAGCCGCGGCATCGAAGGGAAGCTGACTGCCCTCAAGTACTGCAGGGAGAGAGACCTCCCCACCCTCGGCATCTGCCTCGGGATGCAGTGTATGAGCATCGAATTTGCCCGCAACGTCCTCGGACTGCAGGATGCCAATAGTACCGAGTTTGACGAGAAGTGCGAAGATCCCGTCATCGACCTTATGGAGAGCCAAAAAGCGATCATAGACCTCGGCGGGACGATGAGACTGGGCGCCTACGACTGCGAGCTTCTTCCCGACAGCCTCGCTGCCAAAGCCTACGGCACCACGCACATCAAAGAGCGCCACCGCCACCGCTACGAGTTCAACGAGAAGTACGCCGAAGCTTTCGAGAAAGCCGGAGCCCGTCTCTCCGGACGCAACCCCCACAGCGAACTCGTCGAAGTACTCGAGCTCCCGGACAAACGCTGGTACCTCGGCACCCAGTACCATCCCGAGTACTCGTCCACCGTCCTGCACACCCACCCACTCTTCCTCTCCTTCATCAAAGAGGCCGTGAAGTACCGTGGCGAGAAGGAAGGCAAGTAAGTACGCCCCTGTCACGCAATTCTTATCCAGACACCAAAATACATTAGATGGACAAAAACTCGATCATAGGTCTCATCCTGATGGGCGTCGTCATCGTGATTTTCACGTGGCTCGGTCGTCCGAGTGAAGAGGAGACAGCCCTCCAAAAGCGTTACAATGACTCTATCGCCGCCGTGACGGCGGCAGAAGCCGAGAAAGTACGCTTGGCAGAAAGTGAAGCCAAAGACCATCCCACCACTTCCCCCGCGTTCCTAAGCGACAGCACACTCACACAGGCTCAAAAAGACTCGATGCTCTTAGCGGAAAGCCGCAAGGAATACGGGGAGATGGCCGGGGCAGCCACGGGGACGGAAGAGACCGTCACCCTGTCCAACGACTCCGTCTCGTTTACTTTTTCCTCAAAAGGTGCCCGTCTCGTAAGCACAGAGCTCTCGAAGCATCGGGACTACAAAGGTGAACCCATTCGCCTCATCAGACCGAATGACGCGAAGATGGGATTCACTTTCATCACCAAGACGAACCGTGTCATCAACACAGGCGACCTCTACTTCCGTACCGAGAAGACGGGACAAAATCAAGTGCGATTCTCCGCACCCGCCTCTAACGGAGGTACGCTCGATATCCTCTACACCCTCAGGGACAAGTATCGTGTGGATATGGAAGTGTCCGGCACGGGCGACTTTGCCTCCCTGCTTGCGCCAAACGCGTCTTACTTGGATGCGGCGGTAGAGATTCCCATTTACCAAAACGAGAAGAGCGAGTCTTCCGAACAGCGTTACTCCGGCTTCGCTTACCAATACACGGACGGGGGAAGTGTCGAGAAGATGAACACCGGCAAGAGCGATGCCGTGGAGACTGGGACGCCTCTGCAGTGGATCGCTTTCCGCGATATGTTTTTCTCCACCATCTTCTACGCGGACAAAGGCCTTGAAGGGGTCTCGATGAATCAGGAGGTGTTCAAGGACAAAGGCACCGGACGGATTAAGAATATGGACGCCAAGTTCATCCTCCCCATCGAAGGTACCGCTCCCGTAAAGCTGACCATCTACTCCGGACCTAACGATTACGCCCTACTCCACAAAATCGACAAAGAGCTCGACAACGGCACTTCGCTCGGACACGTGGTCGATATGGGTTCGTGGTTCCGCTTCATCACCGTGTGGCTGATTGTGCCCCTTTTCAACTTTCTGGAAAAGTACCTGACCAACTACGGGGTCATCATCCTCATTATGACGGTACTCATCAAACTCATCTTGAGCCCTTTCACTTGGAAGACCTTCAAGAGCCAGGCAAAGATGCGCGTCCTCAAGCCCATGGTCGACGAGATTAACGCCAAGTACCCGGGTGACGACCAGATGATGGAGCGCCAGAAAAAGACGATGGAGCTCTACTCGTCCGCCGGGGTCAACACGATGGGCGGCTGCCTGCCGATGCTTCTGCAGATGCCGTTCCTCATCGCGATGTACCAGTACTTCCCCACGAGTATCAACCTCCGCGGCGAGAGCTTCCTCTGGGCCAAGGACCTCAGTACTTATGACGACGTCATCAATTGGGGCTTCAATATCCCCTTCATAGGCGACCACTTGGCGCTCTTCTGTCTCTTGATGACGGTGACCCAAGTCGTCTATATGCAAATCACGCAGGCGATGAGCGGCGCAGCCGATCCGAGCCAGAAGAAACTGATGCTCTTCATGACGATCTTTATGTCCATTATGCTCTTCACGTTCCTCAATAACAACGCTGCCGCCCTCTCCTACTACTACCTCCTCTCCATGCTCATCAGCATCATCCAGACACAGGCATTCAAGTGGGCGATCGACGAAGATAAGGTACTCGCAGAGCTTAAGGAAAACCAAAAGAAGCCCAAGAAGAAGAGCAAATGGATGCAGCGGCTCGAAGAAGCCCAGAAGCTCCAGGAGCAGAAACTGAAAGAGCAGCAGAGAAAGAAATAACGCTCTCTGCTGCCGGAAGGAGAAAGTCCGGGAAAGAGGGCACCAAAGGGGCTCATTTGCCCTTTGAGCATTGGCGCAATTCGGCCCTTGTTTTTGGTCTGTATCTCGCACTCTCCTTGGTACGTGTCTCGGCAGACGCCCGGTACGTGTCTCGGCAAACGCCCGGTACGTACCCCCCGGGAAAGAGGGCTTAAGGCCGGAAGAGCTGAAAGACTGAAAGACTGAAAGACGAAATAAACTCATATCCCTCAGACAGAATAACTATGGCACAGATCTCATCAAGCTACGACACCAAGAGTGCGCCCGCTTTCGGCAGCCTTGTGATGCTTATCGGGCTGGCGATTCTCTTCGGCATATTCGCAGGGATGTTTTTCGTCCCGCTCACGAATCTCGTCGTCCAAGACGAGATTCTGAGGAAACTGCTCTCCGGCATCTGGATCAGCCTCTCTTCGTTTCTGCTCCCCCCGGTGGTGCTTCGCGCCTATTTCCGGGCTAAGAGGCTCCCTTTTTTCGCAGACTTTACCCGACCGAAGCTCTCGGTCGGAAAGGCAGCCAAGGCGGTGGTTTTACTGCTCCTGATGCTTCCCGCCGTCTCGCTACTCGGATGGGTTATGGCCGGGGTGCAGATACCGGACGCACTGAAGCCTATTCAGGAAGCTGTGGAAAAGGAGACCCTGATGCTGCTCGGCGAGAGTCGTCCCGTCGGTATCCTCCTTGTCGCCCTCTTTCTGACGGTTGTCGCGCCATTCTCCGAAGAGTACTTTTTCCGCGGCGGACTTATGGGCTGGTTGGTATCCCGATCGGGGCATACCCACCTCTGGGTCTGGGCGGTGGCGCTTGTCTTCAGTCTTGTGCACTTCGAGTGGACGGGGCTTTTGGCACGTCTCTTGATGGGCGCTGTCCTCGGATATGTCGCGCTCTATGGCGGCATCCCTATGGCCGTGCTGCTGCATGCCCTCAATAACCTCTTCGTCTACGTCCTATACAGGACGACCGGACTGCAGGATCTCTTTATGGGAGACCCGGCCTCTGCGACGACGGGGCAGTTGCTCTTCGTGGTAGCGACTTCCATAGTCACACTGCCTGCACTCTTTTATCTTATACGCAATCTCAAGCGAACCCCGGAAGGAAAATGAATATCGTCACCCCGTTTTACGCGCTCTTGGCTGCGTCCGTTCTTGCCTCATGCGGTTCCTCGGCTCAGGTCAAAGAGGAACTTTTTACCCAACACGTCGTCCTTCCCCCGAATGCCGACTTGGCCGAAAAAGTGAGCATCGCTTCCAGGCTTACCCCCTCCGAAGCACAGCTCGCTTGGCAGCAACTCGAGCTCACCGCTTTCATCCACTACGGGATGAATACGTTCACGGGACGGGAATGGGGCGACGGCTCGGAGGATCCGAAGCTCTATAACCCCACGAACCTCGACACCGATCAGTGGGTCAAAGAGCTCAGTGACGCGGGCTTCAAAATGGTCATCCTCACAGCCAAGCACCACGACGGGTTCTGCCTCTGGGACACCAAGACGACAGAGCACTCCGTCCGCTTCTCTCCCGCTTGGCAAGACGGCAAAGGTGACGTGATGGCCGGCCTCAAGTCCTCCTGCGACAAATACGGTATGAAGCTCGGCGTATATCTCTCCCCCTGGGACCGCAACAACCCCTCATACGGCACTGGAGAGGTCTACAATAAGCTTTACCTCGAGCAACTCCGGGAACTGCTCTCCAATTACGGTCAAATCGACGAAGTGTGGTTCGACGGAGCAAATGGCGAAGGACCCAACGGCAAAAAACAAATCTACGACTGGGATGCCGTCCTCTCGCTCATCCACGAACTCCAACCCAAAGCGGTAACCGCCATTATGGGGACAGACGTCAGATGGGTGGGCAACGAACGCGGACTCGGACGAGAAACCGAGTGGAGCGTCACCCCACTCGCGCCCCAATCTCTACCCCAAGCGGACAGTATAATGACCGCACTGGGTATCAAGCCCACCTCCGCCGACCTTGGAAGCCGCGACCTGCTCGTCAAGGCAGGGGAGCTCTTTTGGTACCCCTCCGAAGTCGACACCTCCATCCGTCCGGGCTGGTTTTACCACCCCACGGAGGCGCCTAAGACACTCGCCACGCTGGCCAATATCTACTTCAGCTCCGTGGGTATGAACTCCACTCTCCTCCTCAACATCCCCCCCACCCCCGCCGGTCGCCTCTCCGATGAAGACGTCCAAAGGATACGGGAGTTTGGGGCTTTTGTAAAGGCATTCAACACCTCGGAAATAACGACCCAGAAGAAACCCTACGCCATAGACAATTCCGCCGAAAAGCCCGTCTTGACCATAGACATAGACCCCACTAAGCCCTTTGATGCAGTGATGCTCCAAGAGGACATCACCAAGGGGCAACGCATCGAGTCATTCGACATCGAAGCCCTCGTCGGTGACACTTGGCAGCCTTTCGGCAAGGGAACCACAGTCGGGTACAAGCGCATCATCGTTGCAGACGGCGGTCCGCTTCAGGCTTCCAAAATCAAGGTCACGATTACCGGGCGGCGTGGGGACGTGCATCACCTCCGCGTCGGGGCTTTTAAGGTGCCGGTACTGATCACGGAGTACGCCGCGGACGAGCCTCAGGGCGCGCCGATGGGTGAAGGATGGGAGGCTTCTGCAAGGAGTGACAAAGCCCTTTCGGTCAAGCTCTTCACTCCGTTTAAGGGGTTCGTATTCACCCCCGAAGACGGTAATACGGTCACGCGCTACAGGGTGATGGACGGAAAAGGGAACTTGATCCAAGAGGACGAGTTTGACAATATCATCAATAACCCCATCCCCCGGACTATCGTTTTCCCGAGACCGATGGAAGGCACGCTCCGCATCCTCTTCCTGGACAACGCCGGCCAAAGCGTCTCGATCCGCACCTCCGGACTCTCTTTCCTGAAATAACCGACAAGAAAATGAAGCTGACTCTATTAGGCTACGGAAAAATGGGTAAGGCCGTCGAAGCAGTTGCGACAGGCCGCGGACACGAAATTGCCGCGAAGCTCTCCGAAGGCTGGTCCGGGGACGAAATCCCCGCAGACACGGATGTAGTCGTCGAATTCACCCGACCGAATGAAGCGCGGGATAACATCCTCCGTGTCCTCGATCTCGGGTTCCCGATCGTGTCCGGCACCACAGGCTGGCTGGACAAAGGCTGGGACGAAGTCGTGACGAAAGTCAATGAAAAGAAGGGAGCGCTCTTCTATGCTTCCAACTTCAGCATAGGGGTCTACCTCTTCCGCCTCCTCGTACGGGAGCTGTCAGCCCGTATGAACGCATTCCCCGACTTCTCCGGGGTCTCGATGGAAGAAGTGCATCACATCCACAAGCTCGACTACCCCAGTGGCACCGCGCTCACAGTCGCCAAAGAGGACATCCTCGGTATGCTTGACCGAAAGAGCTTGGTAAAAGCCTACTTATCCACCGAACCTGCACCGGATCTCGGAGCAGATGCGGACGAAACACTCCTCATCAAATCGGTTCGCGAGGGTGAAGTCTCCGGTATTCACCGCGTCGAATTTCTAAGTCCGGGTGTCGAAGCCATACGCATCGAGCACGAATCCCTGAGCCGTGAAAGCTTGGCAAAAGGAGCTGTACTGGCGGCCGAATTTGTACGCGGGAAAAAGGGTGTCTTCGGTATGTCCGACTTAATGGGAAAACTCTAAGAAGGCGATCCAAATTATGCATAGAAAAATCATCCCCGGCACCGTAACCAAAAGAGACTGGATCTCGTTTGTCCTCTGGACTGCCGCTTCGCTCGCATTTTGCCTCTGGCTCGGTAATTGGTGGCTTTTTGTCCTCCTACTTCTCTTTTTCTTTGACCTGTACATCTCCTGCCTCATTCCTTGGCGGTGGTGGCAGAAATCACAGAGCAAAGCGGTACGGAGTACTATGAGTCTCATTGAGGACATCGTCGTGGTACTTATCCTCGTCAGTGTACTCAACCTTTTCTTTCTTCAAATGTTCAAGATTCCCACTTCGTCCCTTGAAAAAACGAACCTCGTGGGAGACCACTTGATCGTCAGCAAAGTGAACTACGGTCCCCGTGTCCCGATGACGCCTCTGGCGCTGCCTCTCGTGCATAACCGGATCCCCGGCACCGGCGCGAAGTCCTTTTCTGAAGCCATCAAACTGCCCTACCGCCGGCTGAAAGGATTCGAGGACATCAAGCGGGGCGACATCGTCGTTTTCAACTTCCCCGCGGGAGACACTGTCCCCACCAAGGTTCTTAACCCCGACTACTACACTCTGGTATCCCGGTACGGACGAGAGCGGATTTGGGGTGACAGAGAGACGTTTGGCGAAATCGTCTACCGCCCCGTGGATATGCGGGATCACTACGTGAAGCGACTCGTCGGGATGCCGGGAGACACGCTCCAAGTGAAAGCAAACACGCTTATCATCAACGGCGAGCCCCGGCCGTGGCCGAAAGAAGCCCAGCTCAATTATTTCGTTCAAACCAAGGGAGGGACTTTTTCCTCCGATGAGCTCGACAAACTGGGCATCTCCAAGGACGACATCTTCGTTCTCGATGGCTCAGACCCAAATTACCTTCCCCTCTACCGGGCACTCCGTCTGGAGCCGGACACCACGGGTAGCGTGCCGGGCTACGGGATGGTCTACCACTTCCCGCTCACCCGCGGTATGCTCGCCAAGCTTGAGAAACACAGTGCGGTCAAAAAAATCGTCGTAGAGCCGGATCCCTCTCCGGATCAGTTCACCACCTACCCGCTTGGTGCCGGTTTCGGATGGACGAGAGACAATTACGGCCCGATATGGATTCCGAAAAAAGGCGCTACCGTGAAGCTCACCCGCTCAAATCTGCCACTCTACGAACGCGTCATACGCAACTTCGAAGGCCACGCCCTCGAAGTCAAGGGTTCGGACATCCTCATTGACGGCAAACCGGCTTCCGAATACACCTTCGGGATGGATTACTTCTTTATGATGGGCGACAATAGGCACAACTCCGCGGACTCCAGGGCTTGGGGCTTTGTCCCCGAAGACCACATCGTGGGCAAACCCGTCTTGATTTGGATCTCGATAGACAAAAATAAGCCGTTTTTCAAGGGCGGGTTCCGCTGGGATCGATTCCTCAAAAAGCCCTCCGCCGATTGATACTCCTCCCCTCTTCCTTTTGCCCCTCTGTGGGGTACCTCGCCCTCATTTCGGCCACTGAAGCCGGGGAGGTGGGCATCGATCTCCGTGAGCCTTACCGGAAACAGACGCTCCGCAATAGGACCCTCTTGATGACGGCAGGCGGAGTAGAGCCTTTTACGGTACCGGTCGCGAAGTTCGGGTACCCGCCACCGCCCGTCTCTGAAATCACCATATCCGAGCACGGCGACTGGCGGCACAAACTCGAACACGCCCTAAGGAGCGGCTACGGCATGGCGCCGTTTTGGGATCATTTCGAGAGCGAGATCCGCGCCCTCATTTTCGACAGGCGGGACACTTCGCTTGCCGGATACAACGCCGGGTGGCTG
>JASBZK010000019.1 GCA_029983505.1 Porphyromonas sp.
GAAGCGCATCCTTTTTGGAAAGGTCCAATGTCTTGAGTACGGGCTTTATTTCTTCGGGGAAAGAAACCGCACCTTGCTCCGGAGACGCGTTCAAGGCGACGACGGCACCCGGAGTGGCCACTTCTCTGCCGTTATTCAGCCAGAGCGTAAGTCCGAAAAGCACTACTGCCACCGCTGCCGCGGCTATGCCCCAAGATCTGCGGCGCGAGCGAGAGGAGAGGAAGACGCTTTTTCGGGACAGCTTCCCTTGTTGCCAAAGGCGGGAATAGTACCTCTTGGAGACGTGCCTATCCTCGGAGAGTGCTTCGTCGACCTTTTGCATCTCCGCGTCACGGGCGAGCAAAGTCTCGAGCTCCCGAAGCTCTTCGTCGGAAGCTATGTCGAGCCTCTTGGCGACCAAAAGGCGTCTTAATCTATCTTTATCTATTTTGATTTCTTCCATTGGAATGGAATGGGAATGGGTGATTTCTACAGAATTTGAAGCCTTATCCATACAGGGCTCTATTTGTATGACACACGAGGGGGACAAATCGGGGGACATAGAAAGTGTTAAAAACTCCGTCCGAGACCGGAGTCGTCGTCCGAACGCGCTCCAAGAGTGCCGCACAGACGGAGATGTATTCATAAAAGGGGTACATTTGCAACCAAAGAGGGTGTGTCAAAAGTGTTTTTCGGAGAAAAACACTTTTGACACACCTCCAAGAAAAATACGGCACTAAGATTTTCCGCATACAAAATGAAGATATTAAGGATCCCATCGCTCCTAACGGAAGCGATTACCGCTTACCGCAAAGAGAACCCCTCAGGAAAGACCGTCGGTTTCGTCCCCACTATGGGCGGACTCCACGCCGGACACCGCAGCCTCATCAAAAGGTCGGTTGGCGAATGCGACCTCACCGTGGTGAGCGTATTCTTGAACCCCACTCAGTTCAATAACCCCGAAGACCTCCGCACCTATCCCCACAACGAAGCCGACGACCTCCGTTTGCTCGAAGACGCGGGAGTGGACATCGCTTTTTTGCCCACCCCCGAAGTGATGTACTCGGAAGGCGAAAAAGCTCCCGAGCTCCCTTTGGGCAGAGTGGCAGAAGTGCAGGAAGGCGCTTTCCGCCCCGGACACTTCCGGGGCGTTGTCTGGGTCGTGAGCAAGCTCTTCCGTCTCGTAATGCCCGACAAAGCCTACTTCGGGCTCAAGGATTTCCAGCAAATTGCCGTCATCAAAAGGATGATCGAAGTCTCCGAAGACCTCCAAGGCATCGAAATCGTCTCCTGCCCCGTGGTGCGCGAAGAAGACGGCCTTGCGATGAGCTCGCGCAACCGACGTCTCTCTCCCGAAGAAAGGCAGGCAGCTCCCCTGATCTACGCTATGCTCAAGGAGGGTAAAAGGCTCAAAGGTGAAGGTAAAAGCGTACGCGAAGTCCACGACTTCGTGGTGCGTGAACTTAATGCCAATCCCCTCCTACAGGTAGAGTATTTCAGCATCTGCGACGGCAAGACGCTCGAAGAGATCTCAGACTGGACGGACTCCGCAGAGCCCGTGGGTGCCATCACCGTCTACTGCGGGGAAGTGCGCCTCATCGACCACATCTCTTTCAGCTGACTACGGCGATGAAAAAGCTCTTTTTTGCACTTTTTCTCACCCTTATTGTCTTTGATTTTGCGCCCCTTTCGGCACAAATATCTGCCAAGAAATACGAGACACGCGCGGCATGGCTCACGACCATCTACGGACTGGACTGGCCGAGCTCCACAAGCCCCTCTTCGCAAAGAAGAGAGCTTGAGCGCACCCTTGACCATCTCCAAGATCTCGGCATCAATACGGTATTCCTCCAAGTGCGGGGACGGGGCGATCTGATCTACCCCTCCGAGATTGAGCCCGTAAATCTCTACTTTTCGGAAGACGGACACTTGAGCTACGACCCGCTGAAGTTCGCCATTGACGAGTGTCGGAAGCGGGGTATGAGCATCCACGCATGGGTCGTGGCGATCCCGGTCGGCAATAGGAGCAATAAGCTCAAGCTCGGCAACCGCCATTTTGCAGCCCGTCACCCCGGCAGCGTCCTCACCTACAACGGCACCTATTATATGGATCCCGCTGACCCGCGTACCACAGAGCACCTCAAAGCCATATCCAAGGAACTTCTGGATAATTACGACCTTGACGGCATCCACCTCGACTACATCCGCTACCCGGAGAACACCCTCGGCAAGATAGACCGCAAGGACTATGACCGGGTGCAAACGCCGCTCTCCTATGAAGCTTGGCGGAGGAACAACATCACGAAAGTCGTCAAAGGCATCCACGACACGGTTCACGAAGCGGACTCACTTGCCCAGCTCTCTGCCGCCGTCATCGGCACCTACAAGAGCCGGGTTCCCGGCTACGACGAGGAGATCGGTTGGAACGCCTTCGGAGCCGTACAGCAAGATCCCGTGCAGTGGGCGAAAGAGGGCGCCATCGACTTCATTGTCCCGATGCTCTACCGCAGAGGGGAGAGTTTTTGGCCCATCATCAAGCAGTGGAAGAGCGTGATGGACTCCGTCCCCGTACTCATAGGCATCGGCGCCTACCGCGTCCTACCAAATGAAGGAGACTGGCTCGACCGCGAAATCCTCGACCAGACCACTCTCGTCCAAGCCGACAGCACGCTGATGGGGATGTGCTACTTCCGGACAGATCAGATAGAGCGTCCCGGCACCGTCAGATACAGGAGACTGAGAGACGAAAACTTCAAGAAAGATGCCCTCCCTCAGCGTCCCCTCTCCGGGCTTCTCGACACCGTCACACTCGAGACCGCACCAAGGATCACTGAGCTGAAGCGCGAGGCGGACGGGCTGAGGATCAAGTGGGAGGCTGATATGGAGACCCCTCGCGGACTCTTCGCCGTTTACGCCTCCACGAAAGCCGAAAACATCGACCTTGCCAATGGCTCAAACCTCGTCCTGACGACTAAGGAACACGAGATCGTCCTCCCGTGGAGTGCGTTCGGGATAGAATCCGTCGACGAAACCAAAGACTACCTTCTGACCGTGAACGTCACAAGCTACGACCTCCACTCGGGAGTCGAGACGGCACTCGGCAAAGGTCAGGTTTACTTCATCCACGCTACCCTGCCGGAGGCGACCGCACCGGACGCTTCCGATATCCGCACCGACCATCCCGTACCCGTTCCAAAAGACAATTGATTTCGGTCGTACCGAGGCAATCCCGAGACACGTACCGGGACATCCAAGAGACACAGACCAAAGAGAACCTTCCGGTACGTACCGGATTTCAGGGATCGTCAGAACATCATACGGAAAGTGAGAACCACCTCCCTCGGTCTCAATGTGACAGAATGGACTCTCATCACACCCATTCCCGCCGTGACGGACGAGAACGCGTCGTTACCGGTAAGGTTGTTGCCGGAGAGCTGAATCCTGTATTTACCTTTTGACCATCTCAGAAAAGCCTCTAAATTATCAAAACGGTTAAACCCATCGCGGCGATTACCCACCCAGTCTTGAGAGAATACACCTCCTACCAGCCAGTTATTCAAGAAGTTGAAATTAAGCCGGATTTTGTAGCCGAATAGGGTCATATCCGTTTGTTCTATACTCGGGAAACGGCTGCCCATATAATTTCCTTGGAGTTCGACATTCATCCTGCGTCGCAGGAAGTCGGAGCTTAGGACGGTTTCGATGTTCCAATTCAGCAACCTATGCGAAAAATTGTGTCCATTCCTCATCAGAGAGAAAGACGAATTTGAAAGTGCCCCATTGAGGCGAAAAATCGTATTCTGCTCAAAGAAGTTTTTTTGAAAGATCAGATTCAGACTTTGGGTTCCGAATCGGTTTCTTCCTGCCGCGATACCGCTTTGAGCCGAATCCTCCGTGATTTGGTCACTGACTACTTGATCACTTCCTCCGGTAAGCAACACGCCGAGCAGAGTAAGGTGAAGACCGTTCAATACATCCTTGTGGGTCCAGTTGATCGTACCCCGGTAGGTGCGACCTTCTTTAAGCGTACCCGCACCCAGCGTACGTCTCTCATAATAAGAAGTATGGATGGGTTGCGTCAGAAAATCGAGTAAAGTACCGTAAGTCTTCGTCGTGCCACCGGTCACGGATATTTTGTCCGAACGGGTAAACTTATAGGAAACGTTAAGGTATGCATTCGGGCTGAAGTAAACACCCGGATTGGCACTCTCTCCCGTCAAACTGCGAAAATAGAGCAGTTGCAACCCCATAGGTGTACCAAGCTCACAAGATACCCGGGAAAAGGAATACCTGAAGTAGGGCGACGGTGAGACAAAAAGAGAAAAACCGGAGAGATCGTTTTCCCCGATGTCGCTGCCGGTCTTTAGGGTATCGAAAGCTCCTCCAAGGTCTCCTTTGACTCCGAATGTCCAAGCCCCTCCCAAAGGCAACACATAGGAGCTGCTCCAAGAGGTACTCAGCCTTTGGGACTGCACCTCCTGCTCGGAACTGCCATTGCCGCTTTCGATACTGAGCATCTGCCCGGGAGCGGACAAAAAGGAAATCCGCCCGCTTACCCCTTGGACACGCAAACCGTTACGAGAGAGCAAACGGGTGTCATTTTGAATACGGAGATAGGGAGCTCTGAAGCGTTGGGTAAACCGCTCTTCGTTCACCCGCCGGGAAATGACGTAGGCGTTGTCAGAAACTTCACCCACAATGGAGGTGCGGTTCTTTAGGTACCTCAGAGAGTCATTGGTCTCGTACTCGATTCCGGCATCTATGGACCATGCTCCGATCGAAGACTGCACGGCATCATCAATCGAGATTAGAGGGACATTTTGATCGGGCAAGAGATAGGATTCCCTGCTGTACTCCATAATATCCTTTTTACTGTAGCCCACCGAGAGATTGAGAGAGAGCTCTGCATCATTTCTCAGTTTGGCTATGCTGTGGTAATCGCCCAGTGCCCCATACCCTTTTTTGTACCGCTCGGGAGGGATAGGAGGACTATAACCCGTTATATTCTCGGGTATGACTCCCCGAATAGGCAGCTCTTCATCATCTCCTGCGAGGGTTATACGGGGCATAAGTTCATCTATGAGATTCGTCCCTAAGTTGTCTCCTTTGAGTTCGTACAGTTGCTGACTGCCGGGAGACACTTTTAGCGCAAATCCGCCCAGCCTGAAGAGGAATCCCTCGCCAATGCCTGCCCCGGTCTCCAGATAACCTACGGGTCTGAGCTTGGCATTCTCTTTGAGCTTTATGTCGAGTGCGGCCGCATCCTGGTTGGATAGACCTCTAAGCAGTTTGACAGGTTCGTGATTCTCGTACACGGAAATGGAGGCCACATCGTCAGGATTGATGTTTTTTGTGGCAATCGTGTATTTGTTCTTTAGGAGATCCAATCCCTCGATGTAGAACTTATTGATCGGCTTCTCGTTGTACAAAATTCTACCGCTTGCCTCAACTCTTACGCCGGGAATGCGCCTAATGAGATCCTCGAGTGCATTGTCCCCCTTGGAAGAGAGAAACAAGGCATTGTAGTTGATGGTATCACCCTTTTGGTTCACCGGGACTGCTTTCACGGTTACTTCTCTCAGAGTCACGCTACTTTCCTTCAGTACAATATCCAAGTGAGAGGGAAGAGGAACAAACCGGTCGGAGTAATCTTTATATCCGAGAAGTTTGCATCTGACGACGACCGCTTCGCCACCCGCGGGGATTCTCACGGAGAGGGCGTACTTCCCGTCTTTAGCAGATAGGTCATACCCGTAGAGCACCTTGCCGTCGGGGCTCACGACCTGTACAATGGCATCCGAGACAGGCGCTCCCTGCTCGTCGCGGACGACTCCCGAGAGAGAGACGGCACCTTTCACCTGGGAGAAGGCGGGACGGGCAAGGATCAGAGTGAGCAAAAGACAAAAGAAGACAAACTTGCGTACATCCATACCGAGAGACGACTTTGTCCGAGAATAGGGACGAGGATCAGTCATTGACGCGGAAAAGTCTCAAGAAGTCTTCCGGCAAAACCTTTTCCTCAGGGTTCCAGAAAAGCGTGTGGAGCTTGGTACGTTGCTCCTTTGGGAGATCCTTGACCATATCGCCGACCGAAGAGAAAAAGTCCCAACGGTGTCTGGCGATCAGCTTGTGCCAGTTGAGCAAAGAGAGGTAATTCAGTTTATTTTCTTCTGTGAAAAACATCCCGTTGCCGCCCTTTCTGATCACCACGGCACGGTACTTAATCTCTCCGTCTTGGCTGTCGGCACTAAGGATCACACCCGGAAGCCCGCGCAGTTTCCAGGGGCCTTCACTGACTGGTATCTCTTCGGTGAAGTACGCTTTCCACTCTCTTCCCCTGAAGCTTGCCGTAGCCGCATGACACTTATAGCCCGCGACAGAGAGGGTATCCTCCGGGTAAAGGGTCCAGGGAATGGCTGCATCGGAGAGCGGTTCGCTGTAAAAGTAGGTTTCCATAGCGAAAGCGTGCTCTTCCCAGATTTCCTGCCGTTTGTCCTGATGTAGGGTGCCTTTCTTAACAGGATTGGCTCCGATGGAGTCATTCAAGTTATCAAACCGACCGATTGTGACCCTGAAGTTTAAGAGACTCAATACAGAATCCATCTTAAAATCTTCGTAGTCCCGGAAGAGGGTGTGGTCATTCGACACTTGCAGGATGAAATAACCCGTTTTCAGATTACGGGACTTATTCCTGTACTCGGGATCCAGCACCGTACTCTCGTAGATGATCTCCAAGTGGTCGGTTCCCAGATCCTTTACCGGATCAAGGTTGGCTATTTCGTTGACCATATCCTCATTGCCGATCACCCGAATTTGGGCAAAAGACGGACAAAGGGATCCGGCTAAGAAATACAGAGACAATAAGAAGAGCTTGTGGAGGGAAGTGTTCGTACGCATATCTTTATTATGGGGTAGAATTAAAATTTAGTGGCATCAAAAAGAAGAGAGTCCACACGGCTGTTATTCAATCTCCGTCTTAAGGCTCAGTCGTGTCTTAATTCGGGATATTTTCGCAGTACGCTTCGCTAAGCTCTCTTAGATATTCGGCGTACTTTTCATGAGACATTCCGGAGTCTTTTTCTCCTATCGTATTGATGATATGTCCGCATTCTGTCACCACAATGACACCGGAGGATGCCGCCTCCTAGTTCTCGGAAAGAGCCAAATGAGCTTCCCGGGGTTCCACCTCAGCAGCAAAAAGAGAAGTAGTCAGTAAGGTTGAAAAACCAATAGCTGTAATAATCTTGTTCATAATCCTTTTGTTCGTAATCTTTAAGGTTTGTGATATACATCAGTCTCTATGGACTCTCTTCTGTTTCGTAAATATACTTTTTCCCGAGAAAAAGCCAAATAAACAGCATTTGTTTTAACACAAAAAGCGCCACAATAATGAGTACCGATAATCGTTAAGACGATCGACACCAAATCCAAAACCATATCGCACTTTGGTACGTACCCAAAAATTATCCTTGGTACGTATGTCGTTTCTTAATGGGTTCGGGCAAAAATTTCTCTTCGGTCCGTACCAAATTTGGTGCAGCTGTCTTCAGTCCGAAATGTCCCCACAGGGCTCTTTCTTTCAAACAGTGAGGAGGGCGCAGAATCGGGTGTCGGGGGTGACGGGCGTAAGGGGATAGCGCCCGGGAGACAAAGAATCGCCGAGTGCCTTTTGCCCGAGGTACAGGGACTCTTTCCCCTGAAATGCCGCGCAGTCACCAAACAGGATCTCGAAGCGGGAAGCTTCCGGGAATAGTTCCTCGAGCTTCAGAGCCAAGTGTCCCATAGTCCTTCGGATATTGACTTCGATGAGGGGGACGATGCGGAGCCTCCCGCCGCTCCGATAGGTCAGCGTATCGATGCCGATAAGTCCCGAGTATCCCCTTAGGTCGAAACCTCGGAGCGCTTCCGTAAGGAGCGCGATGTACCAGCCGAAGTACGCTTCAATCTCTGCTTTATGAGGGTCGTTAAGCCGGTTACCCGCATACCGTCCCGTCTCGGTCTCGAAGAGACTCGTCCCGAGGAATCGAACCGTCCCGTCTTCGGAGAGGTAGAACTCGAACCCCAAGTCTTCGACCTTTTCGTAGTACGGCTCCACAATGACCGGCATCCGTCCATCGTTTATCTCCTGCGGGGTGCTTCCTTTTTGGAAAAAAGACACGCCTCTACCCGAACTGCCGAAAAGCCCCTTCCTAACCTGCGGATACATAGGGAAAGGGGCACCGGGTCGGACGACTAAAGGTGGGACGGCTTCGGGAGGGAAGTGTCGTCCTTCGTCCAAAAGAAGAATCCTCCCGAAAAGCTCCGGAGACCTGAGCCGATTGCCCCAAAAACGCATTTCTTCCTCCGAGTGGGAGACCGCCCCGAATCGGGCGAGCTCCGGCGCCCGGCCCCAGGGCTCAATCATGTCATCCTTAGACGGGCAGGTTACAAATGAGGGAAGGAAAAAGTCCCGGGATAGCGACTCCGGCACGAGGATTCTATCATCCTCTTCTACCCAATAGACGGGAAGCGTGGCGAGATCTCGGCGGAGGAGACGGACGTTCTTCGCCGGGGTGAAGCCACGACCCTTTTCCAAAGGCAAAAGAAGAGAGGCTTCGTACCCGGGATTATAGAAGTGTACGCGTGCCATAGCCCCGGGGCTTAGGGAATGCGGAGGAATTTGTGCATCTGCACCGAGAGACGCCACCGGGGGTCTTTGCGGATAAGGTCCAAGCAGAGGGCAAGATTATCCGGTGAGAAGAGTGCTTTTCCGCCCTCCGCACTGCCCTCGAAAATAGGAGAGAGGAAGTAATTCCGAGCCGGGGGCAAGTCGTCGATGGACGGGATCTCAAGTCCCTTCGCGACGGGGTAACGAAATTCGCCCACCTCTATGCCTTCAAAGTTTTTCCACAGGGTCGGGAGATCCACCTTGGGCGAACACGAGATGTAGTCCAGCCCTTCCGGCGGACGCTTCGTGCCATTGGTCTCGACAGCCTGCCGGTACCCGAGGCTCTTGAAGCGGAGGAGGGTTTCTTCCATCAGCTGCAAGAGAGGCTCGCCGCCTGTCCAGATAAGGAAAGAAGTCCCTTCCTTTCGAACTGCGGAGACAAGCTCGTCCAAGGTATATTTTTCCCCGAAACTAAAGTCCGTGTCACAGAAGTTACAGGACAAATTGCACCCCGCCAGCCGTACAAAAGTCGCCAGACGACCGAAGTTGGCGCCTTCGCCCTGTAGGGAGGTAAAGATTTCGCGAACAACCATAGGAGCCTGTCAGAGCGAAGCCGTGGCGGAGCATTTGCGCGTCTCTTCGACACGGCACGACACGAGCGAGCAGGGGTATCCTTTCAGAAGCTCGGGACCGACCTCGTGGAGCAAGAAAAGAGCCATATTCTCAGCCGTGGGATTAAATGGCACTGTCACGATGCTCTCCGGAGAGAGTGCCGTAAGCGCAGGAAGGTAGGGGTCTTTTTCCCAGAGCAGATACTTGTGGTCCCACTCTTCTTCGAGCCAAGAGCAGAGCGTCTCTTTGATTACGGAGAAGTCGACCACCCGACCGAGAGGGTCGAGGTCGTCGGACGTGACCCGGAAGTAGATACGGTAATTGTGCCCGTGCAGATGCTTGCACTTGCTCTCGTGATCGACGACGCGGTGACCGCAAGAGATGTCGTGGTAGCGTTCGATCTCGATCATTTGAGGAGTCCGTTGTCTCTAAATGCCTGCTCACGCTCTCGGCAGGTGGCGCATTCCCCGCAAGGCTTGTCCCCTCCCTTGTAGCAGCTCCAAGTGGTGTCGTAGTCTATGCCGAGCTTCACGCCGATGGCGACGATGTCCGACTTCGAGAGGTGGGTGTAAGGTGCGTACAGTCTGACGTCGTTGTAGGTGCCCGCGAGGACGGCGTCGTTCATCGCGTCGATGAACTGTGGCGTGCAGTCGGGGTATATGGCATGGTCGCCCGCATGGTTCGCGAGCATCACGGTCGTTGCTCCGAGCGACTCGGCATAGCCTGCCGCTATGGCGATCATAATGCCGTTGCGAAACGGCACAACCGTACTCTTGAGGTTATCCAAAGCGTAGTCTGCGTCCGGTATCGCGTCCGCACCTTCGAGGAGGCTGCTTTTGAAGTCCGCTTTGATAAAATCCATCGGTATCACCCGGTGGGGAATGCCGAGGAGGTCGCAGTGGTACTTAGCCCACTTAATTTCGTTTGCGGCATGGTTGGCGCCGTAGTCGAAGGTGATGGCGAGACGCACCTCGTCGGCGTAGTCGTGCAGCAGGGTGACACTGTCCATGCCACCGGAGAGTATGACGATCTTGTCTCTTGATTTATCGTCTGCCACGGACGGCAGATCGAGATCTTTGGTACTTTTTTCTTCCATTTGTTATTGAAGCGCCCTTCCCCTGGCAGAGAAAAATCTGTCGCTATTCTTTTTGTCCTATTCTTTCTAATCCGGATACAAAGATACCCCAAAAGTGCGGATGGGAGGGTATGCAGGTAATGCCCCTCATCCCTCTCCCCTGCGGAATCAAGGGTTCGGTACTCCGGACTTGAACCAAGAGGGAGATAAAAATAATGAAGTAAAGGGTGTGCATTTCCGAAAAATTAGGTAATTTTCCCGAGACAAACAGAGTGTACTCTGGCATTGAATCGTAACAAGTCCCCCTGTCGCACCAAGTGAAGGATAAAAACAGCCCCATAGCACCCCTCAGCTTTCCTCGCACTCAGAAACTGCCCGAGGACGGGTCTCCCGTGGACTTCGCCACCGTCTACGCCGAGTGTCGTCCGGGTATGATACAGACCGCTATGCGTTATCTCGGGGACTTGGCGGCTGCGGAGGACGTGGTTCAGGACACACTCTCCGAGCTGTGGGAGAAGCCGGAGATGCTCTCCGACGTCGCCCGTGTGGAGACTTTCCTCAATCGCTGTGTCATCAATCGCTCGCTCAACTACCTTCGGGATCATCACAAAAACCGCCTCTCCATCGAGGACGAGGCTCAGAGGGAGAGCCTCTCTATGAGAAGCGTTCTCGAAGCCCAAGAGGTGGAAGAATCCGCGGACCAAAAAGAGACGTACGACCTCCTCTTCCGGGCGATAGACACACTCCCGAAGCGCACGCGGGAAGTGATCCTCCTCAAGCTCGACGGGATGACGCTCCCCCAGATCGCCCTCGCTTTGGACTTAAGCCCGGAGACGGTCAAGACTCACGTCAAAAGAGCTTACTCCTCGCTTCGCGCATTCCTCAAATTATAGGCAAAAAAAAGGTACAGACCGAGGCTTCCTTTTTGGTCTGTATCTCGGCGACATTTGGTACAGACCCGGAGAAGTCTCCCGGTACGTGTCTCGGTTTCCTTACAGAGAGACCTTCGCACGGAGGTCTCACGGGTACGAAAAACGGAGTTTTTCGTAGAGCCTTTTGCAGAGCGCCTCAGATGCAAGGCGCTAAGGGTGAGGGCGACGGGAGTGTACGTCTGTACGCGACCAATCCCGAATCCCGATAGCAACGCCGCAGATGGGGTGCTATGGAAAGGGCTTACAGAAAGTACTCGGAGAGGGCGCAGTTGCCGGGCGTGGGGATTTCCCCGAGGGACGAAAGAGGCGTCCCCCTAAAGAGCGCCGCAAAGACGCGGAGCGTAAAACCGTGCGATACAATCATCACGGTGTCTTCTTTGCCGTAGAGGGGCTTGATCTCTTCCAAAAACGAGCGTAACCTTTCCCCGATGGCTTCAGCCGTCTCGACCTCTTCGAGTGGGACGACTTCGTCGGAGTAGGGCGGGAAGACTTTCCCTTCGAATGACCCGAAGTATCTCTCCCTCAGTCTTGTGTCCAAAATAATAGGCACCTTCTTCCCTTCGTGAGCCGAGAGGATGATCAAAGCGGTATCGGCGGCTCTGCGTTGGTCGCTCGAGTAGCAGACGGCGATAGGCTCCTTGCGGAGCTTTCTGCCGAGTGCTTCGGCCTGGGATTTCCCTTTCGGGGAGAGTGTGCCGGGGGTCTGACCTTGGCAGATGTGGCGGGCATTTTCTTCGGTCTCTCCGTGTCGTATGACGAGTAGCCTCATACCTTGGGGTATTTTGTTTCGGAGTCCGTGCGGGGTATCGGCAGCACCAAAGGGGAGCCGGTCACCGGATTCCTCTCGATGGCGACGTCCAGACCATAGATTTCTTCCAGCCGAGTTCGTTCCAAGACCTCTTCCGGGCTGCCTTTTGCCACCAGACGTCCTTTGGAGGTCAGCAAAAGGTAGTCGCAGTAGGCGGAGGCGAGGTTCAGGTCGTGGAGTATGGCGAGTATAGAGATGCCCGTCTCGCGGTTAAGACGCTTGAGGAGGTCGAGGAACCGGATCTGCCGCGTCAAGTCGAGGTGCGAGGTGGGCTCGTCCAAGAGCAGGAGTTTCGGCTCTTGGGCGAGTGCCGAGGCTATGGCGACCATTTGTTGCTCTCCTCCACTCAGTTCCGGCATCAGTCGGTCTTTGAGGGGGAGCGTGCCGGTCAGTTCCATATACCGGGTGACGACGGCACTGTCCTCTGCGGTGTCGAAAAATTGGAAGTGCCGGCGATAGGGAAGGCGTCCCATCATAACGTATTCCCACGCGGTGACGGCAGCCTCTTCGGCAAACTGGCTGACCACGGCCACGGTGCGGGAGAGCTCGCGACCCGTGTATGCCCCGAGGGATTTGCCTGCGATGAGTACCTCTCCCTCAAGCAGCGGGAGGTCGCCGGTGAGCCCTTTGAAAAGCGTACTCTTGCCGGTGCCGTTCGGTCCCAAGATGCCCGCGAAAGCGCCCCTCTTCACGTCAAAAGAGACCCCCTCTATGCGGAACCCGGTTCGGTAACCGCAGGCGAGGTCGTGCACGCTCAGTATTTTGTCCATAACTTTCGGTCTGTATCTTTTCCCCTTTTCGCTCTGTACCAAAAAACTTCTCCGGTCTGTGCAAAACCACTTCCCCGGTCTGTATCTCCTTTCCTCATCTGAAGAAGGCGGAGCGCTTTTTTGCCCCGCTTAGGATGAAGATGAAAGCCACACCGCCGATAATCCCCGTGATGACCCCTATGGGCAGCTCAATGGGGGCGATGATGGTGCGCGCCACGATGTCGCAAAGGGTAAGGAAAAGGCTTCCGAGAAGAAATGAACCCACGAGGAGGATGCGGTAATCCGAGCCGAGCCACAGGCGGACAGCGTGCGGGATGACGAGCCCGACGAAGCCGATCACGCCCGCTACGGAGATGCAGGCTCCCGTAAGGATGGAAGTGAGGACGAAAAGAAGACGGGTCACCCGTCCCGTGTCCATACCCAAGTGGCGCGCTTTCGTCTCCCCGAGGCGGAGGGCGTTGAGGTCGGAGACGAAAAAGAGGCTGACCGCGAGACCCAAAAGCGAGAGTGCCGTCATCCCCTTGACGAGCCTGAGGTCGGGTTCGGAGAGCGACCCCATCATCCAGAAAATGATCCCGTGGAGGTCTTCGACTTTGGAGACCGACATCAGAAGCATAATAAGGGAGGAGGAAATGAAGCTTACCATCACACCGATGAGGAGCATACGGCTTACGCTGAGAAGCCCCCTTTTCAGACTGAGGAAATAGACGAGGAAGATGGTCAGGAAAGCACCGATGAAGCCCGCAGCCGGGAGCGCAAGAAGCCCCAGTGACGTCAGCCCCAGGACGATGGCAAGTGATACACCTAACGAAGCCCCTCCCGAGATGCCGAGCGTGTACGGCTCCACGAGGGGATTGCGGTAGATGCCTTGGAGTATGGCTCCCGAAAGGCTCAGACCGCCGCCCACGGTGATGCCCAAGATCACCCGAGGCACGCGGATATAGAGCAGTACGTCGTGCTCCATCGACCCGGGAGACGAAAGGATCTCAAAGAGACGGGAGAGGGGAATACGTACTTCGCCCATGGAGAGGGAGAGTAGTGCGGACAGGAGCAACCCCGCTCCCATCAGCAGCCCCGCCCAAGTCCATTTCCCTTTTTTCTCCGTACCCATAGCGCGATTAGTACTCATCAATCAGACGGTCGAGCATCGTCATCGTCTGGGCAAAAGTCACGGGCGAAGGCTCGCAGGCGAGTGCGGCATCGATGACGTAGACTCTCGAGTGGCGCGCAGCTTTCAGGGAGGAGAGGCGCAGCCATTTCATCCGCTCGGAGGCCGTGAGCGATCCCATAGTGGCGATGAGGATGTAGTCGGGATTCTCTTTCACGACAAACTCTTCCGTCACTTGTCCGTGCTTCAGTCCCTTCGTGATATTGGTACAGCCGAGGAAATGGATGTAGTCGTCCATAAAAGTCTCCGGGATGACTGCAAAGAGCGGATTTGCGCCGATCTGAAAGAAGAGGGCAGGCGGGGTTCCGCTTGCTTTTTCCTTTCGTCTTTCGGAGATTTTTCGGACGATGGCGCGGCTGTTTTCGACTATCTGCGCGGCTCTCGGCTTCTTCCCGACGGCTTCGCCGAGAGCGACGAACTGTCTGCAAATCTCGTCATAGGAGCGCGGTGACTCGAGAAGCAGCACCTCCACTCCGAACTTACGGAGCATCTCCATCTCCTCGGGCTTGGTGAAGCTCGAAGCGAGTACCAAGTCCGGCTTCAGGGAGAGTGCCTTCTCAATATTTACCTGCGTGGCCGTACCCACGACCGTCTTACCGTCCTCGATGGCCGGGTAGCAGTAGGAGGTGCAGCCCACGAGACGATCCTGGGCGCCCATGGCGTACAGGCTCTGTGTGATGGACGGGGCAAGGGAGATGATTCGCTCCGGTACGCCGGCAAGCGCGGGGAGGGCCGAAATCGTAAAGAGTAGTGCTAAGAGACAGGTTCTGAGGATTTTCATAGCGACGGTTATTTATTTGACAGGGTCTTCTTTCAGACCAAAACAGGCAGGAAGAAATGTTTCTCATCTTCCCACTTTTCCCCCACCTTAAAGGAAACGGGGTGACGGAATAGAGGTCCGTCATAGACGAAAGTATGATACTCGCCCTCTTCTCCGCACAGATCCATCCGGAGGTGTGAGGCCTCTTCTACAAACGCCTCATCCACGTCTCTGCCGAGAAAAGGAACCGCCGGCATCCCTTTGCGCACCGCCACGATGCGGGTCTTGAACCCGTCGGCCACAAACGCCCTCACGAGCTCCGCCGTACTCCTGCCCCAGAGGGGAAAGAGAGGCCGGATGCCGATCTCGGAAGCGACACGCTCGATCCAGTCCCGGTGCACCTGCAGATAGATGTCGCCAAAGATGCCGGTGTCCACCCCTTTTTCCTCTTGCAGTCTATGTATGGCGCCTTTGAAAGATGCTTCATATTTGCCTTTGATGGGTACCTGAAGGAGCGGCAGCCCCAAGGCTTCGGCTTGGGCGCTCACCGCGCGTGTGTCGATGCCGTGCGAACGGCTCTTTTCGCCGTCTTCGGAGACCATATTGAGGAGGGTCACCTCTTCGGACGGTGTCCCGCCTTGGCTTTTGTAGAGATTGTGGAGCGCATAGAGGCAGTCTTTGCCTCCGCTCCAGGAGACGAATGCTTTCATTTCTGGTCGGTAATCTTGGCTGTCTGTTTTGCAAAGATACCTTTTTCCAAAACGACATACAGACCTAAATGCTTCTCCCGGTCTGTGTCTTTTCTCCTTCCGGTACAGACCGAAAACATCGTCCCGGTCTGTACCCCGCCCGGCATTTTGCCATTAGGGAGAAAATGCCTACCTTTGTGAAAGAGAGACGGAGGATATCCGGACTCTCGAATGAAGTGAGTACTAAGAAGAGACGATTCCGAGCCCCGATTGAGGAAGGTGGGGGACTTGGAATTGTTTATTTATTGATATCAATCGTCCCGGGGCATCCCATTGCGATCCGCGGGGCGGGTAAAGTGGAAAGAGATACTTTTATGGACTATATTTACATGACCGAAGAGGGGTACAACAACCTCCTCGAAGAGATTCGCAAGCTCGAAGAAAACGACCGACCTCAGGTGATTCAGGAGATTGCAGAGGCACGCGAAAAAGGAGACCTCTCCGAGAATGCCGAGTACTCCGCAGCCAAAGAAAAGCAGGCTAACCTCGAAGACAAAATCGGTCAGCTCAAGATGCAGCTCGCCAACGTCCGAATCGTCGACACCAGCAAGATGGACACGACGAAAGTGCAGATACTGAGCAAAGTGACCATCCTTGACCTCAAAAGGGACAAGGAAAAGACCTACACCATCGTTTCGGACAACGAAAGCAACCAAAAGGAAGGCAAAATAGCCATCTCCACGCCCATTGCCCAGGGACTCCTCGGCAAGAAAGAAGGAGACGAAGTGGACATCACCGTGCCTGCTGGCATGCTGAGGTTCAAGATATTGAAGATCGGGTTCTAAACTTTCACTGAGACACAGTCAGAGATATGGCCACTATTTTCTCAAAAATTATTGCCGGTGAGATACCGAGCTACAAGATTGCCGAGGACGACCGCTTTTACGCGTTCCTCGACATTAACCCCGTCAGACCGGGACACACCCTCGTCGTCCCCAAGGAGGAAAAAGATTACCTCTTCGACCTCGGCGACGATACCCTCGGGGCGATGATGGTTTTCGCAAAGCGTGTGGCCTCGGCCATCAAGAGCGTTACGTCGTGCCGAAAGGTGGGCGTGGCCGTTATCGGCCTTGAGGTCAATCACGCCCATATCCACCTTATCCCCATCTCGAATGAGGGCGATATGGATTTCAAAAAGAAACAAACCCTGCCGGAAGAAGAAATGAAGGACCTCTGTACCCGAATTTCCTCCGCCGTAAAACTCTGAGACGATTTTGGACTCGGTAGAAACCCCGTATTGCTTATTTAGCCGATACGGGGCTTTTTTATTAACTTTTTCATACCGAGACTTTTAATTTTTTGGTACCTTTCCACCAAGTAAGCGCGTCCGCCCTTTTTTCGGCGGTTTCTCCCCCTTCCGCTCACACTCTTAGGCTATCCAGACGAAAATGTTCAAGATATACCCCCTCCAATACCTCACGCAAAAGCACGCCCGTCTCCACGAAAGGGACACTTGTCTCATGGTGCGAAACGAAATCTCCGGTGAGTGGCGCAATGTGCCGTGGATAGAAGCAAACGGCAAAGTTCAGTCCCTTGCAGAAGGACTTGTGAGACTGGGGGTAGAGGTCGGCGACAGGGTAGGGACGTTTTCGGAGAACTTCGCAGAGTTCATTTACTCGGACTTGGCTCTGCTTTCCATCCGTGCCGTAGGCATTCCTCTTTATTCGTCCCTGTCTCCGGAGCAAGTGCGCTTCATCGCCGTCGACTCCGGGCTCAAGGTGCTTTTTGTGGGAGAGCAGTACCAGTACGATACCGCCTACCCGGTTGCGGAGGAGCTCGGTCTCCGGCTCGTGACCTACTCCAAGCTCATACGCCTCCATCCCGACGATCACTCTACGCTCACGTTTGAAGAGGTCTTGCAGTTCTCTGCTGCCGACCCCTCTCTGGCGGAGAAAGTGGCACTCAGGAGATCCGAAGTCCGTGACGAGGACACCGCTTTAATCCTCTACACGAGTGGTACGAGCGGAGACAGCAAGGGCGTGATGCTCTCCTACGAAAACATTATGACCCAGATGCACCACCAGTCCCGTATGCCCGGTCTGAAGGCGCATCACGTCTCTTTCAACTTCCTCCCCCTGACCCATATCTTCGAGAAGATGTGGACGCTCCTATGCTTGGAGTGCAACATCACTGTGGCCGTCAATACGGATCCGCATCGTGTCACGGAGACACTCCCGGAGGTCCGGCCGCACTATATGTGCAATGTCCCGCGCTTCTGGGAGAAAGTCTACTTCGGCGTACTCGACAAGATCGAAAACGTCACCCCGACGCTCTCCCTGATGATGCAGGACTGCATCAAGGTCTCCAAGAAAGTTTGGCTCGAGTACAAGGCCAATAGTAAGCCCGTACCCGTGGGCTTGGCGCTCAAGTATAAGTTTTACGACCTCACCCTGCTCTCCATTTTGCGCAAAAAAGTGGGTCTGGATAGGGGTGTCCTATTTCCTGCGTCCGGCGCTGCTTTGAGCCGGGAGATTCACGGCTTTCTGCTCTCCATCGGCATCCCGATCGTCTACGGCTACGGGATGACGGAGACCACGGCGACGGTCGCTTTCGAGATGCCGGACGAGACGAAGCTCGGCAGCGTGGGGCGTGTCGTTGAGCAGATCGAGGTGCGCATCGACGAAGAAGCCGGCGGTGAGCTCCTTGTGAAAGGTCCCTCCGTGATGAAGGGCTACTTTAACCGCCCGGAGGATAACGCGAAGAGCTTTACCCCGGACGGCTTTTTCCGTACCGGTGACTTGATGAGGCTGGACGGGGACAATTACCTCTATTTCAAAGAGCGCTCCAAAGACCTCTACAAGACCGCTAACGGCAAGTACATCGCTCCCCAGATGATTGAGAACCTCATCCTCAGCGAAGGCGTGGTGGAGCAGGTACTCGTGGTGGCAGACCGGCGTAACTTCGTCTCGGCTCTGATTTATCCCAATTGGCCGAAGGTGACGGAGATGCTCAAAAAAGAAGGTCTCAAAGAGCTTCCGTACGGGGACACCGAAGATTTGCGCGCCCGTCCCGAGGTCTATTCATTCCTGGAGACACATATCGATGGCGCGCTCTCCGAGCTTGCACGGCACGAGCAAGTGAAGAAGTTTTACATCCTGCCCGAGCCTTTCAGTATCGAAAACGGGCAGCTTACTCCGAGTATGAAGAAGAAACGGAGCGTGATCCTTGAGGCGTACAAAAAAGAAATAGACGACATCTACGGCTACTCTCTGTAAGAGAATCCCCAAAATCAGATACAGACCAAGCGTTTTGTCTCGGTCTGTACCAAAAATAATCCCCGGTACGACCAAAAAGATCTTGAGGTACGTGCCGGGGATTTTGCGTAGGTTCGTGTGACCTTAAACCCTCATTTTAATAAAGGGGTGTGAACGGCTCTTCGGCAAAAGGCTTCATGGCACGTGGAAGGTAGTCTGCGATGTCACTTGCCATAAGCGATTCGGCTTGGAAGTCCGTGCAGTAAAGATCCGCAGCGTACCCGTGGAGGAAGGCGCTCGTGAGACAAATCTCGAAGGCACCGATGCCCTTTCCCGCGCCTGCAAGCACCATACCCGTGAGCACGTCTCCCGTGCCTGCCGTGGCCAATCCGGGGTTCCCGGTGCAGTTGAAGATCACCGGTGTAATCGGCGTAACGGTGGCAGTGTAGGGACCTTTGAGGAGGATATAGAGGCGCTTATCCCGCGCAACCTCTTCCGCTTTGGCGATTCTTTGGCTTCCGCTCTCGAAGGGACCGAAAATGCGGTCAAATTCTCCCGTGTGGGGCGTTAGGATCGTCCCCTCCGGAAGCGCTTCAAGGAGTTCGGCATCTTTTGCGAGGAAAAAGAGCGCGTCCGCATCCAGTATGAGCTTGCCTTTTACCCCGAGTACGGCTGCCGTCACACGGTCACGAGCCTCTTCGTCCCTGCCGATGCCGGGACCGACGGCTATGGCGTCAAAAGAGGAGAGATCTTCCGGCAGCGAACCCTCTATGACCAAAGCTTCCGGGAGCGCGGTGTGTACGACGTTTGCCATCCCTTCGGGGACGGCGAGTGTCAAGTGTCCGACACCCGAGCGGTAGGCGGCTCGTGCGGCGAGGAGGGCGGCTCCCATCATCCCTTTGGAGCCGGCTATGAGGAGAGCGCGCCCGTAGGCGTATTTATTGGAGAACCGTTTCCTCGGTTTGATGATGCCCTCCATATCCGAGTATTCGACGAGGTAGTGCCGGATGCTCCTCTCCGTTTTTCCGTTGTCGAGACCGATATTCAGCAGGTGCCACTCTCCGACGTAAGGGGCGTTTTCTTCGAAGAGAAAGGCGAGCTTGGGACCGTGGAAGGTATAGGTGTGCTTCGCTCTGATGACGTTGTCGAAGTGGTTGCCCGTATTGTCCTCCGCGTGCAGCCCCGAGGGAATGTCGAGGGAGATGACCACAGGCTTACGGCTGTTGATGAACCGGCAGACGGCGGCAAGAGATCCCGTGAAAGGTCCCTCCGGAAGATCCAACCCGCAGATGCCGTCCAGCACGATCGTCGTCTCGTCCATCTTGGGGGGACGGAAGTCCCCGCTCACTTCGATAAGCGGCACTCTGCCCTCCCTGACTTTCTCCATAGCCTGTCTCACGACGGTCGGCAGTTCGTTTTTGGGGCTGAGGACGACCGCTTCCACGGCGTAGCCGATGCCGGCTAAGATGGCTGCGCTGTACAGTGCCGTCGCTCCGATCCGGTTCGGTCCCGCGAAGACGACCATACGGCTTCCCGAGGGGATGTTGAAGTCACGTCGGTATTGCATACAGAAGGCATTGGCCATCTTCTCGACCAATTCCTCTTCCGTCAAAGCCCCGATGCCCTGCATCGCGTTTGCTTCGAGTGTTTTCTGGGTCTCTCTATTGAGTATCTTGAGCATAGCTTAGTCTAATCTGATCAGGTCGTTCTTACTCTGAAGTTCTTCCCTCCAGGTCTTCGGCGCGGGCAGGTACCCCTCTTTGATGAGGAGATCTCTTTGGCAGGCGATGGAGGCAAAAGCGAGGTTAAGCCCGTGCAGATCCCTCTTGTCGACGGGTGTGGGGGTGTGTCCGGCGCCCTTGCTGTCGATTACTCCGTCCAAGGAGCCGAACGAGTAGGGGTATCGCTCCGAGTGTATGTAGCGCGAGAAAGGCAGCCGGAAAGGCGTGTCGTCGTCGGCCATAAGCATCTTTAGAGACAACACCGCAGGACTCTGGTAGGCGGTGTGTCCCCGGAGCTTGTAGATGTTGATGCCGCCTTTGCGTACCTCCTTGTATAGGGACTGAAAATCCTCCACGCCATAGCCCAAGTCCTCCAAGGACTGCCCTTTCACCCGCAGCCTGTGCAGCATAGGCGCCATAGAGTTATCGTGACTGCCGAGGGTGTACGCCTCCGAGAGGTCTGCCTCACGGACGCCGAAACGGCGCGCGACGGATCGCCTGAGTCTGAGGGTATCGAGTGCGGAGAGGGAGGTGACTGCTTCGGGAGCGAGTCCGCTGTGTACCAGGAGCAGCAGTCCCATCAGGTCGGAGGGGTTTGAGACGCAGACCACGCGCCGTATCGGGCGCCCGGCTCGGGCGATGGCTTTGCCCACGGAGACGGCCATGGGGGCATTGAGGAGGAGCATCTCTTCGCGTGTCTGCTTCTCGGCGCGCACGCTTTTGGCGAAAAAGAGGTTCCCGCCGTAGCTGCACGCCTCGTCTTCGTCTGTGGTGATGAGGATGCGGAGGTCGTCGTTATTGAATCCGCTCTCCTCGATTTCGTCTTTAAGCCCCTGTAAGCGTGCGGCGCTCGACGAGTGGAGCACTACGGTGGACGAGAAACGGGCGACGAAATTCAGGAACACAAGCTCGCTGGCGAGCATCCCCGTCGCCCCGAAAACGATAAGGGGCTCAGTAGTGCGGTACGGTATCATAAGGGGTTGTGGAAGTCGGGTACGAAAAGACTACTATCCCGCCTTTTGGGAAATGGCGAGATAATAGTCCGTAAGATATACGTCTCCGGAGACCTTAGTCCCGGAAGTGCGTGTCACGCAGCCGGAGTGTGCGTTATTCTTTGACGATCTTTTTGATGCGGACGTTTTCGTCTTCGATTTCGTGCACCATCTTGTTTTCGGCGGCCTTGTCGAGAAAAATGAAGAGAAGGTATCCGACGACGACATGTGCCAATCCGATGATGAGAATCAGATTATTCTGGGGCATAAGGTTGGCGAATGCTTTGAGAAGGAGGATAATCGCTCCTATAAGCATAACGATGATTCCGATGTAGCGGGCAAACATAGGCTCTTTTCTTGAATGTTTGAGGGCAGACAGAAGATACTTCCGCCACCCCCGTTTGGGATGTTCTGATTTATTGTGACCCGGGAGGGATTCAAACCCTCGACCTTCAGAACCGGAATCTGACGCTCTATTCAGCTAAGCTACCGGGCCTCATTCCCCCTCGTTGGGACAAAGTTAACCATTTTCCCCGAAAATCACACTTCTTCTGCGCCTTGTTTCTCGATTTGTGGCGGTCTTAATCCCCCTGGAAGGAGATACGGGCCAAAAAGAGTGCGTGGTACGGAACGAGAAGGACGCGTGGTACGGTGCTCGGAGTGCGTGAGATACAGACCAAAATTTTTCCGTTCCTCTGCGGCCGCAGTTACGGGCTTAAATACTCGGGTGTAATCCGCTTTTGTGCCGAGTCGCCCCGCGCTTTATGTTTAGTGTGTTTCTTAAGAAAATGGTACCTTTGTAGTAGGAATGGAGGTGTGTCAAAAGTCCGAACTGCGGCGTTGCTTTCGGCATTCAGGCTCGGTCGTGTACCTTAGTACACTCCCGTCGCCCTCAGCCTCAGCGCCTTGCATTTCGAACTTTATACACACCTCCGAGGGCGTGTCCCGTATTTTTCTCCGAAAAACACTTTTGACACACCTCAGCTCTAATCGAAGTCGAAAATTAAACCCCGGGCTCAAGCCCCCTGTTAAAGAGATAACTACCGCGGTAATGATAAATCGTTTGCTCATTCGCATCAAAGTCCTTCAAGTCCTGTACGCCTACTATCTACGGAGCAATCTGACCACGGATACGGCACTTGACCTGCTGGAAGAAGAGCTTGAAGCCTCCTACAGACTTTACCTCACCTTGTGCGGCCTTCCGATAGCGCTCAGAGAGATTGCGGACGAGAGACTGCTCAGGGAGACGGAGAAGTTCGTCCGCTCGGAGGATGCCCTCCGGGTGCTGAACGGCATTCTGTCAAACTCCGTTTTCGACAAATATGCCGAAGAGGGGACAGCATTCAGAACTCAGTATGCAGAGGATTTATTTGTATCGTCCGACCTCAAGGAGTACCACGAGAGTGTCCTTGATGCCCTTTTGGCAGATCCCGAGACAAAAGACTTGGACTGGTCGGACGCCGAAGCCGTCAAGACTTGGTGGCGGACGAAGTACGGGATTTATTACCTCCAGAACCTCGCTTTTGAAGAAAGGCTGCAAGACCTTACGCCTTTTCTCAACGACGACATACTCGTGGTCTTCACTTTCGTGACCAAGCTCGTGAATGCCATGGACGGCACCAAGGGGATGGACGAGATCGTCAAGCCCAGGTACTCGGACGACGAGGTGCGGACGTTCAGCCGCCAACTGCTCTCTACGGCGATCGAAAAAGGAGCAGAGTACCGCGACCTTATCGCCGAACACTTCAAAAACTGGGACAAAAACCGTGTAAGCGAAATCGACTACATCATTATGCAGATGGCGATAGCGGAGGCAGTGCAATTTCCCCTCACGCCGACAACCGTCATCATTAATGAGTATCTGAACTTGTCCCACTACTACTCGGCGCCCAACAGCCACGTCTACATCAACGGGATTCTCCACGAGATTCTGACCAAGCTCAAAGAGGACGGATCCGTCCTCGGTGTATGACTTCGGAAGCGACACGGTAAACTTTCATAAACCCAATAGCGACAAATAAAAAATGCACCTACTCACACTCTACTTGGCTCAAGCGGCGCCCTCCGCAGGAAGCGGTTGGATGAACATCGTGATGATCATCCTGATGATCGCGATTTTCTACTTCTTTATGATCCGCCCGCAGTCCAAGCGCCAAAAAGAACTCCAGAAGGCACGCGACGCGATGAAAACCGGAGACCAGGTCATCACGACAGGAGGCCTTTACGGCGTGATTAAGAACATAGACGTAGCCAAAGGACAAGTCCAGATAGAGATTGCCGACGGTATAAAGGTCAGGGTGGATCAGAACCACATTTTCCCCACGGAGAGACCCGCCGAGAAAAAGTAATCCGCCAAAAGCATCAGGGAGAGATGAAAGGGCTGAGGAGCATCATTCGAGAGTCGAAGCCTTGGACTGCCCTTAGGAAGGACAAGAGATGGCTGAGTCTCTTGGCGTGCATTGCACTTGCGCTCTTCTTTTGGTTCCTTATCGTCCTCGATGCTCCGGGTAAGTATACGAAAGAATACCGCGTCGGACTCGTATTTCCCGAGCTTCCGGGGCGGTATGTCGTCACGGACAGTACCGGTTTCCCGACCGAGTTGACGGTCAAAGTAAGGGCAAACGGAGGGCGGCTCTTCAGATACTCTCTGCGTAACCTTTTCTTTACCCCGGCTCCCCTCTCTCCGGATGTGGACGAAGAGGAGCTCGACCCCAAGGGCGGTGTGCTCGAGTTTGACCTCAGGGCGCTCAAAAGCCGTCTGCTGCACTCGGCGTCTTTGCCCGCATCCACGGTGTCGATGCTCTCCGACACAATTGGCGACCTCAGTATCTCTCCCGCGAGAATCTATCTCCGATACGAACCTCTCGACGAGAGGGACGCGGAGGTGATTTTTTCTTCCCAAGTGGACTTCGGGAAGAGTGCGAACCTCAAACTCGTGGACACCGTGGGGCTTTTTCCGAAAGTCGTGCGTCTGTACGGTCCCAAGAGTACGCTCGACTCCCTTGAGAAAGCCGATGGCTCCCTGGTGGTGCACACAGATACCACGTCCATTAAGATCGGGAACCCCGGTCGCGTCCTGCTCCCTGTGGCGCTGCTCGCGGAGCGCGGGACACACACCGAGCCGGACAGTGTATTTGTTTCATTCACCACAGAGGAGCTCGTCCACGCCTCCTTTATGGTCAATCATATCGAAGTCCGGGGGCTGGACGGGCGCCATACGCTCAAACTTTTGCCCCCGTCAGTCAAGGTCACGATCCTCGTGCCCCGGACCAAAGCGGACGAAATGACGTACGATCCGATGCTCTATGTCGATGCCTCGGGCGTCATCGGGGCAGACTCCGGATATCGGCTCGAAGTACACGTCGGGAATCCTCCGTCCAAGTCCAACGTCGATATGATACAGCTCGACCCCGACCGCTTGGACTTCATCCTTGAGGAAAAGATTCCGACGCTGAGGAGACAAAAATTGGGCACTCCGGATGGCACGCTACGGTAAGGCACTCATTGTGGGGCTTGGCGGAGCAATCGGCTCCGGTAAGAGCGTCGTCAGGGACGCGTTCGGAGTCCTCGGGGGCTGGGAGACGGTCGACTGCGACACCGAGGCCAAGGCGCTTTACTTCGATCCCCTTGTCCGAGAGAAGATAAAGACACGGCTTCATCTCGACCCTTTGACCAATGGCAGGCTCGACACGCGGCTGCTCCGAAGTCTGCTTGCCGAACCGGGCAAAGGCGAAGTCTTGGAGCAGATCATTCATGGAGCGCTCTTCGACCTCCTGAGGCAAAAGAGTCTGGAGACGAATGGAGAAGTGCTCTTAGTGGAGTCCGCCATTCTCTTCTCCTCGGGGCTTGCGGGACTCTGTGATCGGACGATAGCCGTCATCGCCCCTCAGGACGTCCGGGCTGAGAGATCCGGGAAAAGGGACATCGGGAAGGGAGCGGATTTCTTCCGGGGGATGGAAAAGAGACAGGAATTGGAACGCAAACTGCTTAGTGACGCAGACTACGAAGTCTCCAACTTCGGCAGACACTCGGTTATTTTGCAGACAGAAAAGATAATAAAACAGATACTCAAGTATGACCGCCGTTGATTTGAAACTCAAAGACATCATCGCCATCTCCGGTAAGCCCGGATTGTACAAACTGGTGAACGCAACCAAGATGCCCTTCACGGCTATGGATATCCAGACGGGCAAGAAGTTCCCCGTCTTCCCGAAAGACAAAGTCTCATTCCTCCGCGACATCTCTATGTACGCAGAGAATGGCGACACCCCGCTTGCCGTCGTCCTGCAGAACCTGCACGAAGCTTTTGGCGACACGATACCCGACGAAAGCGAAGTCACGAAGTCGCACGAATCGCTACGCGGGTTTATGGGCGCTGCGCTGCCCGAGTACGACGAGGAGCGCGTCCATGACAGCGACATCAAAAAACTTGCCAAGTGGTACATCTTGCTCCGCAAGGCAGGGATGGTTCTCTTCGTCGACGAGGAAGCCTGACACCCGGAGAAACAGCATCTCCATTCACAGCACAACACTAAAAATCAAGAAAGGGAAAAAGACACTATGGAGCGTCTCGAACACGAATGCGGCATCGTACTCATACGGCTCAGGAAACCGATATCCTACTATCGGGAGAAGTACGGCACATGGCGCTACGGACTTAATAAGCTCTATCTTTTGATGGAGAAACAGCACAACCGCGGTCAAGAGGGCGCGGGGCTTATTTCCCTAAAAATGAACGCCCCCGTAGGGGAGGAGTATCTCTTCAGGGAGCGGGCGCTCGGCACCAGTGGCATAGCGGACTCCTTTCAGGCGCTCAATCAGGTCATCGACCGTTACCTCGTCAATACCGAGGCGACGGACGAGTATGTGGAGCGACATCTTCCGTTTGCGGGCGAGATTTATATGGGACACCTGCGCTATGCGACTACGGGCAAGGCGGGAGCGAAGTACCTCCATCCGGTGGTCCGCAGAGATAACTGGAAAGCAAAATCCTTGGCACTCTGCGGCAACTTCAACCTCACCAATGTAGACGAAATCTTTGACGAAATCACGGCCGAGGGGCAGCACCCGAGGGATCGCGCCGATATGCACGTCGTCCTTGAGCAGCTCGGACACCGTCTCGACCGGGAGATCGAGCGCAAGTTCCGCACCAGCAAAGGTCTTGACCACAAAGGGATGGACATCACGAATTATATCGAAGACCATATCGACGTCTTCACACCCCTCCGGGAGTGTGCCGAGACTTGGGACGGCGGGTATGTGATGTGCGGAGTGACGGGCAGCGGAGAGATGTTTGTGACCCGCGACCCGTGGGGAATCCGCCCCTGCTTTTACTACTACGATGACGAGATTGTCGTCGTAGCCTCTGAGCGACCGGTGATCCAGACGGTGATGAACCTCACTGCGGACAAAGTAAGTGAGCTCAAACCCGGCGAGGGTCTGAAGGTAACGAAGGCAAACGAAATCGACATCAAACAGCTCAGAGAGCCGAAAGAGAATAAAAGCTGCTCCTTCGAGCGTATCTACTTCTCCAGAGGCTCCGACCGGGACATCTACCGGGAGCGAAAAGCGCTTGGCAGTCAGCTTGTACCCGAGATTCTTGAGAAAGTGGACTACGACCTCGACCACACCGTCTTCTCTTTCATCCCGAATACGGCGGAAGTGGCTTACTACGGTATGCTTAACGGCCTCGAAGACTACTACAACCGGATTAAAGCCGACCTCCTGTCCCAACCCGAGAACCAGACGATCGAAAAAGTGCAGGAGATCCTCTCCAAGCGCGTCCGCTTCGAGAAAGTGGCGATCAAGGACATCAAGCTCCGCACCTTCATCTCCGAGGGCAATACCCGCAATGACCTTGCCCAGCACGTTTACGACATTACCTACGGCACAATCAATCGCGGTGAGGACAACCTTGTGGTCATCGACGACAGCATCGTGCGCGGTACGACACTCAAGGAGAGCATCATCAGCATCCTGAACCGTCTCGGTCCGAAAAAAATCGTCGTCGTCTCCTCGTCTCCGCAAATCCGGTACCCGGACTACTACGGCATCAATATGAGCAAGCTCAAAGAGTTTGTGGCGTTTCGCGCCGCCATCGAGCTTCTCCAGGAGCAGTTCAAAGAGGGCTATATCCGCGAGATTTACGAGCGGGCAAAGGAGGCGGTGCGCACCGGCGAGAGCTACAAGCATAACTTTGTCAAAGAAATCTACAAGCCCTTTACGGTCGAAGAGCTCAACCGCAAGATGGTCGAGCTGATGAAGCCCAAGGAGGTCACTTGTGAGGTCGACCTTGTATTCCAGAGCATCGAGGGACTGCATACGGCCATCCCCAATCACCTCGGAGACTGGTACTTCACGGGGGATTATCCCACCAGCGGAGGTACGCACATGGTTAATAAGGCCATGATTGACTACTACGAGAAGGACTACAAAAAAGCCTGACCGGGAAGTCGATTATCCGGGATACAGACCAAAAAAGAGAGGAGATACGGGTCAAAATCTTCGCTCCGGTACGTACGAGAAAAGTGCGAGATACAGACCAAAACTTTTCCCTCTCACCAAGGAAGAATTTAAGCCAATCCAAAAACCCACTTTAGCATCCTATCCATGAGAAAAAAAGGCACGCTCGTCTTGGAAGACGGGACTAAGTTTGAAGGAGAAATCTTCGGAGCCGGAAAAAGCGTCAGCGGGGAAGTGGTCTTCAGCACCAATATGGCCGGCTACACGGAGTCGCTCTCCGACCCGTCCTATGCGGGTCAAATACTGGTGTCCACTTACCCGATAGTAGGCAACTACGGACTGCCGTCCGACGAAATTGATCCGGAGACCGGATTGTCTCGCTTTTGGGAGAGTAAGAAGTTTTATACTTTGGCGTACATTGTCTCGGACTATACCGATAAGTACGCTCATTGGAACGCCGCCGAGTCGCTCTCGGATGGACTTGAGAGGTACGGTGTCACCGGTCTCACGGGAGTGGACACACGGGCGCTCACCCAACACATCAGAGATTTCGGCCCCGTGATCGGCAAAATCGTCGTCGAAGGCGAAGCGGAAGCGGAGTTCAGAAACTTTGACGAAATCAACCTCGTAGACCTCGTCTCCACCAAAGAGGTCGTCACTTTCCCCGAGAAAAAAGGCAAGAGGATCGTTTTGGTCGACTGTGGCGTGAAAGAAAACATCATCCGGGAGTTCCTCAAACGTGGCATCAACGTCACTATGGTGCCTTGGGACTACGATTTCACGCAGATAGACTGCGACGGCGTTTTTATCTCCAACGGTCCCGGAGACCCCAATATGTGTCAGCCTTTGATCGCCAGGGTCCGCGACTTTGTGACCAAAGGAGAGAAGCCGCTCGCGGGGATATGTATGGGCAATCAGATTCTCGCTCTGGCCATAGGCGCTGAGGTTAGGAAGATGAAGTTTGGACACCGGGCCGTGAACCAGCCGGTACGTAAGTGCGGGACAAACAGCTGCTTTATCACCAGCCAAAACCACGGCTTTGCCGTCGACAACGCCACCATCCCCGAGCATTGGAGCGTTTACTTCGAGAACCTTAATGACGGATCCAACGAGGGACTGATCCACGAGTCGGGGAGGTACTTTTCTGTGCAGTTTCACCCCGAGAACCACGCGGGTCCTACCGATACAGAGTTCATTTTCGATGACTTCATCAACCTTCTCTAAGCGCGAAAAAAGCATTATGATTACGAAGAAATACAAGAAAGTCCTGCTCCTCGGCTCCGGAGCACTCAAGATCGGCGAGGCGGGCGAATTCGATTACTCCGGCTCCCAAGCCCTCAAGGCGCTCAAAGAAGAAGGCATCCGCACGGTCCTCGTCAACCCCAATATCGCCACCGTCCAGACCTCGGAAGGAATCGCGGACACCGTATATTTCCTTCCCGTCACACCCTATTTCATCCACCGCGTCATAGCGAAAGAACGCCCCGACGGCATTATGCTCGCCTTTGGCGGACAAACGGCTTTGAATTGCGGCGTGGCCCTCTTCCGCGACGGGACGCTTAGGAAGTACGGAATCGACGTACTCGGTACCCCCGTGCAGGCCATTATGGACACCGAAGACCGGGAGCTCTTTAACGAAAAAATGCACGAGATAGGCGTGCATACCATTTCGAGCGAAGCCTGCACCGACATCGAGAGCGCACGCCGGGCCGCTTCCCACCTCGGGTACCCCGTCATCATACGTGCGGCCTACGCACTCGGCGGACTCGGCAGCGGTTTCTGCGACAACGAAGAGGAGCTGGACGCTCTTTGCGAGAAAGCGTTCTCTTTCTCCCCACAGGTGCTCGTGGAGAAGTCCCTCCGCGGATGGAAGGAAATCGAGTACGAAGTGGTTCGCGACCGATACGACAACTGCATCACGGTCTGCAATATGGAAAACTTCGACCCCCTCGGCATCCACACCGGGGAGAGCATCGTCGTGGCTCCCTCCCAGACCCTCTCGAACTCCGAGTACCAAAAGCTGCGCGAGATTGCCATCAAGATCGTCCGCCACATCGGTATCGTCGGCGAGTGCAACGTACAGTACGCACTCGACACGCAGAGTGAGGACTACCGCGTCATCGAGGTCAATGCGCGCCTCTCTCGCTCGTCCGCTCTCGCCTCCAAGGCGACCGGATATCCGCTCGCTTTTGTGGCGGCCAAGCTTGGGATGGGATACGGTCTTTTCGAGCTCAAAAACTCCGTCACACAGACCACTTCCGCCTTCTTCGAGCCGGCTCTCGACTACGTAGTCTGCAAGATTCCGCGGTGGGACCTCTCCAAGTTTCAGGGCGTATCCCGCGAAATCGGTTCGTCTATGAAAAGTGTCGGCGAGATTATGTCCGTGGGTCGCACGATAGAGGAAGCTATCCAGAAAGGACTACGGATGATCGGGCAGGGCATGCACGGGTTCGTGGAAAATAAAGAGCTTGTCATCCCCGACATTGACCGTGCGCTCCGCCAGCCGACGGATAACCGTATCTTTGTCATCAGTAAGGCGTTCCGGAAAGGCTACACGGTGGATCAGATTCACGACCTCACCAAGATCGACAAGTTCTTCCTCCATAAGCTCCGCGCCATAATGGACACGGCAGAGGAGCTCGAGACTTACGACATCCTCGGTGACCTTCCCCGGGAGCTGGTCCTCAAAGCGAAGAGACAGGGATTCTCAGACTTCCAGATCACACGCGCTGTCCTCGGTCAGACTGCAGCCGACCTTGATGCGGGGATGGAAGAAGTGCGGGAGATGAGGAAAAAGATGGGCATCACTCCGGTCGTCAAGCAGATCGATACCCTTGCCGCCGAGTATCCCGCCAAGACCAATTACCTCTACCTGACCTATGGCGGAGACAAGCACGACATAGACTTCCACGACGGCAAGAATTCGGTCGTCGTCCTCGGCTCGGGTGCGTACCGCATAGGCAGCTCTGTCGAGTTCGACTGGTGCGGGGTCTCTGCACTTCAGACGATTCGGAAAGAGGGCTACCGGTCCATTATGATCAATTACAATCCCGAGACGGTCTCGACCGACTACGATCTCTCGGACAGTCTCTACTTTGATGAGCTGACCTTCGAGCGTGTCCTGGATATTCTGGATCTCGAGCAGCCCTATGGCGCTATTCTCTCCACGGGAGGTCAGATTCCCAATAATCTCGCTGTCAAGCTCGCAGGAGTCGGTACGCCGATTTTGGGTACGCAGGCCGTGGACATCGACCGCGCCGAAGACCGGAACAAATTCAGCGAGATGTGCGATACCCTCGGCATCAATCAGCCCGCGTGGAAGGAGCTTACCACTCTGGACGATATCGAAAGCTTTGTGGCAGAGGTCGGCTACCCTGTACTCGTCCGTCCCTCTTATGTCCTATCGGGCGCGGCGATGAACGTCTGCTCCAACGACGAAGAGCTCAAACGGTTCCTTCAGTTGGCCGCAAACGTGTCTCAGAAACACCCCGTCGTCGTCTCCAAGTTCATCGAAGACTCCAAGGAAATCGAAGTGGATGCCGTCGCCGACGGTGGCGAGCTTGTGGCGTACGCCATCAGCGAGCATATCGAGTTTGCGGGTGTACACTCGGGCGACGCGACGATACAGTTCCCTGCGCAAAAACTGTATATAGAGACCATCCGGCGAATCAAGCGCATCACGCGGCAGATCGCGGGTGCGCTCCACATCTCCGGTCCTTTCAATATCCAGTATCTCGCCAAAGGGAACGAAATCAAGGTCATCGAGTGCAACCTCCGGGCTTCCCGCTCGTTCCCCTTCGTGAGCAAGGTGCTGAAAGTGAACCTCATCGACCTCGCCACGAAGATTATGCTCAAACGACCCTACGAGCAGCCGAATAAGAGCGTCTTTGACCTCGACTATGTGGGCGTGAAAGCCTCACAGTTCTCTTTCTCCCGCCTCCAGCAAGCGGACCCTGTCCTCGGCGTGGATATGACCAGTACGGGCGAAGTCGGGTGCATCGCTTTTAACTCAAAAGAAGCCATCTTACAGTCTATGCTCTCCGTGGGGCAGCGGATTCCCGAGCGGGCAGTCCTTATGAGTACGGGCGGAGCCAAGCAGAAGGTGACCCTTCTGGAGTCGGCACGTTTGCTCCGCGAAAAAGGCCTCACCATCTACGCCACGGCAGGAACCTCCAAGTTCCTCGCCGAAAACGGGGTGGAAAATACGCTCTGCTACTGGCCGAGCGAGGAAGGTACGCCCCAGGCACTTGACCTGGTGCACGACAAGAAAATCGACCTCGTGGTGAACATCAATAAAAACCTCACTTCGGGCGAGCTCACCAACGGGTACAAGCTCCGTCGCGCGGCCATCGACACCAATACTTCGCTCATCACCAACGCCCGCCTTGCCGCGAGCTTCATAGAGGCCTTTACTTCCATCGATCTCGACAAGATGGAGATTCACTCTTGGGACGAATTTTGACCCATGCTCACTATAGGCATATACGATTCTTCCAAACTAATAACGGTAACACGATTATGAAACACCCTAAGAGTTTCCTTCTCTTTGCTGTCGCTATGCTTATTGTCTCGTTGTCCGGATGTAAAAAAGGAGATACTTTTGATCCCGGAAAGGCGACCTTTGACCTTGCGGCACTTTGCACCCAAAAGTGGATTATTACACCGACAGATTCTGCTTATGTGGCTCTTGGCACCATTGACTTTAATGAAGATGGCAAAGCCTTTTTCTCCCAAAATGCAATTTCGGAAGACCAACTTCATTACACGGTCGACGGAAATCGGATCAACCTTTACTTGTCTCAAGACGAAGAGCTGAACGCCGAAGAACTTGTGGCTGCCTTGGAGGTAGAAAATCTCTCTCAAGATAGACTGCAGATAAAAGTTACACAAGAGCCTGATAACAGTCTGCTTGCCGATCCTTTGAAAGCGAGCTTGAATGTAAGTAAATCTCTAAATCTTTTGTCCGAAAAAAATACTTTAAAGAAAGAGATAAAGAGATGTCAAGACTCAAAAAGGAGATAGCCGAAGAAATCATATCCGGCTGGTAACGCGTCCGGATAAGACACTCTTCGAGTGTCTCAAAGCTGAACCGACAGGGTACGGACCGAAAAACTTTTCTTGGTCTGACCAAAATGAAATCGTCACACGTACCGGGAGCCGACTCTCGGTACGTGTGAAATTTTTAGGGGGTACTTTGCAAAAAAAATCGTAACTTTAAGGGGACAATACGGACGTCCCCATCGCTTATGATCGAACAGAATATCACCATACAAATGCAATCCTTTAAGCCCGAAGAGCTTGAGCCGAAGGATGCCGACTTAGTGAATCGTGCCCTTGAAGCCGCCAAGCACGCTTACGCCCCCTATTCCCACTTCAGTGTAGGGGCTGCCGCCCTCCTCAAGAGCGGGGAAGTCGTGACCGGATCCAACCAGGAGAATGCCGCCTATCCGTCCGGACTTTGTGCCGAGCGGACAGCCCTCTTTTATGCAGGAGCCCGGTATCCCGATGATCCGGTCGCACTCCTGGCCATAGCTGCTTACGGCACGGACGGCACCCAGACCGAGGCCATTTCGCCTTGCGGAGGGTGCAGGCAGGTTATGGTCGAAGTGGCTACAAGATTCGGAGAGGGTTTCCCCGTGCTTCTGGCGGGCAAAAATAAAGTGACGAAAGTGTCCGACTGTAGGGCGCTTTTGCCACTCCAATTTGACGAAAGCAGTCTATGAGCGATTTCGTGGTATCGGCAAGAAAGTACCGCCCTTCGACCTTCGCAAGCGTCGTGGGGCAGGAGGCTTTGACCACTACCCTCAAGAATGCCATTCTCCAAAATAAGCTCTCCCACGCGTACCTCTTCTGCGGTCCGCGCGGTGTGGGAAAGACTTCGTGTGCCCGCATCTTCGCCAAGACCATCAACTGTCAGAATAGAACCCCGGAAGGAGAGGCGTGCAACGAATGTGAGAGCTGCAAGGCCGCAAACGAAGGCCGGTCGATGAACATCTTCGAGCTGGACGCGGCGTCCAATAACTCGGTGGACAATATCCGCCAAATCACCGAGCAGGTCTACGTCGCACCCACCGACGGCAGGTACCGGGTCTATATCATAGACGAAGTCCATATGCTCTCTTCGAGTGCCTTTAACGCCTTCCTCAAGACACTCGAAGAGCCGCCCGCCCACGCCATTTTCATCCTGGCCACTACGGAGAAGAATAAAGTCCTGCCCACGATTATTTCGCGGTGTCAGGTACACGACTTCAACCGTATCACCCCGGAGGATATCGCAAGGCATCTGGCTTATGTGGCCGAGAGCGAGCACATAGAAGCCGATCCCGAAGCCCTGAGGATGATTGCAGCGACTGCCGACGGCGGGATGAGGGACGCGCTGAGTATGTTTGACCAAATCGCAGGGTTCGGCAACGGCGTCATCACCAAGGCAGGCGTACGAAGTAACCTCAATCTCCTTGACGAAGACGAGTACTTTGCTCTCCTTGCCTACACCCTCCAAGGCAAATACACCAAGGTGCTTACGCTTGTCGACAGCCTTTTGGGACGAGGCTACGAAGGCGACGTCATTATGCGCGGGTTCTCGAACTTCCTCCGCAACGTCCTCCTCTCCCAATCCCCCGAGACCATCGACCTCGTGGAGGCTCCGGACTCGACCAAGATGCGGCTCCAAAAAGCAGGCGGATATGCCAAGACCAGCCTCCTGTGGGAGTTCCTCAAGATAAGTACCGCCTTCGGAGCCCAGTACAAAAATAACAGCGAGAAGCGCCTCGCCCTCGAAGTGGCTCTCCTGAAGATGGCGGAGAAGAACCCCGAGAGTCCGCTCTCGATGCCGCTCGATGAGATCATCCGGACTCCGCAGACGGAGGACACTAAGCCGGTTCCCGAGCCAGAGTCTAAGCCTCTCTCCCGTCCTGTACAGGCTCCCGTAACGGACGCTCCCGAGCCCGCACCGGTAGCTGCACCGACCCCGAAACCGGTCTCTCCGAGACCCGCTCCCACCCCTAAGCCCGAGCCCACTCCGGGCGTAAGTCGGGCTATGACTTCCATGAGCTTTAACGTCATGACCGGAAAGTCAGGGGGACAGGAGGACGAAGAAGAGGAGACGGAGGAGGCTCCCGGTGAGAGAGACGTCCCTTTTCAGATAGAAGACCTTAAGAAGGCTTGGCAGAAGTATGCCGATGGGCTGGATCCGAAGCAAAAGATGCTCGTGAAGGAGCAGCTCTTCAGGTTCTACCCGAAGGAGACGGACGAGCCGTACCACTTCGAGGTGTTGGCGGACTCGGACACCGTAAAGCGGCAGATAGAGGAGGAATATCCCCGGATGAAGAGGTTCCTCTCCAACGAGCTTCGGAATGACCTTTTCCAGATAGACGTCAAGACCGTGAAGCGGGATCAGGAGGTTTTGCCCCAAAGTCCCTCTGAGAAGCTCAGCTACCTCTCCCACAAAAATGCCAACCTTGCCCGTATCTCTGACGAGCTCGGGCTCTCGGCGCTTAACTGAAACGAACTTATACCAAACCATTTTAACCCTTATACCAAGACAAAGTAATGATACAGTCTCCCCAAAAATTCCTGATCGGTGCGGTGTTTGCTGCCGTGCTCTTCGCGGGAAGTGCCCTTGCACAAGACGAAAAAAAAGAAAGCTACAAATTTACGCCTGTAAAAGTCCTTGAGATCTCTCCGGTCCAAGACCAGGCTATGACCGGGACTTGCTGGTCTTTTAGCGGCACAGGCTTCCTGGACAGCGAAGTCTACCGCCTTACGGGCAAACGCGTCCTCCTCTCCCCGCTCTACAGCGTCGCGCAGGGGTACAAAGACAAGGCGCGTGCCTATGTCCGCTACCAAGGCAACAACAATTTCGGTCAAGGCGGCTCTTTTTATGACGTGATCTACGTACTCAAAAACTACGGCGTGGTTCCCTTTGAAGAGTACACGGGTCTCGTTAATGGCGATAAGCGCTACAACCACAATGAGCTCGAAGCTTTGGCCAAAGGCTACGTCGACAATGTGGTTAAGGAGATGATGAAAGCCAACCATCGCTCTCCCTCTTGGGCGCAAGCGTATGACGGCATCATCGATGCCTATTTGGGAAAAGTACCCGAGACATTCAAATTTGACGGCAAAGAGTTTACCCCCGCCTCTTTTGCGGAGTACCTCAAGCTGGATGCAGACAACTACGTCTCTATCACCTCCTTCTCACATCATCCCTTCTACAAACCTTTTGTCCTCGAAATCCCGGACAACTGGCGTCACAGCGAGTCCTACAACCTCCCCATCGACGAATTTATGGACGTTATCGATAACGCCATCGCTACCGGATACACCGTAGCTTGGGGTACCGACGTGAGCGAGCCCGGCTTCACGAGAAACGGCTTTGCCGTCCTCCCCGACGCCGAAGCTGCAGCCTCCACGCGCGGCTCCGATATGGAGAAATGGGTAGGCGGTTCGGCAGGTGACCGCAGGATGATACTCAGCAAGCTGATCAATGACCCCAAAGCGCCCGAAATCAACGTGACCCAAGAATATCGTCAGCAGGGATTCGACGATCTCTCCACGACCGACGACCACGGGATGCTTATCTACGGGACTGCCAAGGATCAAAACGGCAAGCCTTTCTATATGGTCAAAAACTCCTGGGGTACGTCCACAGGCTATGACGGCATCTGGTATGTCTCCAAGCCTTTTGTGGCCGGCAAGACGATCTCCATCACCGTGCATAAGGATGCCATCCCCAAGGCGCTTCGTGCCAAACTCGGCATCTGATTGAGGTTTTTCCTTGAACGTTTGGTCACCCCCGGACAGCGGCTCCCCAAGAGATCCTTGTCCGGGGGTGCTTTATATCGGGAA
>JASBZK010000020.1 GCA_029983505.1 Porphyromonas sp.
AAAGAGTCCGGAGGACTCTTTGCCACGGTCTACCAAGATTAGGGCACTCTGTGCCATTCTGCCCCTATGGGGCTTACATACAAACTCTAATCTCGAAATGTTTCTAATGCGTCAGACCTGGGCTGCGGAGGGGCGGAGAGGGTATGTCGAAAGTGTTTTGCAGGGCAAAACACGAGATACAGCGATATTCCAACCCTTTTAGAGGTTGTGTCCTGTGGATGGGCTACACCAAGTCTCTCGTGACGGCATCCGAGAGATCCGTGCCCCGATCGGTGAGGACAAGCCTGGTGCCGCGGTGGGTGAGGAGCGGGTCGCTGCCTTGCGTCATCGCCTCCGTTTTCGCTTTTAGGCGGAGGAAATCTTTTTCGGAGCAGAGGGGCTTTAGCTCTTCGAGGTCGATGCCGCGGGACGTGCGCAGGCGGGTGAGGAGATACTCTTCGAACTGCATCTCCCGCGTCAGGGTCTCGCTCTCGCGCGGGGCGTGCCTGAGGTACCCCGGGAGGTCGGGAAGATTCCACGAGCGGACGGGATGCACGTAGCTGTGTGCGGCGGGCCCGAATCCGAGGTAGGGTGTGCCGTCCCAGTAGGCGGAGTTGTGCCGGGAGCGGTAGTCGACCTGTGGGTCGAGGCGCCTGTAGTTGCTGATCTCGTAGCGTTCGTAGCCGTGCGCTCTAAGGAAAGAGCGTACCACGTGTGCCATCTCGAGCGAAAGGTCTTCGCTTGCGGGGTGGACTTTTTTGGCCACGAGACCGCGGTAGAGGGGCGTCCCTTCTTCGTACATCAGAGAGTAGGCGCTGATGTGTTCGGGCGAGGGCCGGATGAGGGCTTCGAGGTCACTGAGGAGGTCGTCCGTCGTGGTGCCGGGTATGCCGTATATGAGGTCGAGGGTGAGGTTCGTGATGCCTGCGTCCCGGAAGAGGGCGACCATTTCCTCCGTCTCACGGGGCGTGTGCCGTCGGGAGAGGAAGCGGAGCGCAGAGGGATTGAAAGACTGCGCTCCTATGCTGATGCGGTTGATGCCGAGTCCCACTAAGTCCGCCGCCCGGACTTGGGTCACGTCACCGGGGTTGCACTCCAGAGTGATTTCCGGAGTGCCGGCAGCGAAAGGAAAGGTCTCCCGCAAAGTGCCGAGGATGGCTTCGAGGTCGCTTGTCTCAAGGAGCGAAGGGGTGCCGCCGCCGAAGTAGACTGTCTCCACCTTTTCGCCCGGCGGCAGCTCTCTGGACCGCTCCCTAATCTCCTCCAAGAGTCTGCGGACGTAGGCTCTCTCTCCGGAGCAGTCGGTGACGGAGTAGAAGTCGCAGTAAATGCACTTGGTTTTACAGAAAGGGACGTGGACGTAGATGCCTGCCATGCGGTTACTTCGTCTCGAGCAAGCGGAGAAATTCGCCCACAAGGTAGAAGCTGCCGCCTACGAAGATCGTGAAGTCTCCCGCCCCTTCGCCCATATCGAGGGCGTAGATGTAAGCCGAGGAGATATCTTCGACGTCGGTGCACTTCTTGAACCCTAAGTCTTCGGCGAGTTGACGGAGCTCGGCCGCGTTTTTGGCACGGGCTGTGTGGGCGTTTGTGAAGATGATGGGCAGGTCGCGTGGCAGTAGTCCGAGGACTTTGCGGATGTCCTTGTCCTCCGAGAAACCCAGTATGCAGACTACGGGGCGCTCCTTGATGAGCTCGGTGAGGTAGCCTGCGAGGTAGACCCAGGAGCCGGGGTTGTGTCCCGAGTCGGTGATGACTCTCGGGTCTTTCTCCCGGATCACTTCCAGGCGGGCTCTCAGCCCCTGCTCGCGGACGCGGGCGAACCCTTCGCGCACGGCTTCCTGTGGGATCTCGAGCCCTGCGTCCCTGAGCAAAAGGAGGGTCTCAAGGGTCGTGGCCGCATTCTCGATCTGGTAGACGCCGATAAGCGGGAGGGTCAGATTGCCGAAGTGGATCGTAGAGAGGCGATAGGTGTCGTCCGTCATAAAGTACATCGTGATCTCCTGCCTGCGGTCGGCGAGAACGAGGGGGGAAGCGAGGCGGCCGGCGGTCTCTTCGACGACGTTTCTGACTTCCGGCTCTCTGCTTCGACCGAGGACGACGGGGACGGAGGGCTTGATGATGCCTGCCTTTTCGTACGCTATTTTCTCGAGGGTATCGCCGAGATACTGGGTGTGGTCCATCGAGACGTTCGTGATGACGCTGACGAGGGGCGTGATGACGTTGGTGGAGTCGAGGCGCCCGCCCATACCGGTCTCGATGACGGCGTAGTCGGTTCCCTTTTTCTTGAAATAGTCGAAAGCCATCGCCGTCGTGAGCTCAAAGAAAGAGGGCTCCACTTCGCGGGAGCGGACGGCGGGGGCTATGCGCTCCACAAACGCCGTGACCTCTTCCTCGGGGATCATCTCTCCACCGACGCGGATGCGCTCCCTGAAGTCCACGAGGTGCGGCGACGTGAAGAGCCCCACCCTGTAGCCCGATGCTTGGAGTACGGAGGCGATGAGGCTGGAGACGGAGCCTTTGCCGTTCGTGCCGGCGACGTGGATTGTCCGGAGCGCTTTGTGCGGATTGCCGAAGAGGGAGAGGAGGGCTTCCACCCGCTCGAGTCCGGGCTTGTAGGCGTCACCGCCGGTCTCTTCGAAAGACTTGGTCTCGGTGTATAGAAAATCGATTGCTTCGTGGTAGGTCATCGGATGAAGTGCAAACTGTTTATGGCGGATAAAAATGGTACGTACCCCGTTTTTCTCCCTTTAGGGAGGGCAGTGCGGTCAGAGCTTGAGGCGGAGGCTGTTCGAGACCACGCTGACGGAGCTCATCGCCATCGCTGCTGCCGCAATCATGGGCGTAATCGTCAGTGCGGGCGCAAAGAGCCCCGCCGCTATCGGCACTGCCACAAAGTTATAAATAAAAGCCCAAAAAAAGTTCTGCCGGATGATGCGTACCGTCTTTTTCGAGAGGGCTATGGCCTCTTTGAGCGAGGCGGGGGAGCCGCCTATCGCCGTGACCTGTGCCACGTCCGTGGCGATGTCGCTGCCGCTGCCCATCGCGACGCTGAGGTCGGCGGCGGCGAGCGCGGGGGAGTCGTTGATGCCGTCGCCCGCCATGGCGACCACTTTGCCCTCCTTTTGGAGTGCTTCTATGTAGTCTTTTTTGTCCAAAGGCGTCTCTCCGCCCCTGACGTGCGTGATGCCTATGTGGGAGGCCACTTCCCGGGCTCTCTCTTCGCTGTCGCCGGAGAGGAGGTGAATCGTCACCCCGCTCTCGGAGAGCGTGCGGACGGCCTGCCGGGCATCGGGCTTGAGGGCGTCGTCAAGGGCGAAGAGGGCAAGGAGTTTCTTCCCTTCGCGAGCGAAGTAAACCAGGGTGTCTGTGCGGTGCTTCTCCTCAAAGGCTTCTATTTCGGGCTTGGACTTGAAGGGGACAAACGCCTTGCTCCCTACGAAATACTGCGTGTCGTCGTAGAGGAAACGCACGCCGCCACCTGCCGTCTCTGTGATCTCCGTGAGAGCGGGCGGTACGCCGACTTGACCATAGGCTTCCGTGAGTGCCCGTGCCAAGGGATGACCCGAGTGAAGCTCTGCCTCCGCAAGAAGTGCGGGGTAGAGGTCGTCCGAGGTGAGCCACAGGCTCTCCTTGACTACGGGTTTGCCTTCCGTGAGGGTCCCTGTCTTGTCGAAAATGACGTCCGTCACTTTCCCCAACCGCTCCAAGGCCACCGCGTCGCGCACCAAGAGACCTTCTTCGGAGGCTTTGCCCATAGCGACGGTAATGGCAGTGGGGGTCGCCAGTCCGAGGGCGCAGGGGCAGGCGATGACCATCACACTGATGGCGTGGTAGAGTCCGGTCGTCCAACCCTCCGCTCCGCCTAAGAGTCCCCACAGGACGAGGGTCAGAAGAGCGATGACGAGGATGACGGGGACGAAGACGGCGGAGACACGGTCCGCGATGCGCTGGATGGGCGCTTTGGTCGCTTGCGCCTCCCGCACCGCGCGGATGATGCGCCCCAGGAGGGTCTCGCTGCCGATGACTTCTGCGGAGAAAGTGGTACTCCGACCCACGGAGATGGTTCCGGCGAAGACTTTTTCGCCCGCCTCTTTCTCCACGGGTATCGGCTCACCCGTGAGCGAGCTCTCGTCGAATGAACCCGCTTCCTTTAGCATACCGTCCACCGGCACCCTGTCGCCCTGTCTGAGGACGACGGTGTCGCCGCGGAAGAGTTCGCTCACCGGCTTCTCCGAAAAGGTGCCGTCCTCCATTAGGACGCGGGCGGTGTCCGGAGCAAGGCTCATGAGCTTACGGAGTGCGTCGCTCGTCTTGTACTTCGCGCGGTCTTCGATGAGCTGGCCGAGGAGGACAAACGTCATAATCATCCCGATGACGTCGAAGTAGCTCATCATCCCGTCTCCTGCCGTCTCTCCCATAGCGAGGTGTACGACGCTGTAGAAGTAGGCGACGGTGACGCTCATACTGATGAGCGTGTCCATCGTGAAGGTGAGGTGCCGAAGCTGCTTGAGGGCTCTCGTGTGGTACCCCATAGCCGCCCACCAATAAATGAAGGAGGCGGCAAAGAAATTCAGCCACAGCCCCATAGCGGGGTCCAGCCCGAAACGGAGCGGGTGCATCCCCACGGTCATCATCAGGAGGGAGAGGACGGCGGTGACGATGAGTTTGAGGCGTGTTTTGCGGACTGCGTCCTCTTCTGCCCTTTCTCTCTCCGAAGTTTGCGCTTCGAGGTCGTCCGTGACGAGCATATCGTAGCCGATGCTTTGGACAAGGGCTTTGAGCCTCTCGGGGGTAGTGACGGTGTCGTCGAAGAGGAGCGCGGTGCGCCCCTCCAAGAGGCTCACGTCGGCGCGTTCCACGCCCGGGGCTTTTTCGAGCACGCTCTGCACTGCACTCACGCAGGCGGCGCAGTGCATGCCCGTGACCGAGTACAGTTTCTTTTGTTTCATGGGATTCTGTCAGTCTTGAGGCAGGAGAAGTTCGTAGCCGAGGTCGTCGACAGCCTCTTTGAGTTCTTCCCTACTCGTGACGGTCTCGTCGTAGGTCACGGTGGCGGATTTATCTCTTAGGGAGACGGAGGCTTCGGTGACGCCGTCGGTGAGGGCGAGGGTCTTTTGGACACGCCGTTCGCAGTTTGCGCACGACATATTCATTACGGTGAACGTTTCGGTTTTCATAGGATGAGTGTGTGAAAAAATGAGGTACAGACCAAAGATTTCTTTTCGGCCGTACCGGGAAGGAAAGATGGTACAGACCGGAAAAGTTTCCTCGGTACGTACCAAATCGATACTCCATTCTCAGAGTACTTTGAGCATCGTGTCTATGGGGTTCTTTTCTTTTGGTTGAGCAGGCTCTGTGATGGTGCCGAAAGGCATATGTGCCACAAAGTCCCAGGTGTCCGGCACGCCGATCTGTTTGCGGATGAGGTCGTCTTTCATATTATTGTAGTGCTGGAGGTTGGCACCGTAGCCGAGGGCTTTGAGACCGAGCCAGACCATAAACTGGTGTGAGCCCTGAGCCTGATGCGCCCACTTGGGGAAGTTGAGCTCGTATCTCGGGTTTTCTTTCATCATACGGTCCGTCACTTCGGTGTCGTCAAAGAAAAGCACGGTGCCGACGGCCTTCGTGAACAGGTTGTCGATGCGGTCTTTCGCCCGGCTCTTTTCGTAGCGCTCGATGCCGATCTTGTGCATCAGGATTTCGCCTACGAGTTCCCAGTGCGCGATGGATCTTTCGCCCGTCAGTAGCACCATGCGGACGGGCTGGGAATTGAATCCGCTGGGGGTGTAGAGGAGGACGTCTTCGAGAAGCCGGCGCACCTCCTCGAGGGGAGCTTGCAGGTCGCCGGAGAGGGCGTACTCGGAGTGGCGTGTCTTCATCGCCGGGATGTACTCGAGGATGGAAAATGTCTTGTGTTCGGTCATGGATAAAGTCTCTATTTAAGCAATGCGACGAAAGGACCCGGGGATATTTTTTGATCTTTGGCTCCTTTCGTTGTAAAAACAAATAGAATCCCCTGCTTTGTTCATTTTCAAAAAAAAGGTAACTTTACGGAGATGAGATTGACGGCTGTATATGGAGAAATCCCAAAGACCACCAATACAAATACCCAAGTACAGACCCTTTTATCTTCACTGACGCCATGACTACAAACTCCCACGCTTCGACAGCCTCAGGGTTCAGAGGCAATGACAGAATCCTTTTTGGGATTATTTTCGGATTGCTCTCTTTCTGGCTCTTTGCCATGACTGTGCTTAACGTCAAAGGACAGATCAACCGGGATCTCGGACTCGACGAAGCACAGCTCAACCTCTCCATCTCGATTACTTCGCTGGTGTCCGGATTGCTCATCGTCGTCCTGGGCGGATTGGCAGACCGCTTCGGCAGGGTGCGGCTGATCAACTGGGGCTTTTGGCTCGGATTCGCGGGCTCGCTCTTCATCGCTCTGACTCCCGCACAGTCCTCCCTGTCGGGTCCGGTACTCATATTGGGCAGAATCTTTCAGGGTTTGGGCGGAGCCTGCATTATGCCCGCCTCTTTGGCACTGCTCAACGTCTACTGGAAGGGCAAAGGAAGGCAGCGGGCTGTCTCTCTGTGGAGTATGGGTACGTGGGGCGGGACGAGCTTCGCGGCACTGGTTGGCGGCTTCGTGGCGGACAGTCTGGGCTGGAGAGCTATTTTTTTCATAGCCGCCCTCTTCAACGCCCTCGGTTACCTCCTCGTCAAAGGCACTCCGGAGAGCAAAGCCGGGACGGCTTCCAAGGAACGCTTCGATTACACCGGGTTCATTCTCTTTATGGTTTTTATCGTGGCGATTCAGCTCTACGTCAATTTCGGCACCCAATGGGGGTGGCTCTCCCCGCTTTCGCTCGTAATGGTCGCCGTCTCCATAGTCTCCTTTGTGTTCTTCCTCGGCGCGGAGAAAAAATCGCACGCCCCATTCATTGACCTCGGACTCTTCCGTAACTCGATTTTTACCGGCACCACGATCTCCAATTTTCTCCTTAACGCGACGGCGGGTGTCATCGTGGTGGCGCTCTCCGTCCTCCAGGAAGGCGGAGGCAAGAGTGCTGAAGTAGCTGGCTACCTTACGGTCGGCTACGGTGTCGCCATCCTTCTCTTCATACGCGTCGGCGAGAAGCTCCTTCAGAAGTTCGGCGCCCGTAAGCCGATGCTCTGGGGCATCGCAGTCTTGGTCGTTTCCGTCCTGCTCCTGATGCAGACGCAGCGTATGACCTCCACTTATATGTGGCTTATGCTCTTCGCTTTTGTCTTCTTCGGGATGGGACTGGCTTTCTATGCGACACCGTCCACCGACGCGGCCCTCACCAACCTCCCCGTCGAGCAGTCAGGCTCCGGCTCCGGGATATACAAGATGGCCTCTTCGCTCGGTGCCGCGACGGGTCTTGCCATAAGCCAGGCCATTTATGCGTCTATAAAAGGGACGGCCACACTGCCCGAGTTCTTGAATCATGTCTTCACGTTCGTAGGCCGGCAGGATAACTTGGCTTTCCGGCACGCGGCGATTTATGCCATGATTTTCAACCTCCTCATACTCGTCCTTGCTTTCGTTACGATACTCCTTACCGTCCCGGACAAGAAGCCGTCCCGCTCCGCGTCCGTGACCGAAAACAAATAACCCCCGCCCCCGCTACCATTATGGACTTAGACTTGACTTACCTTAGAGACGATATGACGGAGTGGTTTCGTACCCTGCACCGTCACCCCGAGCCTGCGTTCGAGGAAAATTTTACTTCCGGGTACATCGCTTCACTTCTGAAGACGTTCGGCTACGAGGTGCACGAAGGTATCGGAGGAACCGGTATCGTCGCCCTCCTCCGCAACGGTTCGGGCAAAAAGAGCATCGGACTGAGGGCAGATTTTGATGCACTCCAGATGCAGGAAGACAACGACCTTCCCTATAAGAGCGAGACCCCGGGCAGAGCCCATCTTTGCGGGCATGACGGTCACGCCGCGATGCTGCTTGGAGCCGCCAAATTCTTGAGCGACCATCGGGCATTTGACGGCACTCTGGTTCTCATCTTTCAGCCGGCCGAAGAGACACAGCTCGGCGCATCGGCGATGATGAGGGACGGACTCTTTGAGAAATTTCCCGTGGATGCCGTATTCGCGATGCACAATATGCCGGGTCTCAAAACCGGCTCCTTCAACTTTCACGACGGACCCACTATGTCCGCGGTGGACAATTGGGACATCACGCTCACCGGAAAGGCTGTACACGCGTCAATGCCGGAATCCGTCATTGACCCTGTCGTCGCCGGGTCCGCCCTCGTGATGGGACTGCAGACCATCGTCTCCCGTAACCTCTCTCCGTGGGACAATTCTGTCGTCACCGTCGGCGCTTTTCATGCCGGTACCGTGGCCAACTCCGTCCCCGAGTCTGCCACGCTTCGCCTATCAATCCGAAATATGCGCAACGAGGATCGTGAAATGACCCTCAGACGCATCGAGGAGCTCGCGGAGTATACGGCCAAAGCCTACGGCTGCTTCGCCGAAATCCTCAAAAACGTATCGGGCAAGGCGCTTTTCAATGACCCTGAGACCACTGCCTTTGCGGCAAGTGTCGCCGAGAAGTACTTCGGGAGCGAGCGGGTGACTTACCCCGGCAACAAATATATGGCCAGTGAGGACTTCGCTTTTATGCTTGCCGAAAAGAAAGGCACGTATCTCTTCATAGGTAACGGCGATACGCCACAGCCGCACAACACGGCTTATGTCTTTAACCCCGAGATACTTCCCATTGGTGCCGCATACTGGGCGGCTCTTGTGCACGAATTTCTCCGGTAGACGTTTTTCCCCCTGTGCATCAGTCCGGTGCGGGGCTATTGTGCGGGTCGTGAAAAAATGATAACTTTGTCCCCAAAATGGTAAAGACTGATAGGGAGTGTGCGTTTGGGCCTGCTCCTTGTTTGCTCCGAGACTTGTACGCAATTTTTTCACACATAAGAAGAAACTTCTCATGAAAAATCAAATCCTTGCCATCGGCGCTTTTGCAGCCCTTGTACTTGCAGGTTGCAATACGGGAAACAAAGCGACCGGATTTACCCTCACGGGCGAAGCCCTTCCCGCCGAACTCAACGGCACCTACGCTTACCTCCTCGAACCCGGCACGCGCGAAGCGGGTGACTCCGTACAGATTACGGACGGGGCTTTCACCTACACCATCGCTAACCCCGACTCTTCGGCTTACCGCATCCTCAAACTCGGTAAAGGCTCCGTGCGTTTCCTCCCGGAAAACGGCACCGTGAAAGTCGTCGTTGATGGGGAAAACGGCTTCAAGATCGTCCCCGCCGACTCTCTCGGTCTGAATGCAAAGATGCTCGCCTATAACGCCGAAGCTCAGGCAGCACTCGCTCCCATCCAGGAAGCTTACCGCCAGAAGTATGCCGACTACAACGCTAAGAGCGAAGCCGGCTTTGCATCCGAAGAAGAGCGCCTCGCCCTCGAAGCCGAAATCGACTCCATCGGTCGTGCTTACGACGCGGCAAATAACGAAATCTCCGGTCGCGTGTACGAAGCCAACAAAGACAACGTCCTCGGTGCACTTGCCTTCAGCTCGCTCTCTTTCCAAAACGACAGCGACTTCATCGCCAAGTACGACGCAGCCACCGACGCAGTGAAGAAGGACAACCTCCTCTCTCAGCGTTACAACGGCATCAAGACCGCTATGGCTACGCAGGCCGGTGCCAAGTATGTGGACTTCGATATCGACAACGGTCAGGGTCAGGTGTCCAAGCTCAGTGACTACCTCACCGACAGCCGCTACCTCCTCGTGGACTTCTGGGCTTCTTGGTGCGGTCCCTGCCGTGCAGCTATGCCCCACCTTGCAGCCATCAATAAGGATCACTCCAAGACCATCCGAGTCCTCAGCGTAGGTGTGTGGGAGCAGTCCATCGCAGACAACGAAAAGGCAAAGCAGGAGCTCAACATGACTTGGGAAACGGCTTTTGACAAAGAAAGCAAAGGACCTCAGGCTTACGGCGTACAGGGCATCCCGACGCTCCTCCTCATCGCTCCCGACGGAACCATCGCGCTGAGAACGCACTCCGCGGATGACCTCAACGCCAAGATCAAAGAACTCAATCTCTGATTGAAATCTCGGGAAGGGTCGGTCTGAGCCGTCCTCTCCCCCGGAAATAACGCGCGGGCGAGACCCGCGTCCCGGATTAAATTTCGCACGTACCAAGCGTTTCGTCTTGGTACGTGCGAAATTTTTGTGTGGTACGGACCGGGACGATCTCCTCGGTCTGTACCCCCCCGGGGAGCTTTGTAAAGGGCTCTTCCCGTAAGGGGTTCAGAGCCGGGTGAAGCGCGCCATTACGGCATCTTCGCGGAAGGTCTCTACCGTTCGAGCCACAGTTCCCGGGTCGAAAGGTACCTCCGCGTGGCACACCCTGAGGATGCACTCTGCGAGCGCCCCCGTGTCGAAAGGCGGGGCAAAGGAGCCGTTCGTGCCCTCGCGCAAAAAGGTGGAAGGTTTGTCGATGGCAAAGGAAACGACCGGTGTCCCGGAAGCCAGTGACTCGAGGAGCGTCATCCCGAAAGTCTCCATTCGGGACGAAGAGAGTGTGAGAGTGGAGGTGCGGTACAGGTCTGCCAGTTCGGTCTTGGAGGGTCGGGGGATGCGCTCCAGCGGGAGCGGCCAGTCGCTGAGGAGGGTCTCGTCTTTCGGGGTGCCTACGAGGGTGAAGTGGAATTCGTCTCTGAAGCCCGGGTGCCGCTCCGAGGCTTTCCGCAGAGCTTCCTTTGCCATATCCAACCCCTTCACCGGGTCGTCCGGTCGGGCGGCGACGAAGAGGATGCGCCGCTTGCGGGGGGGATCCGCTTTGACAAAAAAGAGCGACGGGTCGAAGAAGTTGGGGAGGAGGACGGTCTTTCCTTTGGCTCCTATGGGACTTTGTTTTATGATGGCTTCCATCTTGCGGCTTATGGCAAGGAAGGTGACGCAATCCACCGGCCACGCCATCTTTTTCCTAAAGAGCCGTGAAGAGAGGTCGGATGGGTCTCGGGGGGCTTTCCTGAGGACGGGACACCGTCCGCAGCCCTCACGGAACCGCTCGCACAGTACGGTCTCACCCTCTGCCCCGAGCGTGTAGGGCGAGTGGCACCCGCCCGTAAGGGGCCACAAGTCGTGGAGGGTCCAGAGGATCCTTTTGTCCTTACGCTCCAAGATCTTTCCAAGGTCGGAGAGGGAGAGGAAACTCTGTTGGACCCAATGGATGTGTACCGTATCTGCCCACTCGAACCACGGGTTGCGGAGTACTTCGGAGAGGCCTTCGGAGGCCGTGGAGAAGCGGAAGAGATTTTCCCGCCGCCCCCTAAGCGCGACGAGCGTCTGCAGTTTCTCGAGGTAGCGGAGGACGGTCCATTTGGCTCCGGAGACTCTCCTGACGTACGGTGGGGCATCATCCGGCAGAGGTCCCGACACCAGCATACGGGCTTCGATGCCCCGGGCACGGACGGCTTCAAGCGTCCTCCGAGCCACTAATGCAGCACCGCCTCCGGAGTAGAACGTACTAAGGATGAGGAGCCTTTTCACGGGTGTGTGAAAGAGATGACCCACCAGGGGGTGACGTCATCCGTCCTCACGGTGTCGGCGTCGCCGGTATCACTTATTTGCGAGTCCAGGCGTCTGCCGTCCGCCATCCTGAGCGCGTAGACTTCGGGGCTGTTGGGTAAGCGGTCGAGGCTCATATAGAGACCGTTGTCGAGCTCGAAAAGCGCCGGCAGGGGCAGCACCCGGTCTTGAGCCAGACCGCTCTCCGGCTCCTCGGAGAGTGAGGTGCCGTCGAGAGCGAGGTGAAAAGAGGTGCGCTCCCGGTAATCGGGCGTGTCACCGAGACGAGCGAATTCGTAGCGGAAAGCCACCCTGTCGTCCGAGACAAGGAAACGGATGCCGAGCTCCCGTTCTCCTTTCGTAAGCCGCACCTCCAGCTCCGTCCCTCCGAAGGGGAGGGGACGGACGGCGTGCGTCCGGACTACGGGGACACGGTCTGCGTCGGGACTCGAAAAGCGGATGCCGAGCCGGGAGGAGGAGAGGACGAGCGTGCCGTCGTAAAGGATTCGGAACGCCAATCCCTCCGTGTCTCTGCTGACGATCTCGGCTTGGAGTTTCTGATCCGGAGCGTGGGCTATGCTGAGGATTTTTTCTTCCATGGTATAGGGCGTAAGTTTGGGTACGTGCAAAAAGTTTTCCTCGGTCTGTGCGGTTTTCCCGTCCCGGTACGGCCGAAAATCTTCGCCCGGTACGTGCAAAATTTTCTCAGACCACCTTGAAGCCGAGTTCCCTCAGCACGGGGGCGAAATCGGGCTCTGCTCCCGTGACGGTAAAGGCCGGAGCCTCCCGGGGGTAATCGTAATCCTTGCGCAGCCGCTCGAAGTCGCCCGCCCGGTCTCGCAGGAGCCTGTCCGGACGGCGCGGGTCGAAGGTGTGCAGGAGTGCGTGGTAGACTTGGTTTCGGCCGTGGACGGCGGTGAGGTCGATGAGGGGCGCGGAGGGGGCCGGCGGCTCTTCGATGGAGGGCATCGGAAGTCCGAAGAACTCGGCACCGTGCTTCACGCAGACGTAAGCACCGCGGCGCTTGCCTTCGGCGGAAAAACCGGCGATGTGGGGCGTGCCTATCTCCGCTGCCTCAAGGAGGGTACGGGAGATGTCCGGCTCACCCTCCCAGCAGTCTATGATGAGGTGGCTGATTTTGCCCGTCCGAAGACCTTCGAGAAGCGCTTCCGTCTTCGTTACGGGACCGCGACAGAGGTTGGCGACGATGGGCTTACGGGTCAGCTTTTCCACAAGCGCCTCGTCTAAGAGGTGGTACGTGGGGTGTGCGCCGGTCTTGGTGAGCGGGACGTGAAACTCGATAAGGTCTGCCTCCCCGGCTATGGTCTCGATGGGGACGAAGCCCGATGTACCTTCTTTCTCTGCGCGGGGCGGGTCGTTGAGGAGGACACGCATTCCGAGGGCGGTGGCGAAGCGTGTGACTTCCTTGCCGGTATTGCCCGCGCCGACGATGCCGATGGTCATCTCTTCGGGCTTGATTTCACCCCGGAGGGCAAGGAGGCTGACCCAGGAAGCGAAGTACTGTCCTACGCCGCCGGCGTTGCATCCGGGGGCGTTGAACCACGTGATGCCGTGGCTCGAGCAGTACTCGGTGTCGATGTGGTCGAAGCCGATGGTCGCCGTGGTGATGAGCCGGACACGGGAGCCTTCGAGGAGCTCGGGCGTGATCTTGGTGATGCTGCGGATGATGAGCCAGTCGGCGTCGCGTACGGCGTCGTTCGTGAACTCCTTGGAGGGCAGGTAGGTCACGTGTCCCATCTTTTCGACATTGCCTCTCAGATAGGGAATGGAGGCTTCTGCGATGATGTTTATCTCTTTCATACTCCGAGGATTTATTTGCCGGCTATGGCTGAGGCAAGGAGCTTGATGTGACGCACCATGGCCAGCACGCCGTTCGAGCGGGTGGGGGAGAGGTGGTCTTTGAGTCCTACTTTGTCGATGAAATAGAGGTCGGCGTCACGGATGTCTTCGGCTTTTTGCCCGTCAAGAACCTTGACGAGCATAGCGATGATGCCTTTGACGATGATGGCGTCGGAGTCGGCGGCTATCCGAACCGTCCGGTCTGCCTGCTCCTCTCCCGTGATCCACACCCTCGACTGACAGCCCTCGATGATGTGCTCCGGGGTCTTGTCTTTCTCGGGAAAATCCGGCAGTTCGTTGCCCATCTCGATGATGAGCTGGTACTTGTCCATCCAGTCGTCGAGGTACGAAAATTCCTCGATGATCTCATCCTGTATCTCGTTAATCGTCTTCATATATGGTGCAAAAAAACGTATGTGCCTTGTGTAAAATCCCCGGTACGTGTCTCGCGATCTTTTCGGTCTGTACCTTTCTTCTGTCCCGGTACGTGTCTCGCGATCTTTTCGGTCTGTACCTTTCTTCTGTCCCGGTACGTGTCTCGCGATCGTCTCGGTCTGTACCCGCTTAGTGGCTCAGTTAGCTCCTTTTTGGTCGTAGTCTTCGAGGACGACCCAGACGGTCTCCCCTACCGCCTTGAGTGTCTCCTTGGAGATATTGTCAAGGTTGTCCCCGTGGGTGTGCCAGTAGGCGCCGAAGCCGGTGGAGGTATTCGGGTCGTAATTGATGATGTCGACGCAGGGGATGCGGAGGTTGCGGATGACGAATGTGTGGTCGTCCGTGACTGCACCGCCCATATCGCCCCGGAAGTATTTCCCGTGACCGAGAGACCGGGCTTTGTCCCAAATCCTGCTTACGATGCGTCCCGCCGACTCCTGAGAGTAGTATTCTCTGTAAAAGGTCGCCCCTTTCGCCCCCACCATATCGAGGAGGATACCGAAGTCGGCTCTGTAGTCCGCGGGAACGGGGTTACGGGTCCAGTACTGAGTGCCGAGCGCCCACGTCTCTTCCGTGTTGCCCTCGTAGTCCGCATCCTGGGGCGCGCCATAGTCTTCCGCATCGAAGAGCACGATATCTACGCCCGTATTCTTGAGCCCCTCCGTACCTAAGAGACGGGCGATCTCGAGGAGGACGCCTACGCCCGAAGCGCCGTCGTCCGCACCCGGTATCGGCTCACTGCGCCGGGAAGGATCGGGGTCGTGGTCGGCGATGGGTCGGGTGTCCCAGTGGGCAAAGAGGAGGACACGCTTTTGAGCCTCAGGGTTATGGGCGGCGATGAGGTTCACGCACTCGAGGGAAGTGCCGTCGTAGGCGGTGAGGGTCATCTCTTGGAGGGTGACTTTCATACCGTACCGCTCAAGTTCGGAAGCAAGGTAAGCGGAGGTCGCTTTGTGTCCCTGCGTGCCGGGGACACGGGGACCGAAGTCCACTTGCCGCTTGATGTGGAGGTAGGCGCTGTCCGCACTGAAAGGGCTTTGGATGTTTGTGACCGTCTCCGCCTTTTCCCCGGTCTCTTTCTTTTCGCAAGAAGAGGCGGTAAGGCAGAGGACGAGAGTGGGTATGACGAGGAGGCTTAGGAGGGTGCTTTTCATTCTTTGACTTCGTATTCTTTGGGTAAAAAGACCGGTACCCCGCTCTTCTCCGAGACGATCGGGTCGATTTTCTGGCTTGGGTCAAGCGGCGGCAGGACGATGACCCGACCGCCGATTACGGATAGGGCAAACATCCCGCCCACGGTCGATAGCGCGGCATCTTGGGCTTTGGAGATCGTGCCGTCCGTCTCTAAGAGCTGGCGGAGGCGGTTGGTGGCCATCTGCTTCATTTTGTTTTCGTCTTCCGTCTTGAGAGAGGTCCCGAAGAGGTTGCCGAGGAAGCCCGTCCCCCACACGTCGAGAACCCTAAATCCCTCCTTTTCGTCTTCAAGGATACGCACCGTCTCCTGTGGGAGCCGGACGATGAGGAGACTGTCACCAACCCGGTAGCTCTTTATGGAGTCTATGTTGTAGGAGATACGGTAGCGGTAGCGACCGACGGCGAAGGCATTCGTGCCGTTACGACCCTTGTAGGTGACGGGGACGACCCGTGTTCCTTCCACGGAAGTGACGCGCAAGACTTCTTTCACGCTCCGTACGGCGGAGATCATTTCGCCCTCCGTGTCCTCTTTCTTTGCCGGAGTGCCGAGGAAGACGTATATGAGGAGGGAAGCTGCGACGAGTGCGATTATGCCCAAGAGGAGCTTCAGTATCTTTTTTGTTCCTTTGCCCATCATTTTTTCCCCTCCTCTCTGTCACTGAACGCAATCTGTACCCGGTCGAAACCGTTTGCCCTGAGGAGCCCGCGGAAGAAGGCGGCTGCTTTCTCCTCTCCTTTTCGCTTCATCTCGTCGTGGAGTGCGGCACCGGGCTTGAGGTCGCTGAGGAAGAGGGCGGAAGCGTGGTCTTGGAGGGCTTTTTTCTCTTCGGGCGTGATCTGTGTCTGGGAGCCGGATACGCGCTCGTGGAGGACGTTAATCGTCGTGCTTCTCCCGATGGACTCGACTTGGACGGCGGGGAGGGTGAGGGAGGCGGTTTTCTCGTCCTCGGAGAGGGTGAGGTCTTCGTCCCGGAAGAGGGTGAGGTCGATGTAGGCGACGGCGTAAGAGCGGAACGAGTACACGCCTATCCGCTCGCCCGGCTTGAGAAGCTCGGAGAGGTGCCTAAGTCCTTCCTCTATGGAGTCGATGTCTTTCCACTCTTTGCCCCGTATGACGAAAGTATCCTCTTCCTCCGTCTCGATGAGTTCGAGCTTGCCCGTTTCGCGGATGGTGTCGGAGAGGCGGCTCTCTTCGCCCCCCGAGCAGGACACAAAGAGGGTGCAGACGAAGGCGAGGATAGCCCCGGGGATGTTACTTTTTTTGAGCCTCATGGTATTCTTCTTCCGAAGCGTAGTGCTTTACGCCCCCGTCTTCGGAGAGCGGGGTCTTGCGAGCCAAGAGATAAAAAAGCGCCATCATCAAGAGGTCGGCCACGATCCACCCGGGTGTGCCGAGGGCAAAGGGTCTGAAGGGGTTGTACACCACGGCCGCGATCAGCATCACGACGCCCATCAGCCCGAAAGGCTTGAGGTGCCTGACCACGTAGTAGAGTGCCGCCCCACAGATGGCGGCGTGCATCACGGTGCCCCACATCTCCATCGGGCGCATCACGAAGAGCATATCGATGAGGGGAAAGAGGGCAAAGACGGCGTAGGAGGATTTTGTCGACATAGGGTGTGAGCGATTTATTTGGGTACGTGCGGGGAGATCTCCTTGGTCTGTACCTTTTTCTTTTTTCGGTCTGTACGGGAAACTTTTTTCGGTCTGTACCCTTTCGGCTTACTTGTCGCTGCCCTTCATCTTCCCGAAATAGAGGTCGAGGAGCTTCGAGGAGCCTATGAAGCTGGAGATGCGGTCACTGAGGACTTCGTGCTCCACTTCGGGGAGGAGTGCCTGAATGTCGGGGTCGCGGTAGAAGGAGTTTTTGAGCGCCTCATTGATGCTCTCCATCATCCAGTACTTGGCTTGACGGTTGCGGTTGAATTGGAAGTACCCTGTCTCCCTGACGTGTGCCACGTACTCTTCGACCATATTCCACACCTTGTCGATGTTGATGCCGTAGAAGCCCGAGTAAGTCTGTACCCTCGGTACCCACCCGCTTTCGGGTGTGGGGAATAGGTGGAGCGCGTTACGGAAATGGGAGGCTGCGAGCTCGGCTTTCTTGACGTTGTCGCCGTCGGCCTTATTGATCACGATGCCGTCGCACATCTCCATGATGCCCCTCTTGATGCCCTGAAGCTCATCGCCCGTGCCGGCGAGCTGTATGAGGAGGAAATAGTCCACCATGCTGTGCACTGCGGTCTCGCTCTGTCCCACGCCCACTGTCTCGACGAATATGGTATCGAACCCCGCCGCTTCGCACAGGATGATCGTCTCTCTCGTCTTGCGGGCCACGCCACCGAGGGAGCCGGCAGAGGGGCTGGGTCGTATGAATGCTTCATCGCTCTTGGAGAGATCGACCATACGGGTTTTGTCTCCGAGGATGGAGCCTTTGGTGCGTTCGCTCGACGGGTCTATGGCGAGGACGGCCAATCGGTGTCCGAGTCCGATGACGTGCATCCCGAGGGTGTCGATGGAAGTGCTTTTACCCGATCCCGGCACGCCGGTGATGCCCACGCGGATGGATTTGCCCGAGTGGGGCAGACACTTCTCTATGACTTCTTGAGCCATTTTCTGGTGTTCCTCAAGGCGACTCTCCACGAGCGTGACGGCACGCGCGAGCATCACTTTATCGCCGGCGAGTATGCCACGGACATAGTCGTCGGCGGTGAAGGAAGGACGCTTCGGTCTCTTGAAACGGGGATTGACGGAGGGCGCGCTCGTCACGCCGTCATTCACTTTCAGTCCCTTGTATGCTGCGCTGTTTTCGGGGTGCTCCATTATATGATCGTTTTACGGATGTTCGTATTTCGCTTTCAATGCAAATATAACCATATTACTTTGAGATACGATTGTTTTCCGTATATTTGCTCTTGAGGAGAGGAGGGAAAAGAGTAACCTCTTTTGTTTCACCCCATAAAGCATAGTTACGGTTATGAACATCAAGATCCAAGACATCAATTTCTCCATCAAGGAGGAACTCAAGGCTTTCGTAGAAAAGAAAGTGAATAAACTCGGACACTTTATGCCCGACCTCAACGACGCCACCGTCGTCCTTACCGTCACCAAACCCGAGTCCAAGGAGAATAAGAAGGCGCGTATCACCCTCGAAGTCCCCGGTCCCGACCTCTTCAGCGAGAAGACTGCAGACTCTTTCGAGGAAGCGGTCACCAAAGCCTGCGAAGCCCTCGAGCCTCAGCTCGCGCGCCTCAAAGACCAACGCAGCGGTAAGTAACCCATAGCGACAAAAAAGAGGTACGTACCGGGGAGGTCTTCCCGCACGTACCGAAGTGATTTTTTCGGTCTGTATCTCCCAAGCACGAGATACAGACCGAAATTTTTTCCTTGCACTTGGCTGTTATTTCCCGGGGTTGCGGACGGCAGTGCGGAGGTGCGCCGAGCGGGATCGGGGGTTACGCTCCACCTCTTCTGCCGTCGGATCCGTGGGCTTATTCGAGAGGGGGGTAAAGGGGGCGATGAGCCCGCCGTAGCGGGGATCTTCCACGCGGGTGCCGTCGGTATGACCGGTGCGGAAGAAGTTCTTCACCGGTCGGTCTTCGAGGGAGTGGTAGGTGATGATGGAGAAGCGCCCGGAGGGGCGGATCAAGTCTTCCCCTGCTTTCAAGAGACCGCGGAGTGCGCCCATCTCGTCGTTGACGGCGATGCGGAGTGCCTGAAAGACGCGCGCCAGGCTCTTTTTGTCGTGCGGCGGCACCACGGGGCTGATGGCGTCGATAAGCGTATTGATGGTGGAGAGGCGGTCTTCGTCGGCGGCTTTTTTGAGGAGCAGTCCCATCCGACGGGCGCCACGGGCTTCGCCGTAATTGCGGATGATGGCTTCGATTTCTTCCGCAGAGGATCTCCGGATAAGCTCCAGGGCGGTCTCCCCTCCGCCTTGGTTCATCCGCATATCTATCGGCGCGTCGAAGCGGAAGGAGAATCCCCTCTCTTCGTCGTCGAGATGGTGTCCCGAGACACCGAGGTCGGCGAGTATGCCGTCGACCTTGTCAATGCCGAAGTAACGCATAAAGTGCGGTATGTACCGGAAGTCACTCCTCACGAAAGTGAAGCGCCCGTCTCCCGTGAGGCTGTTGTGCGCTTGGGCATCGAGGTCGCGGTCGATGCCGAAGAGGTGTCCTTTGGCATCCAGCCTGTCCAAGATGGCCTTCGAGTGCCCGCCTCCGCCAAACGTGGCGTCGACGTAGATGCCGTCGGGGTCGGTGACAAGCTGTTCGACAGCTTCAGAGAGGAGAACCGGTGTATGGTAATCGGCGTCGAAAACGGGGTCTGAGAGGGTCATCATTTTTGGTCTGTACGGGGCGTTTGGCTTGGTCTGTGTCTCGCGAAACTTTCGGTCTGTGTCTCGAACTTTTTTCGGTCTGTGTCTCGCTACGGCGGTCTATCGGTCAGCGGGGAAGGAGGTAATTGAGGGAGAGCGTGAGGGCGGCGCCGGAGAGCCCTCTCTTCGCGTCTCTGGCGTAGGGTAGCGCCGTGGGCGAAAAAAGGTAATCCGCGCCGAGGCGGGTGCCGAAGTGCGGCAGGAGCGAAACAGTGGCACCGACTCCGACGGAGAGGGGCATACTGCCGGCCATAAGCGGGGCCGCGGTCTCATAGGCACCGTCCCCGGTCACAAGGCGCACTTCCGATCCGTACCCGAGTCCCGCACTTGCGTCAATCCATATCCGCCCGTCCCGGAAAGGGTGCATATAGTCCGCTTTCACGAGGAAGAGGTACCCTTGGAGGTTCGTGCCTTTTTCGGTGTTGCGACTCTCCAGGAGGGTGCCTTGGGCTTTCACGCCCCAACCCTTGTACAATGGGATGCGGACGGAGAGACCCGTGTAAGCGCCCGTACGGTCCGGGGTATAAGTGCCGGCGGAGGAGAGGTAGCTCTGGAACCCTTTTTCGATGCCGAACATCCACGGCGCACCGTCCCGGGCAGTGAGGAATCCCCCTTCGGGGCGCTCTTTCCTGAAGATCAAGTCGCTGAGGTAGTACCCTATCCAGGCGCTGCCCAGCCCCACACCTGCGCCGGTGACGACATCCGTCGCCCAGTGGCGGTTATTGAGGATGCGGGCGACACCCGTCACGGTGGCGGCCGTGTAGCCCATAAGTGCGAGCCACGGGTACTCGGCTCCGTACTCCGCGTCGAGTATGGCGGCGGAGGCAAAAGCGAAAGCCGTGTGCCCGGAGGGAAAAGAATTGGCGGCGGAGCCGTCCGGCCGCATACGCGCAGTCAGTTTTTTGTCCCCGAAGACCAGCCCCGTCTCCAGAGCAATGGCGATACCTTGGGCAGTGACGGCTTCGAGGAAAGTGTCGCTCCGCCCTTTGGCGCCGCCGAGGTACATCCCCCACGTCGCGGCTATGGGCGCAAACATCAGGACATCGTCATACCCGTACTTGTGACCCGGGGCGTAGTAGTGGCGCATACTCCTCACGTCCGCATCCTGCTTGAAGTGAAAGAGGTCGAAAAGGGCTACCGGCGCGCCGACGCCGATCAGCGCCGTCATCGGTGTGAGGTCGGAAAGCGGCGTGCGGAGGTCGGCGCTTTGGAGAAAAGAAGAGTCGGAAAACGCTTTTCCGACAGGCTGAAGAGGGACGAAATTTTCGGTACGGGCGAAAATATTTTTTTGGTCCGTTCTTTTTCCCTCGCCGGTCTGTATGAGAGAAAACTTTCGGCCTGTATCTCCTTTTTCGGGCTGTGGCAGCTGCGCTTCCGTTTGACCATAGAGCGCGGCTATGGCAGTTAGAGCGAGAAGGAGGGCGGGGAGGAGTCGGTTCATGGCTTGGCTTCGGTGTGGTCGCTGCCTTCGAGTATGGGGAGCGAGAGGTGGTAGCGCATACTGATGTAGCGGACGAGTATCACGACGAGCGCCGTCAAGAGCTGTACGAAGACGTTGTCGACGCCGAGCTCTGCCAGTCCCCAGTATACGAGCCCGCCGATGAGGCAGGCTATGGCATAGATGTCTTTGCGGAGGATGAGGGGGACTTCATTGAGACAGATGTCCCTGAGAAGCCCGCCGAAGGCGCCGGTGACGACGCCCATCATAATGGCGACCCAAAAAGCATGCCCCACCATCAGCGACCGCTCTATGCCCACGACGGTGAAGAGCCCGAGACCGATGGCGTCGAAGATGAAGAGACCGGCCCGCATGTGGATGACGTAGTTGCGGAAAAGAACCACCATCAGGAACGCGACGAACGAGATCAGAATGTACGCCGGAGTAAGGAGCCAAAAAGGCGTGAGCCCGAGCATCAGATCCCGAATCGTACCACCGCCCACGGCCGTGAGGAGACCCACGACGAAGGCGCCGAAGAAGTCGATCTTTTTGCCGGAAGCGAGGCGCGCGCCCGAGATGGCAAAGGCCAGCGTACCGAGGTAGTCCAAGAGCTGGGTGATGCCCCAGTTTTGTTCGAAATAGATGAGACTTCTCGCCAAAGTGTCTTCCATACTGGGAGAGGAGATTATGCGTAGCTTTCGTCACGGGAGGGAAAAGTGCCGGCTTTGACTTCCGAGGCGTAGGCGTCGAACGCCCGGTGCATCTCGGTGCCGAGCTCTGCGAAGTGTCGGAGGAACTTAGGCTTGAAGCCCTGTGTGATGCCGAGCATATCCTGGAAGACGAGCACCTGCCCGTCCGTATCGGGACCCGCACCGATGCCGATGACGGGGACGGAGACCGTCTTCGTCACTTTCTTCGCGAGGGTGGAGGGTATTTTTTCGAGGACGATGGCCGAGACGCCGATCTCGTCCAGTTTGACCGCTTCGGATAGGAGGAGATCCGCCGCTGCGCTGTCCCGTCCCTGCACGCCGTAGCCTCCGAGTTTGTGGATCGCCTGAGGCGTGAGCCCGAGGTGTCCCACTACGGGGATGCCGGCGCCGAGAATCAGCTTGAGCGACTCGAGGACTTGGGCGCCGCCCTCTATCTTGACCGCGTCGGCACCGGTCTCTTTCATCATACGGACGGCGTTTTTGAGCGCCTCCCGCTCGTCTCCGTGTACTGAGCCGAACGGCATATCCGCCACGACGAAAGCGTGGCGCGCTGCCCGCGTCACGGCCCGCGTGAACGTAATCATCTCGTCCATCGTGATGGGGAGCGTGGTGTCGTGACCGAGCATCGTGTTGCTTGCCGAGTCACCTACGAGGATGGCGTCTACTTCCGACGCGTCGGCGATGAGTGCCGACGTGTAGTCATAGCAGGTGATCATAGCTATTTTCTCCGTCCCCTTCATCTCGAGGAGGCGCGTGACGGTGACTTTCTTTTTGTCCGTCTTGAGGTATTCCTGAGCCATAATTTTGTCGAAATTTTTAATGTGCCACAAAGGTACCCCAAGTTTTTTGCTTGTACCCCCTTTTGTCCTTTGATAAAGGGAGACGCGTTTCGGGACAAGTCAGAGACAGATGGGTAGGGCGTGCCGTCTCTCTATACGCATAGGAGCGTACCCTGCACCCCTTTCTGTGAGCGGGTATCGCGAGATACGGACCGGGACGATCGCCTCGGTCTGTGTCTCGTCCTTTTTTCGGTCCGTATCTCACTTCCTCCCCGGTCCGTACCAAATTTATCTGCCGCTCCGGCTTATATAATCTGCTAAGCGAAAAAGGGGTATCTTTGTCTGTTTCACTTATAGGGAAGAAAGAATGAAAGACAAAGAGACTCAGACTCCCGACAAGGAGCAGGGTATGATCATAGTAGAGGGTGCGAGGGAGAATAATCTGAAGAACGTCTCCGTCTCCATCCCGCGCGGCACGCTTACCGTAGTCACAGGGCTCAGCGGCAGCGGCAAGTCTTCGCTCGCTTTCGACACCATTTTTGCAGAGGGTAACCGCCGCTACTTGGAGACTTTTTCGTCCTATGCGCGCGGTTTCCTCGGCGGTATGGAACGCCCCGACGTGGACTCCATCACCGGGCTGAGCCCCGTCATCTCCATTCAGCAGAAGACTACCACGGCAAACCCCCGCTCCACCGTCGGTACGACGACGGAGGTGTACGACTTTTTCCGCCTTCTCTACGCCCGGGGAAGCAACGCTTACTCCCCCGTCACCGGCAAAGAGATGGTGCGCTATGGTGAGGAGCAGATGTTGGACACGATTCTTGAGACCTTCGACGGACACAAAGTCTACATCCTCTCTCCCGTCGTCCGAGACCGCAAAGGACACTACGCCGAGCTGCTCGAGACCCTTCGGAAGAAAGGTTACCTCCAGGTCCGCATAGACGGGGAGATGAAAGACCTCGTGCCGGGTATGGCGCTCTCCCGCTACAAAAACCACCGCGTGGAGGTCGTCGTCGATAAGCTCAGAGTGTCGCCTTCCGACCGCGAACGCATCCACGAGACGCTCAAAACGGCACTTAAGCTCGGCAAAGACCTCGTCCAAGTCTACGACCTTGACACAGGCGAATCGAAGCATTTCTCCAAGAGCCTGATGGATCCCGACTCGGGTCTCAGTCTCGAAGAACCCGCACCGCATACTTTTTCTTTCAACTCCCCCATCGGCTCCTGCCCCAAGTGCAAAGGGCTTGGCAAGGTGCCTACGGCCGACGTCTCGCGCATAATCCCCGACAAGTCCAAATCCATACGCGACGGTGCCCTCGAACCACTCGGCAAATACCGGCAGAGTATGATATTCCTTCAGCTCGAAGCGATCGCGGAGCACCACGGGCTGACCCTTGACGACCCCGTAGCCGAGTACGGCGACGACGTCCTCGACGACATTATGAACGGCGTCGATTACCCCCTTTGGGTCAAAAGAGAGGACACCGGTAAGCGGGAGAGACTATTCGCTTACGACGGACTCATCAATTATATCCATAAGCTCGCTGAGGACGAGGAGTCCGTGAAAGCCCGCAAATGGGCAGACCAGTTTCAGTCCTACACCGTCTGCCCGGTCTGTCACGGCAAACGCCTCAAGCCCGAAGCGCTCGCTTTCCGGATCGATGGCAAAGACATCGCCGAGGCAAGCCGAATGCCCCTCCCCGACCTGCTCGAGTGGGTCAAGACACTCCCGGAGAAAGTGGACGCGAGGAGGAAGGTCGTCGCCGTCGAGATCGTAAAGGAAATCACGAGCCGGCTCGAGTTTCTCCTCGAAGTAGGTCTTGATTACCTCTCTCTTGACAGGGCTACGGGCTCGCTCTCGGGCGGTGAGATGCAACGCATTCGGCTCGCCACACAGCTCGGCAGCCGTCTCGTCAACGTCCTCTACATACTCGATGAGCCGAGCATAGGTCTCCACCAGAGAGACAACGACCGCCTTATACAGTCGATGAAATTGCTCAGAGACCAAGGTAACTCGCTCCTTGTGGTCGAGCACGACAAAGAGATGATGCTGGCGGCGGATTATATCGTGGATCTCGGTCCCGGCGCGGGACGGAAAGGCGGGCAGGTCATCTTCAGTGGTACGCCGGAGGAGATGCTCAGTACGGACACGCTCACGGCACAGTACCTCAAAGGCAAGAAGTCCATAGAGATCCCCGGGGAGAGACGGAAGGGGACGGGCGAAAAGCTCCGTCTCTTCGGCGCTTCGGGCAATAACCTCAAAGGCGAAACCCTCGAGATCCCCTTGGGCGTCTTCGTCTGCATCACGGGTGTGAGCGGCTCGGGCAAGAGCACCTACATCAACGACACCCTCTACCCCGCCCTCTCCAAGCACTTCTACCGCTCGCTCACGGAGCCGCTGCCGTATGAGCGGATAGAGGGCATCGAGCTGGTGGACAAAGTGGTGCAGGTGGATCAGTCCCCCATCGGACGCATGCCCCGATCGAATCCAGCGACGTACACGGGCGTCTTCACCGACATCCGTAACCTCTTCGTGGAGATGCCGGAGAGCAAAATCAGGGGCTACAAACCGGGGCGCTTCTCTTTTAACGTCAAAGGCGGCCGCTGCGAGACGTGCAAAGGTAACGGGTACAAGAAAGTGGAGATGAATTTCCTTCCCGACGTGTACGTCCCCTGCGAGACCTGCAAGGGCAAGAGGTACAACCGTGAGACCCTCGAAGTGCGCTACAAAGGGAAGTCCATCTCCGACGTGCTGGATATGACGGTCAATCAGGCCGTGGAGTTCTTTGAGGGGCAGCCCAAGATTTTGCAAAAAATCCAAACCATCCAAGACGTGGGCCTCGGGTACCTCAAGCTCGGTCAGGCCTCCAACACCCTCTCCGGCGGTGAGAGTCAGCGCATCAAGCTCGCCACGGAGCTCTCCAAACGCGACACCGGTAAGACGATTTATTTCCTCGACGAACCCACCACGGGACTGCACTTCGAGGACATCCGTATGCTCCTCTCCATTCTTAACCGTCTCGTGGACAGAGGCAATACCGTCGTCGTCATCGAGCACAATCTCGACGTCATCAAGGTCGCCGACCACCTCATAGATATCGGCCCCGACGGCGGCAAAGGGGGCGGGCGGATCGTCTTCAGCGGCACGCCCGAAGAGCTTGCCCGAAGCGGCGCAGGCTACACTTCGAAGTACCTTGCCCCCGAGCTCGGGATGGGCGCGGGTGCAAAAGCCGAAAGAAAGCCCTAACTTTGCACGTACCGGGACGAAAGCGAGACACAGAGCAAAAAAAGTAAACGGGACAGACAGGGAGGCTCGCGAGATACGTACCAAAATTCAGACCCCGGACAAGACCGAAAAAAGCAGCCAACGAGACCAAAAGAACAGGCACACAGGAAATGGAAAAAACGGAAGAATTGCTTCAAACCCTTAACTCCGAACAGCGCGCAGCCGTCGTCCACAGAGGCGGCGACAGCCTCATCCTTGCGGGTGCAGGCTCGGGCAAAACCCGCGTCCTCACTTCCAAGATCGCCTACCTCCTTGCTTCCGACCCTCAGCTGCACCCTTCGCAGATCCTTGCGCTCACCTTTACCCGCAAAGCGGCCGAAGAGATGCGCTCCCGTATCAGTAACCTTGTCGGCAGAGACCGTGCGCGGATGCTGCAGATGGGCACCTTTCACTCCGTCTTTGCCCGATGGCTCAGAGGCTACGCGGACCGGCTCGGATTCACGAGCGACTACATCATCTACGACACGTCCGACTCCAAAAACGTCGTCAAAACCATCGTGCGGGAAATGAACCTCGACGAGAAGGTCTACAAGCCGGATGCCGTCTTCAGCATCATCTCGGGACGCAAGAATGACGGCATTTCCCCTCAGGAGATGGCGGCCTCCAAGGACTGGTCGCTCTGGCTGAAAAAGAAGAAACAGGAGATGATTCCCGCAATCTACGCCGAGTACGTGGCACGGTGCCGACGCAATGACGCGATGGATTTCGACGACCTGCTCCTGAATATGTACCGCCTCCTCGTCACCGAGAAAGACCTCCTTGCCGCGCTCCGCGGGCACTTCCGGTTTATCCTTGTGGACGAGTATCAGGACACCAACTTCATCCAGGACGCCATCATCCAAAAGCTCAAAGGCCCGGATACAGAGATTACCGTCGTCGGGGACGATGCCCAGAGCATCTATTCCTTCCGTGGTGCCGTCATCGATAACATCATCCGTTTCCAGAACCACTTCCCGGGCGCCAAGGTCTTCAAGCTCACGAAGAACTACCGCTCCACGGCGTGTATCGTCGACCTCGCCAACGGGGTGATCCAAAAGAACCGGACCCGCATCCCCAAGGACGTCGTTTCGGTCGGGGACAAAGGCGAGAAGAGTCTCCTTTTCAAAGCTTTCAGCGGGCGGGAAGAAGCAGAGATGGTAGCTTCCCAAATCGCCACGCTTCACCATAAAGGCGTCCCTTACTCCGAGATCGCCATCCTCTACCGCACGAATAGGCAGAGCCGCCTCTTCGAGGACGAGCTCCGTCGCGCCCGCATCCCTAACCGGCTCTATGGCGGCATCTCTTTCTACGACCGTAAGGAAGTGAAGATGGTGATGGCCTATGTCCGTCTCATCATTAACCCCAAGGACGACGAGGCTTTTGTCCGCGTCTACAATTTTCCCTCCCGGGGCATCGGGGACGTGACTTTCGAGAAACTATCCGCCGTAGCCCGATCGGAGGGGCTCTCGCTCTATGAGGCGGCTCAAGCTCCGCAGTCGCTCCTCTCCGTGATGAACCGTGGGACTATCGCCAAGATTACGGCCTTTGCGGACCTCATAGAGGGACTCAAGGCAGAAAAAGAGACCCTACAGCCCGACGAATTCCTTAAGCTCGTGGTCCAGAGGAGCGGTATCGCAGACCTCTACGGCGACGACTCTTCGGACTCGCAGGAAAGGATGGACAATATCCAGGAGCTCCTCTCCGCCGTGGCGGAGTATGTCCTCAGCCGGGACGAAGAGGCGGACGAGATGCCGTCCATTGAGCGCTTTGTCCAGGATATGGCGCTCGTCACGGATCAGGACACGGCTTCGGAGGAGGACACGGAGAGCGTCTCCTTGATGACGATGCACGGCTCGAAGGGACTCGAGTTCGGCTACGTCTTCCTCCCCGGTCTCGAGGACAAAATCATCCCGAGCGACAGGGCGCTCAATGAGGGCAACGAAGAGGAGGAGAGACGGCTCTTTTATGTCGCCCTCACCCGTGCCAAAAAACGCTGCATCCTCAGTTTCGCCCTCGTGCGTGCCCTCAACGGGATGACGATGGACACGCATCCCTCCAAGTTTCTCCTCGAGCTGGATCCCGACCTCATCGAAGACACAACGGGACTTTTCTCCGGGCATTTCCGATCCGCACCCGATTTGCCGTTTCTCGCAGAGCCTAAGTGGCGCGGTAACGGGGTACGTACCGAGAAGAGCTCCGAGGTCCGTTCAGGATGGAAAAAGGTACAGACCGAAAAAATCTCCTCGGACAGACCAAAATCGGAAGGGGGTTCCGCGTCCGATTTCAAGGCCGGTGACCGCGTCCGGCACGCCACATTCGGAGACGGTACCGTCCTCGGCTTCGAGGACTCGGTCTCCGGGCTTAAGATCCAAATCGAGTTCGACGAGATGGGGACGAAAAATTTGATCCAAAAATACGCCAAGCTCATACCGATAGAATGAGACAATTCTTCTCTGCCCTTAAGCGTTTCCTGCCACCCTACCTGGGATATGTGTCGGCTAACGTCTTCTTCAATATCCTTACGCCGCTCCTCAATCTTCTTGCCTTCTCGCTCATCGTCCCCATACTGAGGGTCCTCTTCAAGATAGACGCACGCGCCGAGGCGCTGATCCCGTGGCGCGACGCTTTCGGCGGAGGGGCGGACGTGATGGCGGTAGTCCAAAATAATGCCAACTTTTACATCTCCCGCCTCATCGACCTCTACGGAGCTTCCAACGCCCTCATCATCCTTGGCGCCTATCTCGTCGTTATCACCTTCCTCAAAGTCGGCTCCCAGTACGCGTCGCTTTTCTGTATGGTGCCCGTCTCCACGGGGATCGTGCGGGACATCCGCAACGCCATCAACCGCAAGCTCCTTGAGCTCCCGCTCTCTTTCTTCTCCGAAGAGCGCAAAGGCGACATCATCGCCCGTATCACGGGGGACGTCAATGAGGTGGAGGCCTCTGTCGTCTCTTCGCTCGATATGCTCATCAAAAACCCGCTGATGATCCTCATTTCGCTTGTGGCGATGATTGTCATCAGTTGGCAGCTGACGCTTTTTGTCCTCCTTCTCCTGCCCGTCGCCGGCTTCATTATGGGCGCCGTCGGCAAGACCCTGAAGAGGAGCTCCTTTGAGGGACAAAATAAGTGGGGCTTCCTCATCTCGATCATCGAAGAGACGCTCGGCGGGCTCCGCGTAATCAAGGCGTTTCGCGCGGAAGGGGCTATGGCAGAGCGGTTCGAGCGCCACAACGAAGAGTTTCGCGGCATCTCAAACCGCATCTTCCGCAGGCTTCAGCTCGCCCACCCGATGAGTGAGTTCCTCGGTACTGCCGCCATTGCCGTCGTGTTGTGGTATGGCGGTTCGCTTATCCTTGAGGGCGGGAGCGGTCTGGATGCGTCGACCTTCATCTATTACATCGTCATCTTCTACTCCATCATCAATCCCGCCAAAGAGTTCTCCAAAGGGGTCTACACCGTGCGCCGCGGTATGGCCTCCATAGAGCGCGTGGATAAGATCCTTTTGGCAAAAAACACGCTCCTTGAGCCGGAGCTTCCGGAGCCTGTGGTCTTCCAAAAAGAGATAGCCTTCCGGGACGTCTCTTTCCGCTACGGCGAGCCTTGGGTGCTGCGGGACATCAATCTCGTCATCCCCAAAGGCAAGACCGTGGCCGTCGTCGGGGAGAGCGGCGGCGGGAAGAGTACCCTCGTCGACCTTATCCCCCGTTTCTACGACGTGACGGAAGGGCGTATCGAGATCGACGGCGTGGACATCCGGCGTTTTTACACCTCAGATCTCCGTGCCCTGATGGGTAATGTGAACCAGGAGGCCATCCTCTTCAACGACACCATCCGCGCCAATATTGCTTTCGGGAAGCCCTCTGCCACGGAAGACGAGATCATCGCCGCTGCCAAAGCCGCCAACGCCCACGACTTCATTATGGAAATGCCCCACGGCTACGACACCAACATCGGAGACCGCGGCGGCAAACTCTCCGGAGGACAGCGTCAGCGCCTCTCCATAGCCCGCGCCCTCCTCAAAGACCCCGAGATCCTCATTCTTGACGAAGCCACCTCCGCCCTCGACACGATGAGCGAAAGACTGGTGCAGGAGGCGCTCGAGAAACTGATGCGGGGCCGCACCACCATCGTCATCGCACACCGCCTCTCCACCATCACGGGCGCCGACCAAATCGTTGTCCTCCACGAAGGCCGTATCGCCGAGACCGGCACCCACTCCGAGCTCCTCTCTCTCGGCGGACGCTATGCCCGTCTCGTAAGGATGCAGGAGGTGAAGTAACCGCTTTTTTGCCCTTAGGGGCAACTCCTTTTTTTGTACGTACCGAGGCGATCGCCCCGGTACGTGTCTCGTCTTACGCTCATACAGACCAAGAAAATCTTCTCGGTCTGTACCGGATCAGTCGGTAGTTAGCAGTCAGCAGCGAGGAGGCACAGGTCGCGGCCTTTGTGCAGGCCACGGTCTGTGCCTCCTTGCTTCTATGGCTGACTGCCGGGTACCCAGTAGTCGGTATTTTGGGGCTTGTGCGGGGCGGGTGTCGGCGTTTCTTGCTACCTTTGCACCGTAAAAAGCTAAAACAAGCTCCTCTGTTTTTCCCGCAAAGCACGATGCCGCTGCGCCTATTTATAGGGAAGACACAGGTCGCCAAAAACACATCAATCCTAAAATATGCTGAAGAAAGACCTATTCTTTAAGACAGCCCTCATTGCACTCTCTTCCCTCCTTTTTGCGGGGACGGCTTTGTGCAGCCATGCGCAGGGTCCGGGCGAAACTCTCCGGGTCATCGTCCTCGAGAAATCGACCGACGAACCGATTCCCGGCGTATTCATCAAACACGGCAAGGCGGTCTACTCCACCGATCTCGACGGCACCGCCCTCCTCAAGTCCGTCACGGGCGGAAAGGTGACCCTTTCGCTCCGAGCCATGGGGTTCCGTGAGGTGAGTGGAAAGACCTTTTCTTACCAATCCGGCAAACCCCTCACGATCCGACTCTCGCCCCTCGTGGAGGTGCTCGGCGGCGTGACTGTGGAAACGATTAAAAGGCACTCCTCCCTTACCCAGCAGGTTTCGACGCTGAGCGACAAGGAGCTTGAGAGCAAGACCAGCGTCTCCGTGGCGAAGCTGCTGGAGACACTGCCCGGCGTGAGCAGCATTTCCACCGGGGGTACGATAGCCAAGCCCGTGATACAGGGGATGTACGGCAGCCGTATCCTCCTCATCAATAACGGCGTCAAACTGGAGAGCCAGTCTTGGGGCGACGATCACGCTCCTGAGATCGACCACACCGGCGCAAACATAGTGGAGGTGATTAAAGGTGCCGAGTCCATACGCTACGGTTATGGCGCAGTGGGAGGTGTGGTACTCTTTAATCAGGCTCCGCTCCCCTTCGGACACGACCGCCTTTTTGTGCGGGGCAAAGCCAACCTTGGCTACGACACCAACGCGCGCGGGTACGACGGTTCGGCAACGGTGGAAGCGGGCTACAAAGACTTCGGCATCCGTCTGCACGGGCTGTATCAGCGCGCCGGAGACTACACGACGCCGAAGTATGTACTCAATAACACCGGTTTCAATAACATCAGTTTCTCCGGACTCTTCGGGTGGCAGGGCGAGCGTCTCTCGGCTTCCGTCTACTCCTCCCTCTATTATTCGCGTATGGGGATCTACTACGGCAGTCAGATTTCGGACGTGAACCAGCTTCTCGCCCGTTTCGAGAAAGGGAGGCCGGAGGAAGAGACCGTCAGACCTTTTTCCTACGACCTCGACCCGCCTTTCCAGCAGACCCAGCACTTCACGCTCAAGGGAGAAGTCAAGTGGCTGATCACGAAGATGCACCACCTCTCGCTCAAGTTCTCCTTTCAGGACAACCTCAGGCAGGAGTTCGAGAATCGCAAGCAGCTCAAGTACAGCTTGCTCCCTGTCCAGGATCTGGAACTGAGGACATACAGTGGCGACCTCATTTGGAACGGCAGGTGGAATCTCTTCAATATGGCGACACAGGCGGGCGTGAACGGCACCTATCAGTATAACTACAACTTCCCCGGCACGAAGCAACCCGCTTTCATCCCCAACTACGCCGCCCTTACCCTCGGCGCCTTTGTCCTCCAGACGGCTCAGATAGGCAAGCTCCAAGCCTCTGCCGGTATGCGGTACGACTTCCGTGCCATGGACGTGAATGGCTATACCAGTCTTCTGAGCTACAAGTATTACAATGACTTCAAGCTCTTCTTTAACTTCACGGCCAATGTCGCGGCGCACTACGAATTCAACGAAAACTGGGACGCACGTCTCAATCTCGGACTCGCTTGGAGACCTCCCGATGTTAATGAACTCTACTCCGCCGGACTCAACCACGGCATCTATTGGGTCGTGGGTAATAAAGATCTCTCCGCCGAACAGGGTTTCAAAGGCGTACTCGGAGCCCGCTACCGCAATTCCTGGGTCTCCGTGGAGCCCTCTCTCTTTTACCAAAGGGTGAATAACTACATCTACGACGCTTTGGGGCAGGGGACGGAGCGTTTCCACAACCACCCAAGTGGAAAGTACCCGCAGTTCGTCTTCGAGCAGGACGATGCCCGTTTCTTCGGCGGTGACCTTATGGCTGTCGTGCAGCCTCTCAAAGGACTCTCTGTGACCGGCAAAGGAGAATGGATCGCCGCCCGCAACCTTACTCAGGATGCGTGGATGCCCTTTATGCCCTCGGATCGCTACACCCTGCAAGGTGCGTATGAGCGTGCGTTCGGTAAAGACGACAGGTGGAAAGCTTCCCTTTCTCTCGAAGGTATCTTCGTCACCAAGCAGACCCGTTTCGATCCCTCCAAAGATCTCGTGGCAGAGACTCCACCCGCCTACTTCCTCGTCAACTGCGTGGCCGAAGCCGGCTACGACTTGGGGGGTGGACGCTCCGTCAAACTGATGCTCGTGGGCGACAACGTCCTCAATCGGGAGTACAAAGAGTATACCGACCGTTTCCGCTACTATGCCCACGCGATGGGCGCACGTTTTTCGCTCCGCACGCTGATTAATTTTTGATGCAGGTCGAGAAGACCGTCCCGGTATGACCTAGGCGAAAACTTCGATCAGACCGGGCGCATCTCCCCGGTGTACGTGCAAGATTTTCTTTGCCCCCGCTTGGGCAAAAACCTTTTACCAACCAATAAGATACGAACGGACACACCATGAATAAATACTTATCCGCTTTTGCCCTTACGGTCCTCCCTCTGCTACTTGCCGGATGCTCCCAAGACCGGACGATCGAAATGATCAGGGATCTCGTGAAAGCGCCCTCGGCTACGATCGAGCGTGATGTCAAAGGGCACGAAATGATTTCATCCATACAGGCCGTGCTCCACTATGCCATTCCGGGCTCTGTGAATTCGGCTCCGGATCAAGATGAGTACTTCGTCTACGGCATCACCTCCAAGCCTGTCCCCTTTCCCCTCTACCAAGAGATTGATATCAAAAAGGACGACTCCGGGAATCTCGTCATTACGAGTGACCGTAAGGCTTTCGACGTAATCAAAGGGGAGAATGTCTTCTATGGATTGGAGCTGAAGTACTTTGATGTGAATGGTCAGCTTATCAATCACCAGTTCTCCACGTGGGATCCCCTCAATCTCGACGCTTCGACGATCGAACAGCATCAGACTTTTTTCACACTCCAAAATTATTCCCTCGACAGGTTGCCTCTGATCTACCCAATGACCCTTGACAGCCTCTACCTTGACGACTTTCTTCTCTCCAAAGAGGACGGCAATCCGGTCAAAGCGGATCTTGCTTCCCCTTCTGTCGTCTACCTTCCGGAAGACTATGAGAAGGGGAATCTGAAGTACGACAAGGGTAGGGCGCTCCTCGCTTCGGATGCTGTGATGACCAAGAAAATCACGGAAGTGTACACCGACCCATCGGACGGCAGGAAGTACAGACTCTACGAGACGCTTGAGCAACCGGCACTGATCAAAATGACCAGGGAACTCTTTTCCTACGAGTATCGCGACACCGACCCCGTTGACGAACCGCTTGGCAAACTGATTGTCAACGATGACCTCCCCGACTATGACGAGACGACATACCGCTCCAAGGGGACATTTCGGTCACGTCTCAAGCAGCCCGTCTCGCGTCTCCGCATCGATCGTCAGCTCGAACCCGGTCAGCCGCTTGACGCACTGGGATTCAAAGGCATTATGCAGTTTAAGCGCAATAATGTCTGCTTCCAGATGCGCGTCTCCATCTGCCACATTCTCTCCGACAGCCCGTACCACCGCCGTCCTGCCACGGGTGAGTGGCGCAGTGGGAAGTACGACAATAGGGGGAGCCAGCCTTCTGTACATCCATCCGACCGACCAGGCGAGTCTTGGAATAATTATGACCTCGACTTCCCTATCCCCATCCGGGTCATCGCCGATGCGGACGACTCCCGTGAGGTCTTCAAACGAGACCTCGGGAGGTACTACAGAGATGTTCCGGAGGATATCGACAAAATCCTCAGTGACGACCCCGAAGTCGTGGCGCGGTACTTCCATCTCCTTTATTTCGGACAGTCTCCTTTCATAATGTAAAACCCCTACGCTATGATAAATAGAAACCAAAACCTCCTTTTTGTCCTCTTCCTTGCGCTACTCCTGCCACTCGGCGGGTGTCGGGAGTTCATTTTCGGGAAAATCGTCATCCCGGATGAGGAGAATCCTCTCATCTCAAAGAAAGTTCCCCGCAACGGTGCTGAAGTCTATTTCAAGGACAATCCCCCTGTCGTCACAGAGACGATCCAAAACCCCGATCCAGACGGCGCTTTCAATGATTGGGCGACCTGTCTCGTGATGATAAAAGAGGGTCACTCCCACGGAGGCGGCAAGATGCACGGAAATTACGTGTACGCTCAGGCGCCGTGGAAACAAGAGGAGTTTGCCGTGATCCGGAATACCTCCTCCGGTCTTCCTTCGGTGGACATCGACAACAAGTCTACCCAAACCAAGTCGGAAGAGATACGCGGAATAGAGGGTCCTGAGTATCTCAGGGTTATGGGTGGATCTCGTCAGCTCTGGGGACTCTGCCTTTACTTTTACGATAAGAAAGGCAACCTCATCAACGACAAGATTCTCGAGCAATCCGATCGGTATCAGATATTCTTTACCATCAGCGAAGCGGACTCCGAGGGCAAGCCCTCCGAGGTCTTGGACTGCAGATGGCGCGGTGATGAAGACACGTCCGGCTTCGACTGGACGAAAAAGAAAGAAGGTTGGCCACCCGGCTCTTACCCGAAATCCGAACCTGTACCCTCTCCGCTCTTTAAGGATCGGAAGACGTACGAGGAGAGGGCGGCTTTCACACCTGAAGTCTTCGAGTACACCTACCGGGATACCTGGACGCACGAGGATATGAATGACGGTGTTCGGGAGCTCTTCAATCTCCGCCTTCTGCCTCCTTTGACGAAGGAGTCCTACAAACGGACGGAATCCCCCTACGATGTCGATTGTGTGGGGCTGAAAGGACACCTCAAGTTTGACTTTGAAGATCCCGGTCAACTTGATGCCCGCGGCGGTTGGCCGATTAATCCGCTCACCAACGGTCGTACGCACTTTAGATACACTCACCTTCAGCCTTTCTTCCACCTCGCCGTCCGTGTGATGAAGTGCGAAGCGGGAACCAAAGTCCAAATACCGTCATCTCCGTCCGACGACAGCCTCAGCCGGAAGATTTGTGATCCCTCTTACGCACCGGGAACGCAGTGGAAAGAGATCATCCGCTTCAATATCCCCATCAAAGAATATACAAACAACTACGACAGTGATCCCACGGCCTCCGATCCCTATGAACCGTATTATTGGCATATGGCTATGGAACTGAAGCT
>JASBZK010000021.1 GCA_029983505.1 Porphyromonas sp.
CCATTAACAATTCACATACCAACACTTTTGACCAACACTTTTGACCTATACGCCAAATATTTTTGATTGAGAGTTGTCGGCGGGGTGGGATAGTTGCGACGTCCGAAAATCTCTCTGTTGAGACCTTTGCATAACTCCGCATCTGCTTTCCGGGTGCTAAACTCCGAATTGCCGGGTTACTATCTGCATTCGGGACATAGCCAAGAGTACGAGAGTTCATTCCTTTAGCCCGCCCACTTGGTTATGGGCATTGCACCGGATTGGATAAACGTATGTGCGGAGCTAACGGATACACCTAATCCCGATTCGGTTGTACTCCGAGTCAGATGAGAATGATGATGTTGATGAAAATGTAGGCCGGGACCGCGGCAAAAAGCAGGCTGTCGATGCGGTCAAGAATGCCGCCGTGTCCGGGGAGAATATTCCCGGAGTCTTTTACCCCCACTGCACGTTTGAGATAGCTCTCGAAGAGATCCCCCCAAGTGGAGAAGCTGCTGACGAGGACGGAGAGGATGATCCAGTTAAAGATACTCGTGACATCGGGATAAATGAGATAGAAGGCCACCCCCGCCATTGCCGAGACCAGGACACCGCCGGCGGTTCCTTCTTTGGTCTTTTTGGGAGAAATCTCTTCCCACAGTTTGTGTTTGCCCAATAGTGAGCCGACGACATAGGCGCCCGTGTCGTTGAGCCAGACGAAGACGAAAATGGGCAGGAGCCAAAAGGTTTGTTCGAAAGGCAGAGCGTATTGCCGCCAGGAGACCGCCAGTTCTTTGGTGCACAGCAGCATCAGCAGAGCAAGCGGGACCGCTATGTACAAGTGCGAAAAGAAGGCCAAGGACACTTCCCGGATGGGGTCAGGCCGCCCCCGATACATCTCCCCGATGAGGTAAAAGAGTACGTACGCGATGTAGGGCAGGGCGGCGATGATGGCGGCGCGGTTGTGGATGGGCGCCGCATCTTGCGGTAACGTGACGAACTTATAGACGATGAAGAAGATACACCCCGCCATCAGCGAGTGCAGGATTTTTAGGACAAGGGTGTAGCGGTTGATTTTGGTGATGGTTTGGAATTCAAAACACCCCAAGGCGGAGAAGATGAAGAAAAGGACTCCGAGGAGGGCGATGTTCTCCGTGAAAATGCCGAGAAGGATGACCGAAATGTAGGCTATGCCCGTGATGGTCCTTGCAAGAAGGTTGGTGAGGTGTTTTTGGCCCATATAAAGTGCGTAAATTGCTGCTTACCTAAGCGTGAAGTCGATGATGACGGGATTGTGGTCACTGGCTTCTTTTATCCAAGGAATCTTGCCGCCTGCCGCTTCCAAGTTCCCACTATAGAGTACGTGATCGATTCGGAAGGGTAGGAGATCCTCATTGTAGCTGATACCGGGACCGAATCCTACTTGCTGATAGGCGTCTTTCATAACCCCTCGGAGCTTGGAGTAGGCATAGGACATAGGGGTATCGTTGAAGTCCCCCAAGACGATGGTATAGTCCGGTTTGTGTTCGGACTGAGAGTAGACCATATCCCGGTGCGTAGCCTGTGTGGCAGAGACGCGGAGGAGCATATTGGGAGAGAGGCGCTCTTTGACTTCCTTGAAGTGCGCCCACATACGCTTTACTTCGCTTGTTTTGATGAAGCCGCGGTATTTCTCCTTTTCGACGTCGGAGAGGCTGTAGCTCTCGAGATGGTTATTGATGAGAAGGAGTTTCTTTCCGGAGACTTCTATCAGATAGCTTTCGGATCCGTTGGTGTACGATTCGTACTCGACGATATGGTGTTCTTTTACCGGATATTTGGAGAGTAGGGTGAGGCGTTTCCTCGCTGACGCCACTACGAAGGGGTATTCGTCCTTGGTGAAGTACTCCCTGAACCACGCTTCGGATCGGCTGTCGGAAGAGCCTCCGACCGACTCCTGGAGGCAGACGATATCCGGGTCGTATTTCTTGATAATGCCGACGGCATAGGGAGCCGTGTCTTCGGAGAGACGGTGGTAGAAGTTCTCGACATTATACGTCATAACCCGTAAGTCCCTTTTCTCCTTCAGCCCCTCGAATACGTTCATCGGGGAATAAGTCGTCAGGTAATCGGCCGTAAAAGCGATGAGTAACAGATGAAAGACCAGGAAGAAACTACTGTCTTTCCAATGGACGAGGAAGTACACGAGGTAAAAGACAACCCCGAGATAAAAGAGACCGAAAGCGAGGTTGAAGTAAGCCGGAATCTCGCTCACAACCGGCGAGACCTTAGGGGCGAGGAGTGCGACCCCGTACCCTATGAGAAACACCGGGTACAGGATTTTGAGGACAATCCTTATCGGTATGGATATGAGTGCTTTCAGCATAGCGTCTACCCTTCTAAACCCCTCTTTTGTGTGTGACGATCTCCCATTCTTTCGCGGATAGAGACCCGATTCCGCTTCGAGCGGCTTTCGAGTGTATGCGTTCGCGCTCGGCGGTTCTTTCCCGATCCGCTCTCTCATTTGCAAGCACGGGAATCAGCACCGCCGCACCTGCGATATACCCGCCGATGTGTGACAAAAAGCCGGGTGAGCCGATGACGATGAATGAGATAAAATCCGCCACGAGTACCAGCATCAACACCCACGCCAGAGCGTGTCCCGTCACATCCTTCTTCTCTCTGAAAGCCCTGTACAGGGTGACAGGAGCCAGTGCGCAGATGCCTGCCGAAGCGCCTACAAGAGTGCCGTCTCCGGATCCGCTTAGCGGGAAGAGCAGCAGGAAAGAGACTCCGCCCGCAAAGACTCCGATGACAAAGAGTGCCCAGAAAACGCCCTCCTGTACTTTCCCGAGGACAATCATAAGGGAGAGCAGGAAGACCGACAGCGCGAGGTGGAGAATGGTTTGGTGAGCCATGCAGTAGGAGACCAGTGTCCAGGGTTTCTCCTGCAGCGCTCCGGCTTCGGAGGACAGCCCCAATGCCCCTGCCTCTTTTGTATGAGGAAGCAACAATGCCGAGACACACAAGAGAATGGGCAGAGACCAGTACCCCAAACTTTTTTTCACAGCTTCGGGTCTTAGTAGTAAAGGTCTGCCTTACTTTTGTCCCTCTTCCTCCAAATGAGGATGAGGACTATACCGAAAAGCATCCCGCCGAGGTGTGCAAAGTGTGCCACACCCCCACCGAAGGCAGAGCTTGAGATGCCCCCCCACAGTTCGATAAGACCGTAGACGATGACGAAATACTTGGCCTTGACGGGTATGGGCACGAAGAGAATGAAAAGCGGGAGGTTCGGAAAAATCATCCCGATGGCCAGAAGAAGACCGAAAATCGCGCCGCTCGCGCCTATCGTAATCAGCAGATCCGAGTACGGCATCACTTCCGGACTCATATTCAGGAACCACACCACTTGCTGTACGAGCCCTGCCCCGATGCCGGTGACGAGGTAGTAGATCAGGTATTTTTTCGGTCCCCAAAAACGCTCCAAGAGTCCCCCAAACATATAGAGGGCAAACATATTGAAGAAAAGGTGGGAGATGCCCCCCGGGTCGTGCAGAAACATATAGGTTACCAGTTGGTGGATTCCGAAACTGTCGGATCCGAAATAGTGCATCCCCAAAAGGTTGACCAAATCAATGCCTACGCGCGGCAGTACCCATTCGGACAAAAGCACGATGACATTCAGAATGAGTAGATTTCTTGTGACCGGAGGAAATGTATCTTGATAGTTGTATTGCATAAGGATGGATGATTCAGGCGAGCCTGCGACAAATGAATTAATCTGAAGCCCTCCCGATGGAAGTCTCTTTATGGGCAAATTTACCGCTTTTTGTCCACAACTCCGGTATTGACGCCCGGGCAAGACCCAAGCCACAGAGACTTCGGTTTTCGGAGAGACACACAGGCAGACAAAAGGCTGACTCCTCTTCTCGGGAGGAATCAGCCTCTGCGTGTCGGTTTGGAGCAGCCCAATAGTCGGGGTGCTGCGACGTAAAGGCCCGGCGCTCAGTATTCGAGGCTGCGGGGCAGGGTCTTGGCACTCTCCACCCACTTGGTGACGACCTTGAGGTAGGGTACACGACGGACGAGCTTCTTTACGGCATTTACCTCCTCCATCTTTTTAACCAAGTTTTCGGGCTTCCTGGTTGCCAATTCTTTCACGGTGTCTACACCCGCGGCTTCGAGAATCTCGGCGGACTGAGGACCGATGCCGTCTACCCTGAAAAGGTCAACGTGGTTGGCAAATTTGAGGATGAGGTCTTCTTTGATGCCGGTTTTCTCAGCCAGCTCTTTGCGGAACGCTTTTGTCCTCGTGGCAGACAGTAGTTGGTCGGTGTTCTTGATGCCTTGTTCGCGGAGTTTTTTCCCGTAAACTTCACCAATGCCCTCGACTGTCTCTACGGAATAATTAGCCATAACGTTTAATCGGTTAGATAGGGTTATGAAAAAAAGAATATAAAGGTTTTCGGTCTAAAAGGAATCAGTCCGAAAGACGCGCCACGATTTCATCCCGGGACAGCGTTTCTTGTGCTCCGGAGGACATATCTTTCAGTGTCACGGTGCCGCTCTGCATCTCTTCTTCTCCCACGAATGCCACATACGGGATGTGCAGGGAGTCGGCATAGCTCATCTGTTTCTTCAGCTTGGCACTGTCCGGGTAAAGCTCTGCCACGATGCCCTTATTGCGGAGCTCGGAGAGTATCGGGATGATCTTTCGCACTTCTTGATCTCCGAAGTTGACGAACATCACTTTCGTCGTGGAGGTGATGCCTTTGGGGTAGAGCTCGAGGGCATTAAGAACATCAAAAATGCGGTCGGCCCCGAAAGAGATACCGACACCGCTCATCCCTTTCTCTCCAAATACCCCTGTGAGGTCGTCGTAACGACCGCCCCCGGTGATGCTCCCGATCTGTGTGTCGAGTGCTTTTACTTCGAAGATGGTACCGGTGTAGTAGTCGAGGCCGCGGGCAAGCGAGAGGTCGAGACGGACTTCGTTATTCAGGGGTACGAGACCGAGCGTGTCGAAGATGAAGGAGACTTCTTCTATGCCTTTCTTTCCCACTTCGTCTTCGCCAAAGAGCTCTTTGAGTACCGCAACTTTCTCCGGTATGCTGCCTTCCAAGGTGATGACGGGAGCAAGTGCGTCGACGGTTCCCTCTGAGAGTCCCTTAGTGAGGAGCTCCGCTTTCACCCCCTCCCAACCTATCTTGTCGAGCTTATCGATGGCTACGGTGAGGTCGGTAATCTGCTCCACGCCGAAGTGTCTGCCGATGGCAGTGAGGAGCTTGCGGTTATTCAGGAGAATCGCGACGCGGATATTGAGTCTCGTGAAGACTTCGTCGATGATCTGCACCAATTCGACTTCGTGGAGCAATGAGTCGGAACCGATCACGTCCGCATCGCACTGAAAGAACTCGCGGTATCTCCCTTTCTGGGGGCGATCCGCGCGCCATACGGGCTGAATCTGAAAGCGCTTAAAGGGGAAAGTGAGGTCGTTCTTGTGCTGAACCACGAAGCGGGCAAAAGGCACCGTCAGGTCGTACCTCAGACCGCGGTCGCAGACGAGGTTCGCAAAGTGGGCGGGATCCATATCGTGTATCTCGTCCCGATTGACCCCTTTGAGTGCGTCTCCGGAATTGAGGATGCGGAAAAGGAGCTTATCACCTTCTTCGCCGTACTTCCCCATCAAGGTGGAGAGATTCTCCATCGCGGGCGTCTCTATCTCACGGAATCCGTAGACTTTGTAGACGCTCCTGATGGTGTCAAAGATATAGTTTCTTTTCGCCATCTCTTCGGGCGAAAAGTCCCTTGTCCCCTTAGGTATGGATGGTTTTTGAGCCATTGTTGTATTCAGAAAATCAAGCCGTTTATTTCAGAAGACCGCTATCGGAGAGATTCCGCAGTTCGATCATTTTCGCGAGGTATTTGCCTACGATATCGAATTCGAGATTTACCCTGTCTCCGACTTTGAGCGTTTGGAAATTAGTGTGTTCGACAGTGTAGGGAATGATGGCTACTTTGAAGTCACTGACCCCGGAGTCCACTACCGTAAGGCTCACTCCGTTCACGCAGACGCTGCCTTTTTCGACCGTCGTGTAGCCTTTAAGCGCCATCTCCGGGTCTATTGCGTAGCGAATGGTGAAGTACGTGCTGCCATCTGCGTCAGTCACATCCGTCACCGTGCCTGTCGTGTCCACGTGTCCCTGTACGATGTGCCCGTCAAGGCGCCCGCCTGCGGGCATACTCCTCTCAACGTTCACGAGGCTGCCTGCTTTGAGGTCTCCGAGATTGGAGCGTATGAGCGTCTCCTTGACGGCCGTCACCGTGTAGCTTTGCGTTTTGGGCTGAATGGCGACGACGGTGAGGCATACGCCGTTGTGGCTGACGCTCTGGTCAATCTTTAGTTCGTCCCAAAATGGGACGGTGAGCGTCAGGTGTACATTTTCGTTATGCGGGTCGCGCTCTACTCTGAGCACGCGGGCAATATCTTCGACTATTCCGGAAAACATCTTATGTTTGAATGGATTAAATTTTTCTCCCTGTAAAAGACGGTAGCATCCGTCTCAAGGCAAATATATCAAAAAGCACCGAGTATTCGGAACCGGGTTCGACGTGGTACGTACCGAGACCGAAACTTTGGTCTGTACCATTTGCAAAAATCGGTCTGTACCTTTTTTTGCTCTCGGTACGTACTAAAAATCACAGCACCACGGGGATATTGCGGGCAATGATATGCTCGTGGTTAAATCGGTCTACACGAGTGACGGTGAAGGCGAGACGAAATTTCCCGCCGAGGTTCAGTGGTCTGTACTTTGTCTCGGAAGTCATCACGGTGAGGTTTTGCGCCTGCATAATCTCGCGTTCCGTGGCGCCTCTCCGGTGGGTGTAGACTACGTAATACTTGGTCTCGAGACCTTGGGGCAGCTCAGGGTCGCCCATCCAGACGAGTTCCTGCCCGGCATCCCCCTTTAAGACGGCCGCATCCCTGGCCGGCTCGGGGAAGTCCCGAAGGTAATCGGGGTAATCCGATGGTGGCAGGATGGCTTTGTTTTTCCAAAAGAACGTCCCGAGATCCTGTTCAAAATTCTTGTAATTTTCCAACACATCCTCATGCGGCCACAGGACGTTGCCTCCGGAGGTCTCTGCGGCAATCGCCCACTTCTCTTCGAGTTGGTCGTAATCCATCGTATTGCGGATGTGCTGACCGAAGTAGAGGTGTCCCCTTCGGATGTTATTCTTCCACCAGTATGCCAGCTCTGTGTAGTCGGCCTGTTTGTGCCCCATCTGCCAGTAAATCTGGGGTAACGTGTAATCCACCCAGCCCATCTGATCCCAGAGGAGGACATCCGCGTAGAGGTCGTCGTAATTTTGCAGTCCTTTGGTGTCGGAGCCTATGGGGTCCGTGCGCTTATTGCGGTAGATGCCGAAGGGGCTGATTCCGAAGCGAACCCAAGGCTTCAGCGCCTTGACGGTCTCGTGAAGTTCTTGGATGAGGAGATTGACGTTTTCCCTCCGGAAGTCGCCCACGGTCTTAAAAGCACCTCCGTAGAGGCGGTACTCTTTGGCGTCCGGAAACGGCACACCTGCGACCGGATACGGGTAGAAATAGTCATCCATGTGTATGCCGTCGAGGTCGTATCTCGAGACAAGGTCTCTGACAATGTCTGCCGTGTAGTCGCGCACTTCTTTGAGAGCGGGATTGAGGAGGATGAGATCCCCGTATTTGACGCACCACTCGGGGTGACGGGACGTGACGTGCAGCGGGGAGACCGGCTCGGAGGCATTGAGGGCGACGCGGTAGGGATTGATCCAGGCGTGGAGCTCCATATGGCGCTTATGCGCCTCTTTTATCATAAAATCGAGCGGATCCCAATAGGGGTTCGGTGCTTTGCCCTGTGTCCCCGTCAAGTAGCGGCTCCAAGGCTCGTACCCTGGCGCATAAAAGGCATCGCCTTCGCTTCTGACTTGGAAGAAGACGGCATTGATACCGAGCTTCTCAAAGCGGTCGAGTGCTTCAGTCAAATAGGCTCTAATCTCCTGTGGCGTCTTGCCTCTGTAATAGGTGCGTCCCACTGTGGGCATCCATACGCCGCGCATCTCCACTCTTTGTGCCTCATACCCTCTCTTAACGGCCTTTTTCGCCATACGCTGGGCTTCCGTCAGTTTGGGAGCGCAAGAGGAGAGTGCCGAAGTCAATGCAAAAAAAAGGAGAAGGGGAAAAAGAAGCTTGCCTTTGGTCGGGGTCATCGGAAAAAGGTGAAGAGGGATTGGGTGATAAGCATATAGATAAACATCCCGAAGAGGTCGTTCATTATCGCGATGAAGGGACCCGTGGCACGAGCCGGATCCATCTTCAACTTTTCCATAATAAGAGGTACCATGGTTCCGAAGATGGACGCAAACATCACGACACAAAAGAGACTCATAGAGACGGACGTCATCAGGAGCGGTTCGTGCATAAAGAAGTAAATGTAGAGGAAGACGACCAGACTGATGAGGCTCGCGTTGATGAGGGAGACGAGGAGCTCTTTAAGGATGAGCTTCGGGATGTCGCCCGGTTTGATCGAGTTGTTCGCAAGGTCTTGGACGATGATGGCCGAAGACTGTGTGCCGACATTACCGCCCGTTCCGCCGATGAGAGGTATGAAAAGCGACGCCGCAGGCATAAGCGAAAAGACACTGTCGTACTGTCCCAGAAGCTGGGAATTGAAGATCCCGCCGACCATCCCGATGATGAGCCATGGAAGACGCGCTCCTGTCTGGTGGAAGATGGAGTCCGAGCTCTCTACGTCTTGGGACAGACCGGAAGCCATCTGGTAGTCTTTCTCGTGCTGTTCGCGCATTTCGTCCACCACGTCGTCCACGGTGATGACACCGACGAGGCGCTTGGTGGAGTCGATGACCGGAATCGCTACGAGGTCGTATTTCTCGAAGGCATCGATCACTTCCTCTATTTTGTCATTAACGTGAAGCGAAATCGGCTCCTTCTGCATCACGTTCTTGATCATATTGACGGAGGGGTTGGTGATGACTTTCTTTAGGGGCAGGATCCCTACGAGCCGTCCGTCGTCATCAACGACGTAAATGTAATAGAGCTCGTCCAAGTGTTCGGCCTGTTGCCGCATCTCGTCGACGCACCGGGGCATCGACCAGTTCTCGTTGATGACTACCATCTCTTTCCGCATCACGCCCCCCGCGGTGTCTTCGTCATAATGAAGGAGGTCGATGATGTCCCCTGCCTGCTCGACGTCATCTACGAGGGAAAGAATGGTGTCCTGCTGCTCCGGCTCGAGGTCGCGGATAAGGTCTGCGGCGTCGTCCGTATCCATATTGGAGAGAAGCCGGACTGCGATGTCTTCGGAGCTGATCTTACTAAGGATGCGGGCTTGCTCGTCCTCATCGAGCTCGAGGAGTACCGCTGCTGCCTGCTCATCCGGGAGGAGCTCCAAAAACTTGAGAACCTCTTCCCCCGGCGACAGTTCCTCTATAAGCTCGGCAAGCTCTGCAGGGTGAAGCTTCGCAAGCTCGGTCTTAAGCTCGTCCACCTTTCCCTCTTCGTATAATCTTTTGAGGTCTAAAGTCTCTGTATTTTCCATCTTCTATCCAAAAACTTTACAGGGATTAGTCTTTCGATATTGTTTCTTGGATCTCTTCCGTGAGGCGGATGAAGTCGTCCACAGTGAGCTGCTCGGCCCGGCTGGTGAGGAAGGCTTCGCTTGGGAGCTTTCGATCTCCGAGGAGTGGCTTAAGGGCATTACGGAGGGTCTTGCGTCTCTGGTTGAATGCTGTCTTGACCACGGTCTTGAAGAGCTGCTCGTCCACACCCAGAGCTTTCCTTTCGTTGCGCACGAGGCGTATCACGCCGCTATTCACCTTAGGCGGTGGATTAAAGACTTCGGGCGGCACGCTGAAGAGGTGCTCTATGTCGTACCACGCTTGCAGGAATACGCTCAAAATCCCGCTCGCTCTTGTCCCGGCAGGAGCTGCAAGCCTTTCGGCGACTTCCTTTTGGAGCATGCCGCCGGCGGCAGGTACAAGGTCCCGGTACTCAAGCAGGTGGAAGAAAATCTGCGTGGAGATGTTGTAGGGAAAGTTGCCGATGAGGAGAAAAGGGCTGCCTTGTGGTTCAAAAACTGAGCCCAAATCGAGCTTAAGAAAGTCGCCCGCTATGATTTTCCCCTCCAGTGAGGACGGGAAATGAGCCTTTAGATAGGTCACTGACTCCGCGTCCAGCTCCACGACCCGCAGGTCGGGGTAGTCTTCTATGAGGAACTGCGTGAGTACCCCCATTCCGCCTCCAACCTCCACGATGGGGAGGTTGAAGCCTTGTAGGCTTTCCGAGATTCGCTTGGCTATACCTTCGTCCGTAAGAAAGTGTTGCCCGAGGGCTTTTTTGGCTTTGACCTGCATCCTGACTTGCGGCTGTCTTTTTCTCTTGATTATCGTCGAACAAAATCACATTCCCCCTTCGTCTCTCCCAAGCCCCTATCCTTATGCAAGATACCGCTTTTTTCTCACTTGACCTTTCTCTCCCGCTCCTAAGGATGCGTCCGTTGCCGCCAAAGGCCGGCAACCGGATGCCGCGATACAAGAGATGCGGGCAGGTGACCAAAAAGCCCCTGCCCGCACGGTGATAGGCGGTGTTTGCGGGTATAAGTCCTCCGGTGCCGTCTTTCTGGGAAAAGAAAGTCCCCGGTGACTTACGACCTCTTCCTTGTTACTTGAGGACGCCGAGGTCGCGACCGATCTTCTCGAACGCGGCGACGCACTTGTCGATATGGCTGTGTTCGTGGGCAGCGGAGAGCTGTACGCGGATGCGGGCCTCGTTTTTCGGCACGACGGGGTAGCTGAACCCGGTGACGTAGATGCCTTCTTCCTGCATACGTGCGGCGAACTTCTGTGCCAGAGCCGCGTCGTAGAGCATCACGGCGCAAATCGCGCTCTGTGTGGGCTTGATGTCGAAGCCGAGTGAAGCCATACGGTCACGGAAGTATTGTACATTGTCCATCAGTTTGGTGTGAAGGGCATCGGACTCTTTGAGAATTTTGAAGACTTCGAGACCGGCACCGACGGTTGCTGGAGGAAGTGTGTTGGAGAAAAGATAAGGACGAGAGCGCTGACGAAGGATGTCGATGATCTCTTTCTTCCCTGTCGTAAAGCCGCCGATTGCGCCGCCGAATGCTTTGCCGAGCGTCCCCGTGATGACGTCGATGCGTCCGTAGACGTCAAACTGTTCGGAAACACCGCGTCCGGTTTTGCCGACTACGCCAGCGGAGTGGCATTCGTCGACCATGACGAGGGCATCGTACTTTTCTGCAAGGGCGCATATTTCGTCCATCTTGGCCACGTTTCCGTCCATAGAGAAGACGCCGTCTGTGACGACGATGCGGAAACGCTGAGCTTGGGCGTCTTGCAGTTGCTTTTCGAGGTCGTCCATATCGCCATTGGCATAGCGGTAGCGTTTGGCTTTGGAGAGGCGTACGCCGTCGATGATGGAGGCGTGGTTGAGGGCGTCGCTGATGATGGCGTCTTCTTCGCCGAAGACGGCGCCGAAGATGCCGCCGTTGGCATCGAAGCAGGCTGCGTAGAGGATAGTGTCTTCGGTGTGGAAGTAATCGGAGATGGCGGCTTCAAGCTCTTTGTGGATATCTTGGGTGCCGCAGATGAAACGGACGGATGCGAGACCATTGCCCCTCTTGTCCATCATCTCTTTGGCCGCTTTGATGACGCGTTCGTTGTCGGCGAGACCAAGGTAGTTATTGGCGCAGAAGTTGATCACCTCTTTTTCTTTGCCGTCGGCACCTTTTACTTTGATTGCCGCGGTTTGCTTGCTGGTGATGATTCGTTCTTCTTTGTAAATGCCTGCTTTGCGGGCTTCGTCGAGTTCACTTTGCAGGAAATCTTTGATTTTACCGTACATAGCTTTTTGATTGTTGGGGGATTGTATGTTTAAAGGTATTCGTTTGACAGTCTTTGACCTGCCCTGAGAGACCCTTGCTCTCGGAGCTCTATTGCAAAAATACCCATAATAGTTCGGAATCGAACCTCATTTCCGGGTGCTGTTGGTGAAGACTAAAGGAGACCTTTGTGCAAAAGGCTTTGGGGGGTACGGACCGAGACAAATGCTTTGCACGTACCTAAAATCAGACGAGACACGTACCGGCGAAAACTTTTTGGTACGTGTCTCGTTTGGGGGTTGGTGTTTGGTCTCTTTCTTCGTCCGGATTAGAACCCGAAGTCCGCTTTTTCCGTCCCTACGGTCGTCTCCGGACCGTGTCCGGGGAGTACCTTTGTCTCGTCCGGAAGGGAAAAGAGGCGTGTGCGGATGGAGGTGAGCAGCTCTTCGTAGTCTCCTCCGAAGAGGTCGGTGCGTCCGATACCTCCCCTGAAGAGTACGTCTCCCGAGATGACCAATCCTGCATTCGGGTCATAGAACGCCACGTGTCCCCGGGTATGCCCCGGTACGGATAGGATCTTTAGAGACGAGTTTCCGAAAGTGACGGTATTTCCCTCACCCGGGAGCGGGGCAAAGTCGGTAGATTGGATGACGCGGGCGATTTCGCCCTGCTCTTCGACGAGACCGCGCGAGAGTTCAAGTTTGTCTTCGATGTCGCCTTGGGGCGCTTCAGGTGTGATGCCGTAGGTCTCGCCAATCCATTTGGCTCCGATGAAATGGTCGAAGTGAAGGTGGGTATGGATGGCGCGCACAAGCCGGAGCCCGTTCTGGGTAAGGAAGTCGCCAAACGCCTTGCGCTCTTCCTCACGAAACATTCCCGCGTCCACCACGCAGGCCTCCCCCGTTTCGTCCCAAAGCAGATAGGTATGCTCTTCGATGAGGAAAAAGGTAAATGTCCGATAACGGGTCATACAGGCAGGTAAATCACTTTCTTTTCTTTGAAAAAATCAAGACCGGGGAAATGATCCTCCAGACTTTCGGAGGAAACGATCTTTTTGAAAGGGAGAAGCTCCTCGCGGAGGTCACCTCCCTTTAGGGCAATGATACCGTTGGGCAGCGCGCCTTTATTTTGGCTCCTCTTGTGGATGAGTTGCTGTCCGAAGCGATACAGGTCGGGCATCGGAAGCGCCCCTCTGCTGACGATGAAGTGACAGAAGTCTCCGGGTAGATCCTCAGCACGGGTATGAATCGCCGTGACGTTTTCGAGACCTACGGCATCAGAGACGGCTTGCACCACTTTGATTTTTTTGCCCGTGCCGTCGATGAGCGTGAAATGGACTTCCGGGAAGAGAATCGCAAGGGGGATGCCCGGAAATCCGCCACCTGTGCCGATGTCCAAGATTTCTGTCCCGGCCGGGAAGCGGGTATACTTCGCAATGCCGAGAGAATGCAGGATGTGGTGCGCCTCTATGTGGCCGATGTCTTTTCGGGAAATGACGTTGATTTTCGCATTCCACTCCCTGTAGAGCTCGGGAAGCGCTCCCAAGCGACTTTTTTGGAGGTCGGAGAGCTCGGGGAAAAATTGCTCAATGAGCGGCAATGAATGAATATCGGGCATATTCGGTGGGCTTCTCGGGTGCGTTATTTTGCCAAAAAGGCGTAATCCTCACTAAGGTAAGAGGAAAGGGCAGAGTAGGGGAGCTCGACCTGGATCGTCCCCAAAAAGTAGGCCGCAATTTCGTAGGGGTCAAATATGAAAGTCACTCCGTTATGGGTGAGGAGCATATTGTCGGTCGTCTTCGCCTCGGCGTAACTAAAGAACCCGAGCTCTTCCATCTCTTCTCCGCTCGATGCGTGGTATCGGGTGAAGAGGTCCCGGCGGATCAGACTGTCGATTTTTGCCGTAGATCCTTTTTTGAAGAGATCGTCCGCCAGAAGGAGCTTCTCCTTTGAGAAGTCAAAAGTCAGCGCCTTGGTGCTCTGACGACCGTGCGCACCTCCTGTGTACTCGTATGTGAACGTCCGGATGGAAAAGAGGTTATGGTCGTTGTACGTCACGGAGTCGGTCATCAGAATCTCGTCCACGAAGCCCGAGAGCAGCTCGGTACTGTAGCCCTCTGCCTTGGCGGCTTCGAAGTCCTCAAGGTACGCGTCTTGGCGGAGCTGCACGAAGCGGTTAAGCGTTTCCTCTGGGGTACTCCCGAGGAGCGAATCTTCCGGGATGAGCCTTTTCATCAAAAGTACGGACACCGAGTCGGCGAAGGTCTTGGCGCTGCCCGAAGCTTTACTCCCAAGCTGCGGGAACGTCAGGACGATGTCTGCTTTGAATGAAGCTCCGGTGTCACTTTCTTCCGCGATCTGTGCGACATCCGGGTGCAGGTAGGTCTTGTGCGCTTCGACGGTCTCCCACTTAATAGCCGAGAGATCGGTACCTTGACTTTCTCTTTCGCTTGTGTGGCAGGAGGAGAGGAGTCCGACCAAAACGATCGCCAAGATCAGGTTCTTTGTTGCTTTCATATTCGTGCCGGCTCCGCTCGGAGCCCTGTCTTTGTCTGATTAGTTTGCCAGTTCGGAGAGGAATTTTATCCTCACCAGACGAATCTCTTCTTCTTCGCAATCTCCGAGGGCGTTGATCGCTTTCTCGAGGTCGTCGGACTCCGCGTGACGGAAATAGTCGTATATGTCGTCCACCTTGTCCGCCTCCATAACGTCGTCGATGAAGTAGCTGATGTTAATCTTCGTGCCGTTATTGACGATGGCTTCCATTTCGCTCAAGAGCTCCGCAAAGTCGAGATCGTAGGTATTGGCGATGTCCTCCAGGGAGACTTTCCGGTCTATGAGCTGCACGATTGAGACTTTGAGCTTGGACTTGGAGGGGACGGTACGGATGCGCATATCCTCCGGTCTCTCAATGTCGTTTTCGTGGACGTACTCCGCGATCACTTTGAGGAACGGTTCGCCGAACTTCTTTGCCTTCGAGAGTCCGACCCCGCTGATCTTCTGCAGCTCGTCCATCGTCATCGGATAGGAGCCGGCCATATCTTCGAGGCTGGAGTCCTTGAAGATTACGTAGGGCGGGAGGTCTTTCTGCCGGGCTACTTTCTTCCGGAGGTCTTTGAGGATGTTGTACATCGTCGGGTCTGCGACGTTTCCTCCGCCTCCTCCTGCGCCGCCCTTTCCTGCGCTGTCTGCATCCTCGATGTCTTCGTCGTCCTCATCACTGTCCACGAGGAAAGACACAGGCTTTTTTATGAAGCTCATGCCTGCTTTGGTGATGGCTATGGCACCCATTTTCTCGGGATCTTTGGAAATGTATCCTTTGATGATGGCCTGTTGGATGATGGTCTCCAGGTTTTCCCTCTCTTCGTCCGCCAGTATGCCGAACTCGTCTAAGTCGTTGTGCTTGAAGTTTTGTATGACGCTCGAAAGTTTCCCTGTCAATAGGTCTAAGAAATAATCTGTGTCGAAATCGCCCTTTACTGTCTTGAGGGTTTTAAGAATGGTGACAAGAGTATTTTTTGCTTCCACTTTACGGTGTTTTTGATTGTTGCAGTTATCGCAATTGTTACAGTTTTCGCGGTCGTATTGTTCTCCGAAGTAATTCAGCAGGACCTTTCGCCTGCAAATAGGGCTGGATGCGTAGTGCTTTACTTCGTCAAGGAGGTAACGGCCTATTTCACGTTCGTTATTTGATTTCTTTTTGCTCTGGAGCAGTTTCTCCATCTTGCGGATGTCGTCTTCGGAGTAGTACGCTATGCACATACCCTCTCCGCCGTCGCGTCCTGCCCGTCCGGTCTCTTGGTAATAGCTCTCCATGCTCTTGGGGAAGTCGTAGTGGATGACGTAGCGTACGTCCGGCTTGTCGATCCCCATTCCGAAAGCGATGGTGGCGACGATCACATCGATGTCCTCATTGATAAAAGCATCCTGTGTCTCTACGCGCACTTTTTGCTCCAGTCCTGCGTGGTAGGGCAGAGCCTTGATGTCGTTGGCCGAGAGCACTTGGGCAAAAGTCTCCACCGTCTGTCGGCTCATACAGTAGATGATGCCCGAGACACCCGGATGTTTGCGTATAAAAGTGATGATGTCCTTGTAGACCTCTTGGGGATCCCTGCTCTTCTGTCGGATTTCGTAGTAGAGGTTGGGGCGGTTGAATGAGCTGGTGAAGACGTTGGGGTCTTTCAGTCCGAGATTGCGGATGATGTCCTCTTTTACCAAGGGCGTAGCCGTCGCAGTGAGGGCGATGATCGGCCTCCTCGAGATGTCTTCGATAATCTCTTTGAGCCGACGGTATTCGGGTCTGAAGTCGTGCCCCCACTCGCTGATGCAGTGGGCTTCGTCAACGGCATAAAAGGAGACCTCAAGCTCACGGAGGAGGTCTGCGGTGTCCTGTTTGCAAAGCGTCTCCGGGGCGAGGTAAAGCATCTTCGTCAGTCCGCTTTTGACATCGTTATAGACAGTCTCGAGTTGGGCTCTGGAGAGGGAGGAATTCAGGAAATGGGCTACGCCGTCTTTCTCGGAAATCCCCCTTACTGCGTCGACTTGGTTTTTCATCAAGGCGATGAGCGGGGATACAATCACAGAGACCCCCGGGCTGACGAGTGCCGGGAGCTGGTAGCAAAGACTCTTGCCGCCGCCCGTAGGCATCAGCACAAAGGTGTCTTTGCCCGAGAGGAGACTGCGGATGATTTCCTCCTGAGGCTCTTTGAAAGAGGTAAAGCCGAAGACTTCTCTCAGTTTTTCCTCCAAAAACTCTTTTCTTGCTTCGCTCATTGCTGTTCTTTTATCATCTTTCTTCCTTCTCTCTTCCTCCCGTGACGAGATGAGAAAGAAGACGGGGGATAGGCCTTGGTTGTGCCGATTTCCTGTATAAAGGTAATAAAAAAAGGGTATGCAACAAATCTAAATCCGAAGATTCGGGGGCTCCCGTCTAAAAACAGACCCGAGGAAAGAGGCTTATGCGATTCTATGTCCGACCGAAATGATTTTTTTGACCCGTATCTTTTCCAGGAAAGGTACAGGCATAGAAAAAGACTTTGGTACGTACTAAACCGAACCACACCCCCAGGGGCGTAGTCAAATCCACCTGATGGGGGTCTTGCCGTGAGCTACGAGGTAGGCGTTGGCTTCGGAGAAGTACTTCTTACCGAAAAAGCCCCTGTATGCAGATAGAGGTGAAGGGTGTACTCCCCTAAGAATGAGGTGCTCCCGGGTGTTTATGAGACCGGCTTTTTTCTGGGCTTCACTGCCCCAGAGTATAAATACGAGATTACGCCTCTTTTGGGAAAGCAGGCGGATGACTTCGTCCGTGAATGTCTCCCAGCCCCACCCGAAGTGGCTCTTGGGGGAATGGGCGCGGACGGTGAGGGTCGTATTCAGCAAAAAGACCCCCTGCCTCGCCCAGCCGGTGAGGTCGCCACTCTCCGGAGGGGTGAGTCCCATATCGCTTTCGAGCTCGGTGTAGATGTTTTGGAGCGAGGGCGGCAACTCCACGTCTTGAGGAACGGAGAAACTCAAACCCATCGCTTGATGCTCATTGTGGTACGGGTCTTGACCCAAAATCACGACTTTTACTTCTTCAAACGGGGTCAGATTGAACGCATTGAAGATGAGTGCGCCACGGGGGTACACGATAGAAGTGGTGTAGGCTTCTTTCACCCTGTCTGTAAGGGCTTTGAAGTAGGGTTTCTCAAACTCTTCTCTCAGCTCTCTTCCCCAACCGGGTTCAATTTTTACTTCCATTCCTGTCCTCTTCTTCCAAGTATCTAACCAAATCGTCGAGATCTTCTGCGACGGCAAAAGCCGTGGTATCGGCTCCAAATCCCGCCCTTATCTTGCGGGTGACGAGAGCCGTCTCCTCTCTCCCTTCGGCTCCGGACTCTGCCACCTTAACGAATGCCCGGTGTATGAATACCGCAAGCCTTTGGTCTCCGTCCCGAAGATCCTCCGTGGCAAGTTCGCGGACGGCGTCCCTAAGGGCGGGAGGTACCGTTTCCTTTAGCGTATACAGCCTTGTGAGCAGGATATAAGGGATGAGGCGGGTGTACACGGAGCTATTTTCGCGAGGTATCCGGCCGAGAGCGACCTCCGAGAGCTTCGCAGGGATGAGTACGAGATCCACCAATTGCTCCGCTTCTTCCACCGTGCGGACCTCTTCCGACAGAATCGGATACAGCCTATCGGCCGATTCTCCGGGCAGAGTCATCAGCGCCAACAGCCGCATCTCACGGTTCTCTTTGTGCCAAAGGAGCCTGGATAGGTCCTCGTCTTCGGGCAGTGTCCCCGAGAGCTCTTTAAGCTTGAGAAGATTCGAGCCGTAAAGCGTCTTCCACGGAAGCCCTTTACTCTTTATACTTTGAGCGACTTTTGCGTCCATCAGTCTGCGAAGCTGCGTCCTCAGACTGTCTAAGAGCGGTTTCCACTTGCCCTCGTCTTCGCGGAGCCGCTTCCCGTATCGGGACAAGGGGGAGACTAAGGACTTGTAGTCCCTGCTGTATCGGAGGTTTTGTGCAAAAAAGTCTTCTCCGGTGTGCAGCTCGATGGTCTCGTCCGCCCCTTTGGTTAGGACAGGATTGACAAACCCCGTGTAGGGAGGGATGCCGGTCGCCTTGTCCCGCTCTTTTATTTCGGCCAGAAGTGCTTCATCCACCCGGGTGGCATAGCGCTCGATGAGTTCCTTGGCCCGGGCGTAGTCCCCGGTACTCTTGATGCGCTGGATCTCCCGAAGCTCTTCTCCGAAGAGTCTCTGTGTCTCGCGGTAATCGTTCACGAAGACATAGTGTTTGGCGTCTCGTTCTTCGAGGGTGACAGCTCCCGTCTCTTTTGCCAAATCAAGCGTCCAACGGGCGATGAGTGCTCTATCCTGCATGTGCGCCTCAGTCAGTACCGGCACCTTGCCCACTCTCGCCAACTGCGAAAGCAGACCCCGTGTAAGGTAGCCGTCGTAGAGGGCTTTGTAGACTTCTTCGCTCTCTACGATGCCCTCCTCTCTTAGGATGGGATGAGCGATGAAGTATAGGGCATTGAGGTCGGCGCGGGCTTCTTCGATGGCGGAGTCAAACTCCCTGAGCGCGTCGCCCCGAACCCCGTCCATCAGCTTTCCCGACGCGTGTCCGATACCTTCGTGGAGGTCTGTGTGAAGGAGGTCCGCCAGAGAGCCGTATTTTTTCTGCCGGTCTCGGACTTCTTCCCCAAAGAAGTAGACCGGGATGGATTTACCGCTCCGTGCCGCGCTTATGGCTTGGGAGACATTGGCGAGGGTGACACTCTTGGAGCCTTCCTCTGCCCTGATAAGCTCGTCGTTTGGTAGGTTGATGCCGAGCGGAGAGGCAGGGTAAGAGTCGCCTGCGAGAAGGACTGCGTTGATGGATCTATTGGACACGGCTCCCGCTTTTTTGCGCTTATAGGCTTCGTCTGTGGGGGAGATCTTTTCGAGCCGGTCGGCAAGTGAGATGATTTTCTTTGTGCGCTTCGTTCCTTCTTTGTCCTCCAGCTCTACGATGCCCTCCCATGTTCCTTTAAGTCCGAGCGGATCGGTGTAGGTCTCTATGAATCCGTTGATCATATCGACCTCTTCGACGAGGTGTACCCACATCTTGGAGTAAACCGCAAAAGCATCCGGGTCGCCCGTCTCGTAGTAGGTGATAAGGGCTTGCAGCACACTTTTTGCGTCCTCTGATGGTGCCAAAAAGGAGGCTCTACGGAGGTGAAGGACGATCTCCTCAAGCGCCGGAGCGAAGAGTCCGCTCGTAGAGGCTCTTTCCTCGAAGATTTTCCCGTCCTTGCTTTTGCGGAGGATACTATTCAAGCCGGGAGCAATCTTGGTCTCTCCTTTCGCTCTTTCGTAGAAGTCCACTGCCTCTTTCGTGGTTATCCCTCTGTCGTAAAAATGGACACTTGACCTCTCGATGAGCGTCTCTGCTGCTCCGCTTGCGCGCCTTAAGCCCTCGTAATCGGCATCGAAGAGAAGACGGATGATCTCTTCTCTATCTGTGCCGGCTTCCCCGAGGAAGGTGTCGATGTCGTAGGGTAGGGCTTCAAGCGCTTTCCTGAACCACTCCTCCGAAAACTTTGGCAAAAACTTGGTCTCCTCGTAGCTGTGGTACAGCCCGCTGTGAAACCAATACTGAGAGAGGTATTCCTCGAGCTCTTTGGTCTGAAAAGCGGGCATCTGCCAGATGGCTTCCAGCAGCTCCCGAACCAAAAGCCCCTGCCTGTGGTGCTGTATGTATATGATGTCTCTTCCCCAAAGGCAGGCCTCGGACAGGTGGTAAATATATTTCTTGAGCCCGGGTGAGAGTTCGTTCCAGCCCGGGACTTCAAGCCTGAGGATATCGAACTTTCCCGAGTGGTACACGACGGTGCTGCTCTTCCCGAATACGTTGTCTGCAATCATCTTTAACTATTGGCGAGAGAATCGGTCTCTCCTTATTTCGCCCCCAAAAGTACCCCTTTCTCCCGACATTATCCTTCCCCCTCTGTCGGCTTCCATCGGTTGGGTGCGACACTCCTCATTACTCAATTTCCGTGTCAAACGAGATACGGATCGAGGCGATCTTCTCGGTACGGGTCTCATAACAGGCTCACACAGACCGAGACGATCGCCTCGGTCTGTACCAAAAAATACGGTTTTTGGGAGCGGGAGAATAGAGGCGGGTGGGTGCAAACGGATTTTTTGGGGTACCTTTATCCGAAAGTTAAGGGATTTCCCTGTCTTTTTTACACCAAACTTGATTATGAGTGAAGATAACCAACAGAAATCTGCAGAGTATAAGCCTGTGTGGGACAATTGGAGTATCGTGGCTACAGCGATCGGTATGATCATTGTCGTTGTACTCATAGGCACGGCGCTAACTTACGAAGAAGAGTGGTACAAGTGGCTGATGATAGCCGTGGCGCTTTTCATCTTTTCTTTTGTCTTTTTCTTTCCCTATCGCACCACGCTGATAGACGGGAAAATCATAAAATTACAATTCATAGGCTACTCCAGGCAGATAGACCTCCGGGAGTACAGCCTCATCGCATCCGGACGCGAGTATGCCAAAGGCTCCATCCGCATTTTTGCGTCAGGCGGTCACTTCGGGTACCCCGGCTATTGGCTCCTCAAGAACGGCAAGGTCTTTGCTTCTTACCTCACCAACTTTAAGCGGAATGTCCGTTTCCTCTCCAACGGCAAGAGGATGATTGCCCTCAATGCACCCAAAGAGTGGTTTGATGACGACACAGAGATTCCTAATCCAAACAATTAAATACACTAAATGAAGAAAGTTTCCATTCTGACGACACTGCTTTTCCTGTCGTCCGCTATTGCTTTTTCACAAACGACCGATCGATCCAAATTGGCACCCACTCCGCCTATGGGCTGGATGTCGTGGAATTTCTTTGGCGAAGACATCAACGAAGAAAACCTCAAAGCTACGGCCGACCTGATGGTCTCCGAGGGTTTTCTCGACGCCGGCTACGAGTATCTCTTTATCGATGACTGCTGGCAGGGGGGGAGAGACAAACGTAATAACATCATTGCGGATCCGGTGAAGTTCCCCAGCGGTATCAAAGCCCTTGCCGACTACGTCCACAGCAAAGGGCTGAAACTGGGTATTTACTCCGACGCGGCTCCGCTCACTTGCGCCGGATATACGGCAAGTCTCGGCTTCGAGGAACAGGATGCCAAGACGTTCGCAGAGTGGGGCGTCGATTACCTCAAGTACGATTACTGCGGCGCTCCGGCCGATGCAGAGACCGCGAAGGCTCGCTACAAGAAGATGGCGGATGCCCTCTCTAAGTCCGGTCGCGACATAGCGCTCGGTGTATGCGAGTGGGGTGTGAGAAACCCCGCTACTTGGGCGGGTGAGCTCGGAGGCTCCGTCTGGCGTACCTCTTACGACGTGCGCGATATGTGGATCGATACGCTTAAGAAAGGCGGTCTGGGGGTTATGGACATCCTCGAAGAGACCGTCCCCGTCTCCAAGTATGCCCGCCCCGGTCACTGGAACGATATGGATATGCTCATCGTGGGGCTTTATGGCAAAGGCGATGCCTCCAGCGATCTCGGTGGAGTAGGGTGCTCGGACACCGAGTATCAGTCCCAAATGAGCCTCTGGTGTATGATGGCGTCTCCACTCGCGATGAGTAACGACCTCCGCTCCCTCAACGCCGAGACCCGCCGCATCCTTTTGAATAAAGAGATCATTGCCATAGACCAAGACCCGCTCGGCAAGGCGGCCGAGAGAGTGGTGAAGACGGACGACTACCAAGTGTTCCTCCGCCCGCTCTCCGGCGACCGCTATGCCATCGCTATCCTCAATACGTCTGATAAGGCTCGTAATATCTCCGTATCCTTCAAGGAGCTATCCCTCCCGAATCGCTACAAAGTACGCGACGTATGGGCGCACAAGGATCTGGGCTCCCGTACCAAGTGGAGCGGTAAGGTGGCTTCTCACGAAACGAAAGTCTTCGTCCTCTCGAAATAACCCTCTCCAAGCTTTTACGAACTGAAAGTCTGAGCTTCGGCGCAGTAGAATATAGAGAAGGGGTGACTCCGACGTTGGAGCCACCCCTTCTCTTAGGTATACTGTCCCCGGGCAAAAGTGGACTTTAATGAGACCTTTGCATAATACCTCATCTGCTGCGTTACTATCGGCATTCGGGCTTGGTCGTGTATGGAAAGTACACTCCCGTCGCCCTCAGCCTCAGAGCCTTGCATTTGAGGCATTCTGCAAAGGCTCATACGAAAAGTTGACGTTTTTCGTATCCCGAGCCCTTTTTCAAAAGTCTCTTAAGGTGAAAAAATCTCGGTCTGTATCTCGATTTCTTTTCGACCTGTGTCTCGATCTCTTCCCGGTCTGTGTCTCAATTTCTTCCCGGTCTGTGTCTCGAGAATGCGCGGGTCTGTACCTTGCTTCTCTTCCCTTCAGACCTCAAAAGTATTATTCCGTAGACCGACAAACAGGCTCAGACTCCGAGCTCGCGCGCCTTTGCCCCTTTGCCGGAGGCCGTGATTGCTCCGCCCACCGTGAGGTCTTTCACTTCGCCGCCTTTCTCGGTGATGTAAGCGGTTACGTTGTCGCCGTTCGAGACCACGTCGCCTTTTACTTCAAGTTTTTCGGCATAGCCGCCGTTCTTGATGCTGATGGCGTAGGCTGGTAGCTTGGTGATCACGCCTTTGACGAGGGAGTTGCCGACGGCGCCGTGTGTGGTGACACTTTCTTCGACTGTGAGGGTGCCGATCTTCTTGGAGATCTGGATTCCGATGGAGCCGTTGCCAAAGGTCTCGATGCTCTTGAAGGCAATCTTATCCACCGTACCGTCGTATTGGTTGTAGCCCCTTGCCCCTTCGCCGTAGGTCTGTATGGGGGCGTTGACGGTGTAGTTCTTCACGACACCGAAGTTCACGAATCCGATGCCGCTCGGGCCGTATGAGATGATGGGGGCGTTGCTCGTCCAGTCGTCCACGGAGCCCCAGACGTCCGTGACCATATCGTTCACGCCGTAAGTGACGAGTTCGCCATTCGTGACGACCTCTTTGGCGTGGGCGCCGTTGAGGACAAAGACGCCTCCCGTGATGTAGTCGGCTACGCCGTAGGGAATCTTCCCCGTGGAGTAAACCGCTCCCGTCTCCAAGCGCGAAACGAGAGTGCGTCCCCCTTTGTCGCCCGCACCGGCGATGAAGATGCCGGAGCCTGCCACAGGGGCATTTTTCCGCCCGATGGTGATGCCTTCGGCGCGCACATTTACGACGCTTGCCTCGTCGCCATTCATATTATAGATGGTGAGCGCACCCTGTAGGACGTTCACGCCGTACTTCTGCGGCTGCTCAAGATAGGTGCGGGCATCGGCGGAGAAAATGTCGATGTCTTTAAGCCGGACGTCCGCACTCAGCGTGCCGATTCGGAAGATGAAAGAGACCTGCCCCTGTACGGAGAGGTTTTCGAGGTCGAATGTATCCAGGTTTTCTTTTGAATAGGTGGTGAAAACGGCTCTCCTATCCACCGGCGCGTTAATCTTGAGGTTACTAAGGCTGTTATTTGCCGTAAGCCCCAAGCCGTCAGACTCTGCGAAGAGGAGCATCGGCAGCTCCCCATTCTCCTGAACCACGCCTCTGAGGGAGACCCCCTCAGGAAGTATAAGGGCGTGGTTTGCCGTGATATTGCGAGAAATAACTATCTCTTTCGTGCCCTCTTGGATGGCCCGGGCGAGGTCGTTGTAGGTGCTGATAGGGGTCATATCTTTTTGTGTGTCTTGGGCACTCAGTTCCATTGTAGTAAAGAGGAAAATGAGTCCGAATAATGATGTTTGAAACGTTGTATTCATTTGAGGACTTTTTATTGATGAGGTGTCGTGTGCCGGGATGAAGTACCATACAGTCTTTTTGAGTCATCTCTCAAGAAATTGAAGGTCGATACCTCTTGCGTGGGGCACTCGGAAATGATATTCGTGGGTAAAACCATTTGAACCCTTTTTCTGTTCAAACACAAAAGGAATAGCTTTCGATCTAAGGGTGTCTTTTGGAGGTATCCGGTGTCTTTGTTTCGACCGTACCGGGGAAAATGCGAGACACAGACCCGGAAAAGAAAAAGATACAGACCGAAAATTTCAGTTCGGTCTGTATCTCCTTTTTGCAAGTACCCAGGGGTTACAATCTGAGGATCTCTTTGAGCGTACTGATGTACTCCTCAAGAGCGGTGCGTCCTTCGTCCGTGATAGAAGCGATGGTGCGGGGACGCTTCCCCTCGAAAGTCTTGGTGATGGTGATGTATCCGGCTTCGCTCAGTTTGTCGAGCTGGACGCTGAGGTTACCCGCAGTGGCTTCGGTCTTGTCTTTGAGGTAATTGAAGTCCGCTTCCTCTACTTGTGCCAAGATGGTGATCACCGCGATCCTTAATTGCGAGTGGATAATGGGATTCAGTTCTTTCTTCATTTTTCCCCTTTAGCCTTGAGGTTCATGAGATGCCCCGGAATCACCATCATCAATAGGAAGGCCGCTCCGAAGAGGAGGTGCCACCAAGCATGAAGCTGCCAATCCTCCACAAAGCCCACAAGCATATAAATGCCGATGAGGAAAGTAGGAAGCGGGGTGTAGATTAGGGGTTTAAAGCGGGTGATGATGCCAGTGATGCTCGTGCCGATGCTGGCGTAAAGGAGGGATAGAGGCATCATAAGGGCAAAAGAAAGCCCGGAGAGGTCATAGAAAAAGCTCAGGAAGATGATGAAGAGATAGGTCAGTCCGAACATCGTCCCAAGGACAACCCACACGGAGTCAATGGACTTATCCATATAGGTGACCATCTCCGGCTTGTGTAGACTTTTTCGGATACCTTGGAGGATGGCAATAAGTAACAGCCCGGAGTAGAGTAGTCCCCAGTACCCGTTGTCTGTGGAGGCGACCAAAAAGTAGATGAGGACGGACAGGAGCGTAGTAGCCCAACCATAGAGGAGAAAATCCCCGCCGGATGACGTTGAAGCGATGTTGTGCCTCGTCTGACGAAGCATCTTGGAGATGAGCTCAAGGCTCTCTTTTTCGGAAAAAAGTTCTTGTTCCATAGGATAAGTAAGTTTGGGGGTAAAGGGGGTTAAAAAGAAAAGTAAATGCGGTAGTGAACCATCGGCATAAATCCCATTAAAGCAACCGGCGAAACCTCTCCGGTATGGGTGTTGATGGCGTAGAAACTGACATTCTTACGGTTCGTGACGTTTTGCAGCTCGAGGCGCAGCTCATCGCTCCACTTCCGGGAGCTGTGCCGGTACCCGAGAGAGATGTTGAGCCGGGCATAGTCCGGGAATGTCTCGGAATAGTAGTTGGAGGTGTCAAAGACGGCATCTCTTTTGCGCATTGATGCTTCTTTATCGTAAGGCATATACCGAATGCCCCCCGCGTATGATCCTTGCAGGTTCGCGAGGATGGTCCAGCCTCTTTTGAGCGGTAACTCGTACCCGGTGGAGAGGTTGAGGATATACTTGCCGTCAAACGCACTCGGGTGGTACGTCTTGGAGAATCCGTCCGTGAAGAGGGACCTGTAAAGCGTGGAGGAGAAGAGCAGATAGTAGTTTTTGGAGAAATACTTCTCAAGCGTCAGTTCTACCCCGTAGTTCATCCCGAGACCACGGTTCGAGAGGCTGTCCACCCGTGTCATTGCATTCTCTCCGGCTCCGAGATTGAGTACCGAGAACCCCCTGTCCGCTCCTGTGCTTACGGGAATGTCGTAGAGGTGCTGAAAATAGCCCTCTACCCGGACGTTCCAATCGCGGGCGAAGCTCTAGTCGTAGGACAGAGACAGCTGTGCGCTTTTCGAGAAGTCGAGCCCCTCATTGGTGCGTGCAACGCTCCCGTCCGGGAGGTCGGTCTTGATGAAGTAGAAGGTATGATTTTGCATCATCGAATAAAGCCCGCCGGAGAGTGAGAGGGTGTGATTTTCCGCCGGAGTATATTTGATGCCGGCACGTGGCTCTATGGCAAATGACCCGTTTTCGCTCAGCCACTGGGCGCGGAATCCCGCAGTGGTATTGACCTTCTCTCCAAACTTTCGCTCATACTGTGCATAGGCACTGAGTAGGGAGAGGGCTATAGGGTCGTCGATGCTCGGCTTCCTGTCCGGTCCGTCCACGGTATAGAATCTGCCGATCCACCGGTTCAGCTTCAGCCCGGCAAGCAACTTATCCCTGTCCGAAAACGAGGCATAAAGATCGGAGGAAATGGAGACCGAGTGCTCGTAGGTTTCTTCGTCGAAGTATTGTTTGGGATCCGGACGATCGTCGGAGTACAAGGAGACCGGGAGCGCGATTTCGGAATACCCGTATGAGAGCCTGTTTTCGAGCCTTATCCTCGGCGTGATCTGCCACTTGTGCAGCAGTCCCGCAAAGGCCGTACCGGACTTGAGATCGACGATAGACCCCTCGTAGCGGTCTTCTCCGTCTTTCCCCTTGTAGCCCATCTTGGAGTCGATGAGGATTCCGCTATTCCCCGCAAGTCCGAGGAAGGACAAAGAGTGTTTTTTGTCCAAGTCATACTGAGCGGTGAGAGTCAAGTCTTGGTAACGGGGGACGTAAGGCATCTCCAGTCCCAGCTTCTGCATTATGTCCGGAATGGAGTACCGGTATCCGGCTTTGAAAGACCCCTGTTTTCCGCTTCCGATAGGTCCTTCTATGCCTGCTTCCAGACCGTTGAAGCCGGACTGAAGATACATTTGATAATTGGAGCGGATACCGTCGTAGTACTTGATGTCGAATATCCCGGATAGGACGTTGCCATAAGTCGCGGGCCATGCGCCGAGGTGGAAGTCGGAGTTCTCCATCATATTCGTATTGAGCATCGTGACCTGTCCTCCGGTCATTCCTACACCGGCATTGAAGTGGTTGGGGTTGGGGACCTCGAACCCATTGATGCGGTACTGTACGCCGAGAGGGGAATTGCCTCTGATGATCAGGTCATTTCGGGAGTCGTTCACCGGTATCACGCCTGCGTAGGCCCGCGCCATCCGTGCCGGATCACCGAGTGCGCCCGCAAATCGAAAAGTTTCCTCCGTGCTGAAGCTTCTCGTCCCGGAGTAGCTGAGGGGATCGAGAGGCTCGTTTTTGGCAAATCTCCTTGTCGCGCTGACCTCACTGAGCGTGGTGACGATCGGATGAAGCGTGACCTCAATCTCTTGAGTCTGACCGGTGCGGACGATGACCTCTTTTTGTGCCGTCTCGTAGCCGGTGAGCGATACCTCCAAAACATAGGTCCCTACCGGTATCTCCAAGGAAAACCGGTTCGCGCCATCCGTGACGGTGCCTATGGAGGGACTGATGCCTTTGACGAGGACGGAGGCATTAAGCGGGTAGTCTTCGTCTCCGGTCTCGGTACGAACCACACCGTTGACTTTGCTCGTGAGTTGAGCGGAGAGCCACGTGGCGGTGCAGAGTGCGAGCAGTGGTGCTGCGGACAGTTTGAATAGCAAGCGGTGCATAAAGTTTTGTTTGAAGCTAAAGTTTGTGAGTTATAAGTTAGAGAATGTAGTGGTGTTCAAGTCTCGTGATCGGTGTGTCCCAATCATGATGCAAATATAGATAAGTTTATAATACAAACCAATATAGACTAAGAAAAAAGCGCGGGAGGGTATCTATGTGGGCTTTGCTCTGTTTTTTGTACCTTTGGCTGAGTGTATTACGCTTAAAGGACAAACTGAAATAAACGTTATGAAGAGACTATTTGTGCCACTTGCGGGGCTTATGCTTCTGCTCTTGATAGGAGGGCTTGGCGCCTTCGCTTGTACTACTGCCGTGATATCGGGAAAGTTTACCCGGTCCGGGCGTCCGATGATCTGGAAGCTCCGTGACACCGAAGCTTTTGCCAACCATATCCAAAGGTTTGAGAGTCCGTTAGGCTTCTATGTGGGGCTCGTGAACGACAATGACCCAAAAAGTGAAGCGGTATGGGGCGGCCACAACAGCCACGGGTTCGCGATTATGAATAGTGCCTCCTTTAACGTCAACGTCAACGACTCTGCCGACCTGAAAGACCAAGAGGGCATCATTATGAAACGTGCGCTTGCGGAGTGCAAGACCCTCGAAGACTTTGAGAAGCTACTCCGTAGCCTCCCCAAGCCTATGGGCTTAGCCGCCCATTTCGGAGTGATTGATGCTGAAGGTGGAGCCGCCTTTTATGAAGTAAATAACTACACTTGGACCAAATTTGACGCCAATGAGGCTCCGGAGGGCTACGTCCTCAGGACCAATTACTCCATGACCGGCACCAAGAATGTCGGCTATGGCTATGTCCGGTTCCAAACCGCGTCTCAGCTTTTCGGGGGACTCCCTAAGGGAGAGATGACTCCGCTTGTCTTGGGAAGCGAATTTTCGCGCTCTATGCGGCACAGCCTCCTTAACGTGGACTACCGCGCGCTTGCCGAAAAAGGCCGGCTGCCCGGCAAATCGGATTACATCGATACGGACGACCTCATCGTGCGCTACGACACGAGCTCGATGATACTTGTCGAAGGCGTGAAGCCCGGCGAAGACCCTTCTCTCACCACTTCTTGGGTGCAAATAGGCAACCCCTACGTTTCCCCGCTCTTGCCGGTGTGGACTTGGGAGGAAGTGCCGGAGGCGCTTGGTTTGCCAAATGAAGGCTCTTTGTCCGAGACCGTGGCCGAGAAAGCTATGCGGCTCAAAAAGAAGCTTTACCCGATTCCGACAGTAGAAGAGAGCCGTTACCTCTACGTGCCGCTTGTCGTAAGACCGGACGGGAAAGGCTTGATGCAGGAGCTCGGGACGTTGGAAGCCGAATACGTCCCCCTTATTTCTTCTCAAGTCGGGTCTGCCGAGCGTCTGCGGTTGCAGGACGAACTCCTTTCAAAGGGTCTCACGCTTATGGATGCTTTTCTCAATCAATAAGGGGATTCTGTCTTGCACGTACCGAGCGCAGGACGAGGTACAGACCGAAATTAAAAAGAGATACAGACCGGGAATACCTTCTCGGTCTGTATCTCTTTTAGGGGAAAGATCAGTGTCTTTTCTCTATGGTTCCGAAAGTAGGGGTGCCGATTATTTGCCGGTCAGAGCGCGGGAGGATTTCCAAAACTGGCGACCGACGACGTTTTCGAGCGTCCAATGCAGCACTTTTGCCTGATCTTGCGAGACGGTGGTGTGCATACCGGTATAATCGTCCATAATGTTTGTCGATCTGAAGAAGTTCTCGTCATTCTCCTTCATTTCGGTCTCATTCTTCAGGTAATACTCGGCTTCGCCCTTCTTGTAAGCGGGGACAAGGGGGAAACTGTGAGAGGTGTAGAAGTCGAGACCGAAGTAATATCCGATGTAATCGATGAGTTCGTTGGTCGAATTGGCCGCATTCTGAGCCGAAAGCAAGTCTTGCAGGCGGTACGGCAGACCTTTGCTCGTGATGAGTATCTCGTCAGGGGATGAGGGGACGGAGAGGTACAACCACGAAGGCGCCGATTGCAGTGCATCCTCGGAGTGCACGAAGAGGGGAAGGAAAACATACTCGATACCGTAGTAGGCAAATTCCTTGATTTGGTCGGATGCTTCCGAAATGAGCCAGACATTGAAGTATTCGTCGGGATTCCACACCGCTTTGGCGTCATTGACCACTTTCTCGATCCGTTCCAAGGTAATGGGGTACTCTGCGTCGGGAGCAGGTGTGATCGAGTAGTCGAAGACGTGACGAACGATGCCGGGTGTGGCAAGCTTATTGCCAAAAGGGTCGAAGACGGCAGGGGCAAATCGGATCTTGGTATCGACTCCTGTGGCGTCCTTCGTTACCTGATAGGAGAATACGTTATTGAGTTTCTCAAGCTGTTTGAGAAAGAGCGCATCTTCGTAGACGATGCCGAGTCGTCCCACTTCATCAGTGGACTGAATGACGTGGAAGACAATAGGGACTACTTTTTCCGAACCCGGGACTTCGGGCGCGACGATGTTGATGGTCGCCGGTTTTGATGTAATCTCGGGGCGGGAGGCAAGGGAGACGGTAAAGGACTTTTGGGTCCCTGCGAGCTTTAGGTCGGAAGTGGAGAACCTGCGGCCCACTTCCCGGCCTTTTTCGTCCTTCCAGACAAATTGCTCGTCCTTGATGGTCTCAATCGGCAGAATCATCCGCTGCCCCTGCACCGAGTAGTAGCATACGGGGAAGAGATCGACTTCATTTTGCGTGGAAGCGATGAGGTAGCTGTTACTCGGCTTCAAGACAATGGAGTCAATGATGGAGACGTCCACAGACGCCGTGTCAAAAACTTCTGCGATGTCGGGCGAACAGCCTGTCACTACGGCAGCCGACACAATTAGCGAGAGTATGTTGGTGTGATTCATATCTAAGTCTATACACTGTTTTTGTCTCAAATCCATCCTGGATTTTGGACCATATTCTTATTGCGGTTGATTTCCTCATAAGGAATCGGGAATGTGTACCTGAAGTCGTTGCGCTCGAGCTTAAAGGAGCGGTTTCCCACGGATCTCGTGTACTCTTCCCTGTACCGCTTCATCATAATCCAGCGGGCATCGATCTCTGCAAAAAACTCTTTCTTTCGCTCTTGGCGTACGGCATCGAGCAATTCGTTTTCGGTGTCCGGCATAGATATCGGGGTCGTGTACCGGGCGCCTGCAAATTCGCTCATCAGGCGTCTTGCTTTTGCCATATCTCCGAGGTGGACGGCAGCTTCTGCCGCAATCAGATAGACGTCGGCGAGGCGGAAGGGCATAAGGACGCCGTATCCCTGCTCGGCCGTGTGTCCGAGGATATTGTACTTGGCCACACGTCCGTCGGCGGTGATGAAAGCGGCTTTGCGGATGTCGTTGTCGGTATAGAGGCTGAGGTACTCTTCCGTCACTTTGCCGTTTGTGAAGCTTGTGCCATTAGAGGCGTATGAGCGCCTGAAGTTGAACTTCTGGTTCTGAGGTCCCTCCATCAGACGGATGTAGTACTCATCGCTGACGGGGACGGCATTCAGCCGCTCTCTGCTGATGTCGAAAAGGAGGCTGTACTTGTCCGCGCTTTTCTCCGGAGTGCGTCCCTGCATCGCCTGCTCTGCGTGCTTGAGCGCGTTCGCCCAGTCGTCTTCCGCTTTTGCACCACCGTCTGCTTTGTACCAGTATACATCGGAGAGGAATGCCTCGATGAACGGTTTTTGGTAGGCGAAGTTCCAAGGCTGTGAAGGCGTTTTGTCCAAAAGCGCCAAGGCACTTTGCAGATCCGAAAGAATCAGATCGAAAACCTCCTTTTGACTTGCACGCTCGGGTTGGATGTCGCCAATGTTATTTGTGGGATCAAGTACGAGAGGAAGTCCGAGTGCTTCGTTTTCGTAAGGGGCATAGTACTGCAAAAGCTTGTAGTAGCCGTAGGCCCGCCAAACCAATGCTTCCCCGACGACCATATTCCGGACATTCACGTCTTCAATAATCATATTGTCGATGTCGGAAATGATGAGGTTCAGGCAGCCCAACATAGAGAAGTACTGATTCCAAATATTGCCGTCCGAGTACTTCCAGGAGAGGATATTGAGACCGGCCGTGTTGTAGCTGTTGCTCTTGGCATCATAGTACAGGGTCGTCCCGTCGTTCAGAGTCACTTCATTGGAGAAGATGGCTAAGAACGTGCTGATGTCCCACTTGGGCATCGCATAGGGATCCACTCCGAAGAGCGGACCGAATTGTTCCTGGTTGGGCGTCTTCATCATCTTGACGAAACTGCCCATAATGTCCCGATAGTCTTCGGCTGTGCGGACGACCTTTTCGTTGCGCGGTGTCATCGTCAGGAAATCCGAGCAGGATGAGGCCGAAAGGAGCACCAGAGCCGCTGCCGCTGAGGCGACAAACCGTCGTGACCATTGTTTCCCTTGGTGAAATATCGTAGTCATATCTATATTTTCGTGTGCTGTTATGTCCGTCGAATCAGAAACCAATTGAGACCTTTAGTGAAATCTCGCGCGGAGCAGGGTAATTGAATGCGCCCTGTGAAGCGACATCAAGCCCCCTGTATTTGGTAAATGTGAGGAGGTTTCTGGCGTAAAGGCTCAGTCGAAGGTCTCTAAGGTGCCAATCTTTGATCTTGTATGGATCAAAGCGGTAGGAGAGGGAAATGTCGGTAAGACGGAGGTAATCCCCGGAGGCGAATTTTTCCGACGTAAAGTTACTGGACCACTGCTCGGCCATAAAGGTGGTGAAGCGCGGCACGTTCGTAATGTCGCCCGTCTTTTTCCAGAACCCGAGGTACTTTTTCTCTCTGTTCGTCCCGGATACGTTGAGGTTGGCTGTGGCGCCGAGAGAATTGATGCCGAGCGAACCGGCACTCGGGGCGGACTGGAGGTCGCTGAAGAGCGGAATGATATGCCCGGTCTTGAACGTCCACGAGGTCGTGAACTCAAGGTTTTTATACTTCAAGTAGGTGCCGAAACCGCCGACAAATAGAGGGTTCGACCGACCGAGGTACTTCATCGAGCCAAGGAAGAAGGGCTCGGGGATGTAGCCGCTTGGGTTCTGGTTGACGAAGTCGACCGCTTCGGGGATGCTGTTGAAGTCCTTGATGTAGGGAAGATATCTCGCTTTCTCTTCGTCGCTGTAGTTATCCCATCCGTCAAGCATAGCCGCATAGGAGCGCTTGGCTTCCTCTGTTAGGTAGTACATCGGGTTTCCGGTCTCGGGGTTTACTCCGGCGAACTCCCATCCGTAAATGCTACCAATCTCATTGCCGACCAAGTTGACCACGCCGCCTTGGACATTCTGGTTCCGGGTGGCTTCCGTCCAGGACGAGCGGTTGTACAGGGACTTCTCGATGACATTTTTGTTTCTGGCCACATTGAAAGTCGCAGAGGCATACCAGTCTTTATCCTCATAGAGTTTGAGGCGAAGGTAGGCCTCAATCCCTTGATTGGATACGACGCCTCCGTTAACCTTGACCTCCCGGCGGCCGGTGGACGGCGGTATCATCAGGTCGGTAAGAATATCCGAAGTGCGGTTATTGTAGTACTCCAGTGTCAGGAAGGCGTAGTCGAGGATGTTGGTCTCCAGCGCGATATTGAAGTCTTGTTTCCTTTCCCACTTCACGGAGGGGTTCGGGAATTGTAACCTTTCGGCAAGTCGGTTATTCATATACGTGTTGCTGCCGAGAGCGAGGACGGAAAATGGGTAGGCCGTCCGGTCGATATTGCCCGTCAGACCGTAGGAAGACCGTAGGGAGAGCTCTTTGACCACATTGCGGTTGAACCATTCTTCGTTGTGGATATTGTACCTCAAGCCGAGTGAACCGAGCGGTGTATAGCGGTTCGAGTTACCGATCACGTCGGCTCCGTCGGCACGGATATTAAACGTGAAGATGTACCGGTCTTTGAAGTTGTACATCGCGGATCCGATGTACGACAGGAGATGCTCTTGTCCGTCGTAGGTGGATTGGAGATTCTGTAGTATCTGACGCATATCCGCATACGAGGGGTTGGCGTCGTCAAACTGTGGAAGGCCGGTGATGCGGTAGTCTTGGTAGTAGATGGGAGAGTGAGCGCCGAAACCGTTGTACTCCCTGGA
>JASBZK010000022.1 GCA_029983505.1 Porphyromonas sp.
ATTTATGATAGGATATTCAGCCCCTAATGGGGCTGTGGGGGATATATTTGCACCTCATAACCCCATACATCGACGCCTGGTGGCGTCTTCGTGTGGGGCTAATCACATTAGACCGCTGGCGCGGTCTTTCGCCCCTACGGGGCATTCCGTTAGTTAGCAGTTAGCACAGTAGTAGAACACCTTTCGGCACATCCTGCGATGCCCCACTGCTAACTACAAACTGCACAGGCCACGGTCTGGGGCGCCTCACTGCTGAGTGCTAACGAAAAAAGGCATCCGCCACAAGTGAAGTGACGGATGCATTTGGGAAATTTCTGAATGTATAGTCTAAGTGGACTATTATTCTTCAGTTTTCGGAGCTTCAGTTGCTGCGGGAGCTTCCTCGGACTTAGCTTCGCTCTTCTTCCCGGAGCGGCGCGAGCGACGTGTCTTAGAGGTGGTAGCTGCTTCCTGCTTGGATCGAGGCTTGATTTGCTTACGGTCTTCGTTGAAGTCCACAAACTCGATCATAGCCATAGCCGCGTCGTCGCCGAGACGGTGTCCGAGCTTAAGGATACGGAGGTATCCGCCGGGACGGTCTGCAATCTTTTCGGCCACAGTGCTAAAGAGTTCCTTGACGGCATATTTATTTCTAAGTTTGCGGAAAACCATACGACGAGAATGCGTCGTGTCTTCTTTGGACTTGGTCACCAGAGGCTCAAGGTACACACGGAGTGCTTTAGCTTTGGGCAAAGTAGTCGTGATCCTCTTGTGCTCGATGAGCGAGTTTGCCATGTTGGAAAGCATAGCCTTACGGTGACTCGAGGTGCGTTCGAGGTGACTAAACTTCTTATTGTGTCTCATTATGGTGTCAGTATCTTATCTTGGGAGGAAAATCAATCGTTGTCAAGCTTGTATTTGCTCACGTCCATACCAAAAGTAAGTCCGAGTCTGTCGAGAAGTTCTTCGATTTCCGTAAGCGACTTCCGACCAAAGTTGCGGAACTTGAGAAGGTCGCTCTTATTGTACTTCACGAGATCTGCGACAGTGTGTACATCAGCCGAACTTAGGCAATTCTGAGCGCGAACAGAGAGGTCTACTTCGTCAAGTTTGGTCTTCAGAAGTTGGCGGATGCGAAGCGTATCTTTGTCCAGGGTCTCATCCTCTGCTTCCACTTCCTGCACATCCATCTCGATGGTATCATCATTGAAGAGCTGGAAATGCTGAATAAGGATGGCAGCAGCCTCTTTGAGTGCCGTCACCGGAGACATAGAGCCGTCGGTGTCAATCTCGAGGAGGAGCTTGTCGTAGTCGGTCTTCTGTCCTACACGGGTATTCTCTACGTTAATTTTAACGTTGGTGATAGGCGTGTAGATAGCGTCTATGGCTATCTGCATGGGATCGGCAAACGTCTCGGCAATCTCTTCCGCGGGAATCCATCCGCGTCCTTTGTCAATCGTAATCTGAAGATTAAAGGAAGCGGACTTATCCAAATGGCAGATCACAAGCTCTTTATTGAGGACAGAGAAAGAGGCGGAGTTCTTGGTGAGGTCTCCTGCAAGGAGCTCGCCACCGTTCTTTCCGCTTACGGAAAGGGTAACCGTCTCCTCGTCCGTCGCATCATTGACGTGCTTGAGGCGAACCTTTTTGAGGTTAAGGATAATATTCGTCACATCCTCCAAAACGCCGGGAATAGAGGCAAACTCGTGCTGCACTCCGTCGATCTTAATCGAGTTAATCGCATATCCCTCCGGTGAGGAGAGAAGGATGCGGCGAAGTGCGTTGCCGATGGTCATACCATAGCCCGGCTCAAGGGGTTTGAACTCGAACTTGCCGTGCGTAGGCGTACTCTCAAGCATGCTGACGCTGTCAGGTTTTTGGAATGCTAATAATGCCATATCTATATGAGGCGAAGGATGGAATGAATGTTTTTCCGGAGTAAACTTCTAAAACAAAGAGACGAAAACACGTCCCTTGGGCGTGACAGACGATAAATTCTGTATTACTTGGAATAGAGCTCGACAATAGACTGTTCGGAGATATTCTCGGGGATGTCGGCACGCTCGGGGATGTGCAGAAAAGTGCCGCTCATCGAAGCCAGATCCCAAGAGAGCCAAGGGAACTGGTTGTGAGACTGAGACTGCACAGCTGCTGCAACGACCTCAATGTTCTTGGAGCGTTCGCGGATGCCGATCGTCTGACCGGGCTGAACGGAGTAAGAGGGGATGTTGAGCACCTTGCCGTCCACTACAATGTGACGGTGATTGACGAGCTGACGAGCGGCGGCTCTCGTGGGAGCCAACCCAAGACGATACACTACGTTATCAAGACGCTGTTCGAGGAGCTGGAGGAGGATCTCGCCTCTGACCCCTTTCATACGGGATGCCTTGTCGTAAAGGTTACGGAACTGACGTTCGAGGACGCCGTAAGTGTATTTTGCTTTCTGTTTTTCGCGCAGCTGAATACCGTATTCGCTGGTCTTTCTACGGCGAGAGTTGCCGTGCTGACCGGGAGGGTAATTCTTTTTGGATTTGACGTTGCCAAAGACTGATTCGCCAAACTTGCGATTAATCCTGGCTTTCGGGCCTGTATATCTTGCCATTTTCGATTTGGGAAAGTAAAAGAGTGATTACTTTGCTTTACTTGTCTTTTCTGGTCTCATAACCATGAAGGTACGTATGCACAGCCGCGTCGGCTCTGAGAGTGTGTGGTGTCATATGGAGAAGTCCTAATGTGTGTGCTCACATAAGAGCGCCTTTCTTCCTCAAGACGTAAATCTTGCTTTACCAACAAGAGAGCCAATTTCATTTTTACACACGCCCCTCATTCCATAGAGAGACACTTTTCTCTGCGGATGAGAGAATCCGCGACCTTACGGCTTGCGACGCTTCGGAGGGCGACAACCGTTGTGGGGAAGGGGAGTAACGTCGACGATCTCCATCACTTCGATGCCGGCGCCGTGGATCGTGCGGATGGCACTCTCTCTACCGTTACCGGGGCCTTTTACGTAGACGGTCACTTTCCTCAAACCTGCATCATACGCAACCTTGGCGCAATCTTCGGCAGCCATCTGAGCGGCGTAAGGGGTGTTCTTTTTGGAAGAACGGAAGCCCATCTTACCGGCACTCGATTGGGAGATAGCCTGACCTTGATTATTCGTCAAAGTGATGATGATGTTATTGAAAGACGAGGAAATATGAGCCTGGCCGATAGCATCGACTTGGACGTTTCTCTTCTTCGCAGTAGTTTTTTTTGCCATACTTGAATTGGATCAGTTACTACGATTACTTAGTTGCCTTCTTCTTATTAGCAACCGTCTTACGACGACCCTTACGGGTGCGGGAGTTGTTTTTGGTCTTTTGACCCCTGAGCGGAAGACCAAGACGGTGACGGATGCCTCTGTAGCAACCGATGTCCATCAGACGTTTGATATTGAGCTGCACTTCACTTCTGAGGTCACCCTCTACCTTGTACTCGGAAGAGATGATCTCACGGATGGCTGCGGCCTGATCGTCGGTCCAATCTTTCACCTTGGTCTCATGAGGGATGCCTGCCTTGTCAAGAATGGTGCGGGCTGCGCTGCGACCGATTCCATAGATGGAGGTCAGAGCGATGGCGCCGTGTTTTTCCTGAGGCAAGTCAACACCTACAATTCTTATTGCCATACAGTGTTTATTGGTGGAGTTGTTTAGAAATGATACAAAGCGGTCGGAAGCTGTGACTGTGTCTCACGGCATAGTCCGATTACTTCTGACGAGCCTTGAACTTGGGATTTTTCTTGTTAATGATGTACAGACGTCCTTTGCGGCGGACAATCTTGTCATCAGCGGAACGCTTTTTGAGCGATGTTCTAACCTTCATAACGTTTATGAGATGTATCTGTAACTCTTTAATTCTCTAATTCGTGTCGAAGCAGTTGTACGCCTCGTCAGAGAGTGGCAGCAGCCTGTGGTGATTATTTGTAGCGGAACGAGATTCTGCCCTTGGTCAAGTCGTACGGAGACATCTCCACCTTTACCCTGTCGCCGGGGAGGATACGGATATAGTGCATCCTCATCTTACCCGAGATGTGGGCGGTGATCTGGTGTCCGTTGTCGAGCTCGACTTTGAACATCGCGTTGGATAACGCTTCCAATATCGTGCCGTCTACTTCAATAGCTGCTTGTTTTGCCATATAATGCGTTTTTGGTGCGGACAAAAAGTCCCTTTGTCTTTGTTTAATCAGAAGGTTTCTCTACCCAAGACCTCGTAGACGAAATCGAAGTTACTCATTATCTTGGCTTCTCCGTCTACGACGGCGATGCAGTGCTCAAAGTGAGCAGAGGGTTTGCCGTCTTTCGTCTTGACCCCCCAGCCGTCGTTCATCATTCGGATGTTCTTGGAGCCGAGGTTAATCATCGGTTCGATGCAGATGCAAAGACCTTCTTCAATCATGGGTCCGGTACCCTTTCGTCCGTAATTCGGCACCATAGGATCTTCGTGCATCTCATGACCGATGCCGTGTCCTACAAATTCCCGCACTACGGAAAAGCCCCTGTGCTCGCAATAGGACTGAACCGCATAACCGATGTCACCGATCCTTCGCCCGACCCTCACGGTCTCGATCCCGAGCATAAGCGACTCTTTGGTGGTGTTCAGAAGCTTCCTTACCTCATCACTTACTTCTCCGACAGGGAACGTAAAAGCTGAGTCACCGGTGAAGCCGTCCAGAAAAGTACCGCAGTCCACACTGATGATGTCACCTTCTCTCAAGATGTCCTTTTCACTCGGGATGCCATGCACAATCATATCGTTAACCGACGTGCAAATGGATCCTGGGAAGCCGTCGTAGCCCAAGAAGGCAGGCCGGGCACCGTGATCAAGGATGAAATCGTGCGCAATGGTGTCAAGCTCTTTGGTCGACACTCCGGGTCTGATCGCTTTCCCTACTTCAGCCAGCGTACGACCCACAAGTTGATTTGCCTTGTACAGCAAATCAATCTCGTCTCTCGTCTTGAGCTTGATGTTGGTGCGTCTCTGAACCATAATGTCTACTTCCCAAAAAGCCGAAATCAATACATATAGCCTTGACGGCCCTTGATGTGACCGGTCTCGAGCAGACCGTCATAGTGGTGCTGGAGCAAGTGGCTCTCGATTTGCTGAAGCGTATCGAGGACGACGCCCACGAGGATGATCAGAGAAGTACCTCCGAAGAACTGCGAGAACTCCTGAGAAACTCCGAAGTACTGGGCAAATGCCGGCATAATGGCCACGAGAGCTAAAAAGATGGCACCGGGGAGGGTAATTTTGCTCATCACATCGTCCAGATAATCCTTCGTGGCACGACCCGGCTTAACGCCGGGGATAAAACCATTGCTGTTCTTCAACTCATCCGACATTTGACCGGGGTTAATCGTCACCGCGGTGTACATGTAGGTAAAAAGAATAATCAGGACAGCAAAGATAAAATTGTACCAGAAGCCGCGACCGGAGAGGAACGTCTGCCAAAATGGAGAAGTCGTCTCGGCGTTGAAGCCTATGAAGGTAAGCGGGATGAACATCAGTGCCTGAGCAAAGATGATCGGCATCACGTTAGCCGCGTTGATCTTCAAGGGGATGTACTGGCGAGCACCACCGAACTGGCGGTTACCGACCGTACGCTTGGCGTACTGCACCGGCACTCTTCTTGTGCCTTGGACGAGCAGTATCGCGCCTGCCATCACGAGCAACAGGAGGATAATCTCGAGGATGATCACAAAGAGACCGCCCGGCAGTTGGAAGCGCAGAGCGACTTCCGCCACAAACGCTTGCGGGAGTCGGGCGAGGATGCCGACGAGAATTATGAAAGACACACCGTTTCCGATACCCTTGTCCGTTATCCGCTCACCCATCCAGAGCGTCAGCATAGAGCCTGCGGCCATAAAGATGGTGGACGTGAAAGCGAACCAGAATCCCTCAGGCAAAGTAGCGCCCACCGCCATAAGCTGAGTGCGCAGATTGACGAGGTAAAGGGGACCCTGTACCAAGAGAATGAGTATAGTCAGATAACGCGTCCATTGGTTGATTTTACGTCTGCCGCTCTCTCCTTCTCGTTGCATCTTCTGGATGCTGGGCACCACGATTGCGGCGAGCTGCATCACGATAGAGGCGGAGATGTAAGGCATAATACCCAGAGCAAAGACGGATGCGTTGGAGAAAGCACCCCCCGAAAACATATCAAGGAGAGCCATCAGACCGCCGCGCGTCTGTGTCTTTAATGCCACCAAAGAGGCCGGGTCAATCCCGGGAAGTACGATTGTCGTCCCAAGACGGTAGAGAACGATGAACCACAGCGTCGTCGTGATGCGATTGCGGAGGTCTTCGATCTTCCAGATGTTTTGGAGCGTCTGAATAAACTTCATGAGTTTGTACGGTGTATCTCGTTACTTAAAGCAAAGTGTACTCTTTTATTTGGTCTCAATCACCACTGCAGAACCGCCTGCTTTTTCGATCGCTTCCTTGGCAGAAGCTGAAAAAGAGTGTGCGTGCACTGTGAGCTTGGCATCGAAGGCGTCAAGACCGTTGCCGAGAACCTTAATAAGGTCATCCTTGTGGTAACGACCGGACTTCACGAGGTCTTCAAATGAAACCTCTTGGAGACCTGCTTCCTTGGCAAACTCTGCCAGAGCGACCAGATTAAGGGGCTTGTATTCCACACGGTTGGGATTGCGGAAACCAAACTTGGGGAGACGGCGTTGGAGCGGCATCTGACCGCCTTCAAAACCGAACTTCTTGTGGTAACCCGAGCGGCTCTTAGCCCCTTTGTGACCACGAGTGGAAGTACCGCCCATGCCGCTACCCGGACCGCGACCAATGCGTCTGCGAGAGTGGGTAGAGCCCTCTGCCGGTTTAAGGTTGGATAAGTTCATGATAAAAATCGTCGTTATCTCTAAATACCGTCTTCACTTGGCGCATCAGCTCCAATAGAGAGACGATAAGCGTTTACTTTATAAAACAGTTACGTAACAGAGAAATAATGGATCTTGTCACCCGGAGGTCAGTCAACGACTTCCTGGATGAGGTGACGCACCTTGTGGATATTACCCATCACAGCAGGTGTGCGGGGCAGTTCTTTTACTCTGTTCAACTTGGTAAGTCCGAGGACATTGAGCGCGGCCTTCTGATCTTTCGGGCAGCGGATGCGGCTTCGAACCTGCTTAATCTTTATAGTTTCCATGTGTATCTGTCTGAATACGGAATCAATTTTATCCTTGATAGACAAAGTATTTCTCCTTAGGCTCTGAATCAGCCTTTGAATACTTTCTCTACGGAGATGCCTCTCGCTCTTGCCACATCAAGCGGGCTTCTCAGCTGAGAGAGCGCGATGATGGTTGCTTTGACGAGGTTGTGGGGGTTGGAGGAGCCTTGGCTCTTAGCCAGACAGTCGGTGATACCGACGCTTTCGAGTACGGAGCGCATAGCACCGCCCGCCACTACTCCGGTACCTTCGGATGCGGGACGGAGGATGACCTTCGCGCCGTCGTATGTACCGTATACTTCGTGGGGAATCGTGCCTTTGTAGACAGGGACTTGGATCAAGTTTTTCTTCGCGGACTCGGAACCCTTGCCGATAGCGGTTGTCACTTCGGCAGCCTTACCGAGACCGTAGCCGATGATGCCGTTATTGTCACCCACGACCACCATAGCGGCGAGGGTAAACGTACGACCACCCTTGGTCACCTTTGTCACTCTGTTTACTGCCACGAGCTTTTCCTTGAGGTCAAGACCGTTGATGGAGGTTACTCTCTTCATATTCTTTAGTTCCTTCTCTTTCTTAGTCGATTGTGTAAAAAACTGTAGGAGTACCCTTCATCAGAATTGCAGGCCGCCTTTGCGGGCTGCATCGGCAAGCTCTTTCACCCTGCCGTGATAGAGGTAACCGTTGCGGTCAAATACTACGGTTGTAATGCCGGCCGCCTGAGCCTTCTTCGCGATATCTTCGCCGACCATGGCAGCGATTTCGCTTTTGGGCTTGCTTTCGGTGATCTTCAGAGAGTCGCTTGCAGCAAGTGTCTTGCCTTCGATATCGTCGATGAGCTGTGCGTAAATCTGCTTATTGGAGCGGAATACTGTGAGACGGGGACGCGCGGCGGTACCGCTGATCTTACCGCGGACGCGCATCTTTATTTTGAGTCTTCTTTCTCTTTTGGTTTGCATAACGAACAAAAATCTTCTTAAACGTTAATGTGACGCATTACTTGGAAGCCGTCTTACCGGATTTCCTTCTGATCTGTTCGCCCTCGAAGCGGATACCCTTACCCTTGTAAGGCTCAGGCTTGCGGAGGGAGCGAATCTTTGCGCACACCTGACCGATAAGCTGCTTGTCGGCGCTTTCGAGCATAATGAGCGGATTTTTGTTACGTTCCATCTTCGTCTCTACCTTGACTTCGTCCGGGAGGAGGATAAAGATGGGGTGAGAGTAACCGAGAGAAAGCTCGAGGAGCTGTCCTTCGTTGGATGCGCGGAAACCGACGCCCACGAGCTCCAGAGTCTTCTTATAGCCCTCCGACACACCGGTGACCATATTCTGTACCAAAGCACGGTAAGTGCCGTGAAAAGCCTGAGTCTGCTTTTCGTTGTCTTTCGGAGAGAAATGGAGTGCGCCGTCTTCTTCTTTGATTTCGATGGAGGGAGCCACTGCCTGTGACAGCTGCCCCTTGGGCCCCTTGACGGTGACAACGTTATCCTTGACCGTCACATTGACGCCGCCGGGGATGTGGATGGGGAGTTTACCTATTCTTGACATAACTTGTAAGTTCTTTCCTTTCGTGTCTTTTTTTGTGTTCAAAAAATAAATCAATACACGTAACAAAGAACTTCACCGCCGATCTTGAGATCCGCAGCTTCTTTATTAGTCATCAATCCGCGCGAGGTGGATACAATAGCGATACCGAGACCGTTGAGGACACGGGGAAGGTCTTTGTAACCCACGTATCTTCTGAGGCCCGGGCGGGAGATGCGCTTGAGCGCCTGGATGGCCGGTTTCTTGGAGCCGAGATCGTACTTGAGTGCGATCTTGATCACCTCACCGGGTCCTTCGGGAGCTGCCTGAAACATATAGTTCAGGATGTAGCCCTTTTCAAAAAGGATCTTGGTGATTTCCTTCTTGATCTTGCTGGCAGGAACTTCTACCACACGATGGTTTGCGGAAATGGCATTGCGCACCCTCGTTAGGTAATCTGCGATAGGATCTGTCATAATGTTTGAAACTTAAATTGTTCCGCTACGGCACGAAATCCGTGCGGAGAATATTTAATAGTTCACAAAAGTCGCACACTCGCCTTACGTCCCTGCCCCCAAAAGAGCAGCACCTATCAGCAAGAGTGTACGCTTTACTTCCCCCTTTGTGACATCCGCGCGTCTGCGGGATAAGGGATAAGCACGGCAAAGATACAAAAAGTTTCTAACTCCGCCTAATATTTTCCCGGTCTCCCTCGACCCACCTCCCCACGTTTATCTCCTCCTTAGGCTCGAGACCCCGATCTATATATCTCCCCCGATGCCCTTGTATATTTCGACAAAAGAGGCTGCTTTCTCAAATACGCTCCTCTTCTTCGCGAGATAATTGGGATTAAGGGGGCTCATCTTGGGCAGAATGGAATTGAGTTCCGTGCCGTTCTCTCCCGCGTAACCGCGCTTTAGCGACCCTATGAGGTACCTCCGTGCCGCCTCTTCATTCAAGCCCTCTTCGGCGATCAACCGATTCGCCGCTTCCTTTTGTCTCTCTTGGGCGTAGCTAAAAAACGCCGCAATGATTCCCGCCTTATCCTCTATTTCATCCAAGTTCACCTGCCGGATAAAGTCGATGATGAGACCTTCCTTTGCTCTATTACCGATACTGGCTCTGATCATCCGGCTCACCTCTTCGGTCAAGTCGTCCATATTTTTGTTTTTCTTATGATGCTCAAAGACCAGCTCAAGAATATAGTCGAGTGTGATTTCCTGCGACTTAAGCAGGTCGACTTCGAAAACGACATCGTCCCAGTCCAGGCGCAGTTCTTCCTCCTTATGAGCTGATCTCTGATTTCTGATCCACTCCCGGATATCGTTGTAGGTGGAGCGGTAGTCCTGCTCAGCACGCTCCGGTAGTACAAGGATGTCCATCATCGCGCTCAGCTCTTCGTCCGTCAAGAAATGGGTTTCCTTAAAGGTCTCCACCGCCTCTGGGTCTTTTTTGTCAATCTGTTGAAGGTCTTTGAGCTGACCAAACTCATCATAGTTCTGCAGGACATTCTCGATCTTCAAGTATTCCCCAAAAAGCTTTACGAACGCCTTTTTGTCCGTCTCTGTGGCGATCTCGTCGGGGCGGGGGAACTGCTCTGCGAGGTCCGTCACTATATCCACATACCCCCTCCGGGCTTCTCCCGTGACAATGTCCATAAAGCCCCTCAGATACTCCTCGTAGCTTTTCTCGAGGACGACGTTCCTCGTGTTTTTGTCGCCAAAGAGGGTGATAGCGTCTATCGTAGCCTGCTCCAAGTCCCGAAACGTAACGATGTTGCCAAAGGCCTTCGTGGAATCGTAGATCCGGTTCGTGCGCGAAAAAGCCTGCATCAGCCCGTGGTAGCGCAGGTTTTTGTCCACAAAGAGCGTATTGAGCGTGGGGGCATCGAAACCCGTGAGAAACATCCCCACCACGATGAGGAGGTCGATTTCACGATGCTTAACCCGCTCTGACAAGTCCCGGTAATAGTTTTGGAAATCCTTGCTCTCCACGCCGTAGCTCGCCCCGAAGAGCGCGTTATAGTCGTTGATTGCTTTCTCCAGAAACTCTTTGGCGCTGCTGTCCATAGCCGACGGCTCGAAGCTCTCCTCCCTGATCTCCCCCGCCGCATTCTGCTCCTCATTCGGCGCATAGGAGAATATCGTGGCTATCCTCAGCGGGTTCTCGCTCCCCGCTTGCTGGCGGGCAAGCTCCTCGTAATAGAGCTTTGCCGCCTCCACGCTACTGACGGCAAACATCGCATTAAAGCCCGAGCCACCCCCTTGAGTACGATGGGTCTTCTTTCGGTAGTTATCCAAGATGTACCGCGAGATCTCTCTGATGCGGTCCGGATGGAGTAAAAGGGCTCTATTCTCCGCCGCGCTCAGCCTCACTTCGTCCGTCTCCGTCTCCAAGTTCTTGAACTGAGGGCGCACATCGTTATAGTCCACCTTAAACTTCAGCACCTTATCGTCCCGGATCGCATCCGTGATGACATACGAGTGCAGCTCACGCCCAAAGACGCTCGCCGTCGTCTCAGACCCCAAGGCGTTTTCCGGGAAAATCGGCGTGCCGGTAAAGCCAAACTGGTAATACCGCTTGAACTTCTTTCTCAGGTTCTTCTGAGCCTCGCCGAACTGCGAGCGATGACATTCGTCGAAGATAAAGACCACCTGACGCTCGTAGATCGGCAGCCGGTCCTCACTCTTCATCAGGTTATTGAGTTTCTGGATCGTCGTGACGATGATCCTGTTGTCGTCCTTTTCGATATTGCGTTTCAGTCCTGCAGTGCTGTCCGAGCCGTTCACACTATCGGGAGAGAAACGCTGGTATTCCTTTATGGTCTGAAAGTCCAAGTCCTTACGATCCACTACAAAGAACACTTTATCGATAAAGTCCAAATCCGTGGCAAGGCGGGCGGCCTTGAAGCTCGTCAGCGTCTTCCCCGATCCCGTCGTGTGCCAGATATAACCACCGCCCTCCGGCTTGCTCCATTGCTTGGCTTGATAGGAGCCCCTAATCTTCCAGATGAGGCGCTCCGTGGCCGCTATCTGGTAGGGGCGCATAATGAGGAGCGTGTTGCTTGTATCAAAGACGGAGTAAGTCAAGAGGACCTCAAGGAGCGTGTTTTTGGAGAAAAAGGTGACTGTAAAGTCTTTCAGGTCTTTGATCGGCGTGTTGTCTGCCCGAGCCCAATTCATTGTGAAGTCGAAACTGTTTTTGTCCCGCTTCACGGTGTTGGCAAAGTAGCGGGTATCCGTCCCGTTGGAGATGACGAACATCTGCAAGTATCGAAAAAGGGAGCTCTCGCTATTGAAGCTCTCCTTGCTGTACCTATGCACCTGATTAAAGGCTTCGCGGATCGCCACGCCCCGCTTCTTCAGCTCCACGTGCACCATAGGCAGACCGTTTACGAGGATGGTCACGTCGTAGCGGTTGGGGTGGGTGCCGAGCTGCTCAAACTGGTTAATGACTTGGAGGCGGTTACGGGCGATGTGCTTTTTATCGACCAGGTAGATGTTTTGGATATGCCCGTCATCGAACACGAAGTCGTATATATAGTCGTCCTGCACCTTCCGCGCCTTGTCCGTGATGCTGTCCCCGGGCTTATCGAGATACTCCACGAGGAACCTCTGCCACTCCGCGTCGGAGAAGACCGTCTCGTTAAGCGCTTCGAGCTGCCGGCGCGCGTTGGACAGGAGTGCTTCGGGATTCCTAAGGGCGGGGAGGTACTCGTACCCTTGGGTCTGTAGGTCCGCTATCAGTTCGCGCTCCAAGGCGCCCTCGGACTGGTAGCCGGTGGGGATCTCTTCCGAAAGCGATTTTTTCGTGTAGCTGTCGAGGACAATGAAGTTCGGCAGCTCTGCTATGGTACTATTTTGTGTCATTGTTGTTTTTCCTCCCAATATCTATTTTTAACAAGATGGTTTAATAAGAATTTCACAATTTGTTTTTCGGCTGTTGTCGGTTCGGCCACTGCTTCATTAGACAAGGTGGAGTGGCTGGTAAACTGTATAATTCGATTGTAGTACGCTTGTTTGTCGTCAGGAAGTAGGTCCAACCATCGAGGAAAACCCAGGAAGTTTGCAGTTTTCTCATATAGATTACGGAGAAGTGTAAAGTGGTATTTCTGAATATTGCCCTCCTCTATTGCTTTCTCTATTGTTTGTTTCAAAAAGAGATGATAGGAAAAGCTCCTGTTGGAATCACCTTTCTTCTCTTTCAGATCAAATGTACCATCTTCATTTTTATACAGCATATAACCCACCTTGGAGTTAAGCTCATTATAAAGCACATTGTAAAACAATGCATTATGAGTTGTTATTATGAACTTCAGCTCTTTTGGACTTGACTTTATCAGATCTGCCACATTTACGGCTAATTCTATCAAGTGGTTCTCATCTAATGAACTTACAGGGTCATCAATGAAGATATATTCTAATCTATCAAACTGATTCGAAGATCGATCTTCCGGCTCTGGAATGCTTAGAACTTCTACTATTTCTTTTAGAAAACTGTAAAATACGCACCAGATAAAGCAACTTTCTTCTCCTTTTGAGATCTTGATCTTATTAGCGTTATCTTCTCCATCGATAGAAAAGGTTATCTCACTATAAGTCTCATTGAAACGTGGAGTTATTTTTTCACTTGTATAACGCTGGAAAAGAGTAATGATATTATTGCCTTGTCCTTCATACTCCAAGATCCAACGTGTAAAGCTATTGGAACGTATCATCAACTTTCTATTTTCATCTGCGTCCAAACCATTATCCCAATAAAATAAATCTTCAGTAAAAGCATTGTAGTAGATTACTTTTACCACAGCCTCCTCTTGCTCTTCGTTGACTTCTCGTTTAGGTGCTATCGTTTTTTTAAAAATACGCGACAATCGAGTCTTACCCATACCATTAAAGGCATAGATTAACTGAACTTTCTTGTCCTGAACTTTATTATTTTTGACTTTATTGTCTTTGACTTTCTTGCGTTTGTTTTTATTGTATTTATCCTTATTGCATTCGGATTTCTCATCCTTAACTCCCAATTCTTCTACTATCTTTTTTAATGGCTTTCCCATATTTTGGCTGTTACTTTATGTTCAGGAAATGATAATAACTGATCGCGATAATATTCATATTGCTTCCTTCGAAGCTCGATCTCGAACGGGAGCCCCGCGGAGAGGGAAGTCGTCAGCGTGTCAAACTTATCCAAAATCTCCACAATACGCGCCTGCTCCTCTATCGGAGGGATAGGGATCAAAAAACGCTCCAACATTGGCTTTCTGATAGATGTCGCGGTAGCCCCAACACTTTTCTTATTTATGTATTTCTTAAACTCTGACGTAAAATAGTAATACAAAAACTTGGTAAGTACCCTGCTGTTATGTAGGTGTATTCGATAGGCTCTCTGATGAAGTGCATACTTGCCTTGTACATAATGGAATATATCTCCTATACCACCTTCTCCAGGGATTATTATTGCGGTTTCATCAAACTGAAACGTATTGGAGCGGAGTACTTCCTTGGATCTGACATAAAAAGGATACTCTCCATTTTCAACTTCATCCTGTCTGTTTGATTTTCCAGTTCCTATATCTGCGATATCGCCGAGGGACTTCAAAATTATGTTATTTTGGCTTTGCCCCCCCCGAATTAACGTATCAAAAGAGAACAAACGGTCGCGATAGAACTCATACTGTCGCTTGCGGCAGTCCAGCTCCGCTTCCAGCTCCGCTTCCAGCTCCGCTTCCAGCGTCGTAAACTTATCGAGGATACGCACAATCTCCTCCTGCACCGCCATCGGCGGGACAGGAATCCGTTTAAGCGAAAAGTTACTTATCCACTGCCTTTTATGGTCTCCTGCTACAAGATCGCTTGGTAATGTATTCATCCAGTAATAAATGTATCTCAGCAGTACCTTCGACTCATCTTTAGAGCGTATCATCTTCATTGCTGAAGACTTTGCTTTAAAGTCAAAGTCTACCCATTTGTTTGCAGTCGTAAAATCATCAAAAATAATGACCGGTATCCTTGAAGCTCTGTAAATCCCGGTTGTTTCATCTGTGTACCCCAATATAAACGTCTTACCTGCTGTTAAAACTGGTGTGGCAAAAAAATCATTATAGTTTGATGATTTGACCAAATAAGGCGTAGGTTGTTCGTATTCGGTCACCTCCCCGAGGGGCTTCCACTGGACGGGTGCGCCTTGCAGTAAGTTTTGTATGTACTTGATCATATCTCTTTCTCGTCTTTCTTGACCCGTTTGATTCGCTTGACGGTATGCTTAATTTTACCGATGACGAAATTGAGTTCCAACGTGGATTCCGTCTCGGCGACTTCGAGGTCAGGCATTACCACGTCCGAGAGTAGCTTACCGAAGCGGCTCATCTTTTCGCCTTGGGTCTGCGAATCTATTCCTTGATGAAGATTCACCAGCTCACGTTTTAGCTCCCGTACCTTCGCAAAGGTCTCGATGATGGAGAATGTCACAGCCGTAGCACTGGGACTCTTCAAGATCGTAGCCAGCATATACAGCCCTTTCTCCGTGAACGCTTTCGGCAAAGTCCGGCTCTTAGAGGAGAGCTTTGTGGACGAAATTTTCGACCGCAAAACTTCTGTTTCTTCCTTGGTCAGCACCATCATATACTCCTCGGGGAATTTATCGGGATTGTTGCGCACGGCTTCATTTATCCGCTTGGTCTCCACGCCGTATAAGTCGGCAACATCGGCGTCCACGATTATTTGCCTGCCACGGACGGAGGAGATGCGTTCCTGCACGTGGTCGGAGAGCGCCACCACGGACGTACTGACTGTGCTTTGAGGGTTGTCTATTACAGTTTCCGCCATAGGTCCGGTTATAAGCTTCTGATGATGTCGTCGATATCGGCGCGCAGGACGTCTATGCGGGTGACGGTCTCCGAGATCTTGCGGTTGAGTGCGTCGATGTCTATTACTTCGCGCTTATCCTCCGCCTCCACGTAGGAGCTTACGGAGAGGTTGTAGTCGCTCTCGGCTATCGTGCTGTTGTCGACCTGTGTCGCCACATACTGCACCTCTTCTTTGTCCTCAAAGATACCCGTTATGCGGTCGATGTGCGCGGGTAGGAGGACATTGTTATTGGTCTCTTTCTTGAAAAAGTCTTCCCCGCTTGCGTCGATGAACTGGGTACGAGTGTCCGTCTTATGCTTGGAAAGCACAAGGATATTCACGGCTATGGAGGTGCCGTAGAAGAGGTTTGGCGGAAGGGCAATCACGGTCTCGACGAAGTTTTTGTCCACGAGATATTTCCGGATCTTTTGCTCCGCACCTCCGCGGTAAAAGATGCCGGGGAAACAGACAATAGCCGCCCTACCCTTTGGGGAAAGGTAACTAAGGGCGTGGAGCACGAACGCAAAGTCGGCTTTTGACTTGGGAGCCAAGATGCCGGCGGGGGCGAAACGGTCGTCATTGATGAGCGTGGGGTCGTCGCTCCCCACCCAGCTCACCGAGTAGGGCGGATTAGAGACAATGGCATCGAAAGGCTTCTCGTCGCCGTACTGCGGGGCGAGGAGGGTGTCGCCAAGAGCGATGTCGAACTTATCGTAATTGATGTTGTGCAGGAACATATTCATCCGCGCAAGGTTGTACGTGGTGTGGTTGATTTCCTGCCCGAAAAAGCCATCCGCTATCAGGTGGTCGTCAAACTGCTTTTTGGCCTGCAAAAGGAGGGAGCCCGATCCGCACGCGGGGTCGTAAATCTTATTGACCGTTGCCTGTCCCGAGAGGGCGAGGCGTGCGATCAGCTTGGAGACGTTCTGCGGAGTAAAGAACTCACCGCCGGACTTGCCGGCATTGGCGGCGTAGTTGGAGATGAGGAACTCGTAGGCATCGCCGAAGAGGTCTATTTCGTGCTGCTCAAAGTTTCCGAAGTCCAGGCTTGCCACACCTTTGAGGACGGCGGCCAAACGCTTGTTTTTCTCCTCGACGGTATTTCCCAAACGGTTGCTGGTAGTGTCGAAGTCTGCAAAAAGCCCCTTGATGTCGTGCTCGGAGGCATAGCCGGTGGCCGAGCCCTCTATGGCATCGAATATCTCGGCAAGGTCGGTATTGAGGTTGGGGTTGGAGTGAGCGGTCTTCGCGATATTGGCGAAGAGCTGAGAGGGGTAGATGAAGAAGCCTTTTGTCTTGACGGCATCGTCCTTTATCTCCGGACTAATGGCGTCATCGGGCATAAGCGCATACCGCACACTCTCGTCACCCCCTTCCATATAGTTGGTGAAGTTCTCACTAATAAAGCGGTAAAAGAGGGTACCGAGGACAAACTGTTTGAAGTCCCAGCCGTCCACGGCACCGCGTACTTCGTTGGCTATTTTCCAGATGGCAGACTGCAGCTCATCGCGTTGTTTGATGCTTGTCATTATTGTAAAGAGTCGATTCTATTCATAATTGTTTAGCGAATTTACGACTTTAAGCCGACAAAAACCACACCCCGGGGGCATCCACTCAAGAATAGACCCGTATCTCGCTCGCGAGATACGGGTCTATTTTAGTTTTATTGGTCAGACCGAAATTTCTCGATCAAACCGGGAACTTTTCGGGAAAGTCACAGAAGTCAATCTTCGGGCATCTCCACGGGAGCGGTCGTTTCCTCACCTGAGGCAACTTCGTCCGAAACGCGGGAAGACTTGAGGGACTCCATAATGCGGGCCTGTTCGAGCTCCTCTTTATTCGCCACCACGATGTCCTGGAACATCCTCTGACCGGTACCGGCGGGGATGAGATGACCGCAGATGACGTTTTCTTTGAGCGCCTCGAGCGTATCGATCTTTCCTTCGATGGCCGCGTTATTGAGAACCTTGGGCGTCTCCTGGAAGGAGGCGGCACTCATGAAGCTCTTCGTCTGAAGCGCGGCGCGCGTGATCCCCTGAAGCACTTGGTTCGTCGTCGCGGGCATCGCGTCACGGACTTCTATAGGCTTGAGGTCTTGGCGCTTGAGTCTGGAGTTTGCGTCTCTCAGACGGCGGAGCGTGATGATCTGCCCTTCGGAGTACTCTTCGGAGTCGCCTGCGTCCGTGATCACCTTTTTGCCCCAAAGTTTGTCGTTGGCTTCCTTGACGTCCTGCTTGTCCACGAGTTGCTGCTCGAGGAAATTGGTGTCGCCCGGGTCGAGGATTTCGACCTTGCGCATCATCTGACGCACGATGACTTCGAAGTGCTTGTCGTTGATGGTCACACCCTGCTTGCGGTAGACGTCCTGGACGCCGTTGACGATATAGTTCTGCACCGCATTGGGTCCCAAGATGGCGAGGATGTCGCTCGGCGCCACGGAGCCGTCCGAAAGGGGCGCACCGGCACGTACGAAGTCGTTTTCCTGCACGAGGATCTGACGCGTGAGGGGAATCAGGTAAGAGCGCTGGTCGCCGACCTTGCTCGTGATGAGGATTTCGCGGTTCCCTCTGCGGATTTTGCCCAAAGAGACGACACCGTCGATTTCCGTAACCACGGCGGGGTTCGTGGGGTTACGCGCTTCGAAGAGTTCGGTGACACGGGGCAAACCGCCCGTGATGTCGCCGGTCTTGACGATGGTACGCGGCACCTTGATGAGAATGTCCCCGGCCTTGACTTTCTCTCCGTCTTTGCGGACGAGGTGTGCCCCCACAGGCAGTGAGGCGCTGGAGAGGACGTTGCCTTCCTTATCGAGGATGAGGAGCGTCGGAGAGAGCTTTTTGTCCTTGCTTTCTATGATGACGCGCTCTTCGTGGGCGGAGGAAACGGCGGAGTCGCTCTGTACCTTGTAGGTGACGTTTTCGAGGATATCGGCGTACTTGAGCTTACCGTCCTGCTCGGCTACGATAAGGGAGTTGAAGGGGTCGCTCTCGAAGATGACGTCGTCTTTGCCCACCTTGGTGCCGGGTTCGGCACGAAGGATGGCGCCGTAGGGGATGTTCTGAGTGATGAGCGTCATACCGGTATTTTCGTCGACGACACGCATTTCTGCTTGGCGACCGACTACGACACGCTCCTGCGAGCCGTCCTCAGACTTGTGGTCCACGGTACGGAGTTCGTCGATCTCGAGGATACCGTCATACTTGGCCTTGAAGTTACGCTCTGCGGTATCGCTTGATGCGACACCCCCTGCGTGGAACGTACGGAGCGTAAGCTGCGTACCGGGCTCGCCGATGGACTGGGCTGCGACGACGCCGACGACTTCGCCGATCTCGACGGGGCGGTTGAGTGCGAGGTTACGACCGTAGCACTTGGCGCATACGCCGTGCTTGCTCTCACAGGTAAGGACGGAGCGAATCTCCACTTCCTGGATCGGGCTTTCTTGAATGGTTTCGGCAGCCTTTTCCTTGATCTCCTCGCCGGCTTTGACGATGAGTTCGCCCGTGATCGGGTGAACGATGTCGTGTACCGAGACGCGTCCCAAGATGCGTTCGTAGAGGGAAGCCACGACGGTGTTGCCCTCTTTGATCTCGCGGCGGACGATACCCCTGAGCGTACCGCAGTCTTCCTCAGTGATGATGACGTCCTGCGAAACGTCGACGAGACGGCGGGTGAGGTAACCTGCGTCGGCCGTCTTGAGCGCGGTATCGGAGAGACCTTTGCGGGCACCGTGGGTAGAGATAAAGTACTCGAGCACGGAGAGCCCTTCCTTGAAGTTGGAGAGGATCGGGTTTTCCATCGTCTGGGCACCTTCGTTGCCTCTCTGAGGCTTGGCCATAAGACCACGGATACCCGAGAGCTGCTGGATCTGCCCGGCGGAACCGCGGGCTCCGGAGTCCATCATCATATAGATGGGGTTGAACCCGTCGTTGGCCTCCTTCAGTTGCTTCATCAGGACAGCCTGGAGGTTGTTATTGATGGTCGTCCAGACGTCAATGATCTGGTTGTAGCGCTCGTTATTGGTGATATTGCCGTACGCGAAGTTCTCCTTGATTTCTTCCACTTGGTCGAAACCGTCTTCGATCATCTCTTCCTTCTCCTTCGGTATGATCACGTCATCGAGGTTGAAGGAAAGACCGGCTTTGTAGGCCATGGTGAAGCCCATACTCATAATATCGTCGAGGAACTTGCTCGTCTTGGAGATGCCGCATTCCTTGATCACGTTACCGATGATGGTACGGAGCACCTTTTTGCCGACCACGTCATTGACGTAGCGGATGCCTTCGGGCACCACGGAGTTGAACATCAGGCGACCCACGGAGGTCTCTTTGAGCACTTCTTCCTTCTCGCCTTGCTCATTGAGATCCATGACGCGAACCCAAATCTTGGCGTGGAGATCTACGTGACCTTCGTTGTAAGCGATGATGGCTTCTTCCGGTCCGTAAAACTTCAGCCCCTCACCCTTGGCGCCCTTACGGAGTTTGGTGATGTAGTAGAGCCCCAAGACCATATCCTGCGAAGGCACGGTGATAGGGGTACCGTTGGCGGGGTTGAGGATGTTGTGGGAAGCGAGCATAAGGAACTGCGCCTCCAAAATTGCTTCGTTAGAGAGCGGGAGGTGTACCGCCATCTGGTCCCCGTCGAAGTCGGCGTTGAACGCGGTACAAGCGAGGGGGTGGAGCTGGATGGCTTTACCTTCGATGAGTTTGGGCTGGAACGCCTGAATACCGAGACGGTGAAGGGTCGGCGCACGGTTGAGGAGGACGGGGTGTCCCTTGATGACGTGCTCAAGGATGTCCCACACTTCGGGCGAACGGCGGTCTACGAGGCGCTTGGCACTCTTGACCGTCTTGACGATACCGCGCTCGATGAGGCGGCGTATGATAAACGGTTTGTAGAGCTCGGCCGCCATCTCTTTCGGCAGACCGCACTCGTGCATCTTCAGCTCGGGACCAACGACGATGACGGAGCGCGCAGAGTAGTCGACACGCTTACCGAGGAGGTTTTGGCGGAAACGTCCCTGTTTCCCTTTGAGTGAGTCGGTGAGGGACTTGAGGGGGCGGTTGGAGTCGCCTTTGACGGCACCGGCACGACCGGAGTTATCGAAGAGGGAGTCCACCGCCTCCTGCAGCATACGCTTTTCGTTGCGGAGGATGACCTGAGGCGCACGCGTCTCTATGAGGCGGCGGAGACGGTTATTGCGGATGATGACCCGGCGGTAGAGCTCATTGAGGTCACTGGTGGCAAAGCGTCCGCCGTCCAGAGGGACAAGGGGGCGCAAATCCGGCGGAATAACCGGGACGACTTTCATCACCATCCACTCGGGACGGCTGTAGCCTTTGGAGACGCGGAAGCTCTCTACGACCTGAAGGCGTTTGAGCGCCTCTTTTTTGCGTTGCTGAGAGGACTCCTTCGACGCTTGCGCACGGAGATCGTAGCTGAGCTTGTCGAGGTTGACCCTTTCGAGAAGGGCGAGGATGGCTTCGGCGCCGATATTGGCTTCAAACTTCGCGGGGTCTCCCGAGGGGAGCTCGGCGTTTTCGGCGGGAAGATTAGCCATAATCTCGAGGTACTCTTCCTCAGAGAGGAGGTCACCGGGCTGATAGGGCTGGTCGGTCTCGGGATTGGTCACGTCGCCACCATTGATGACGGCATAGCTCTCGTAATAAATGATGCGCTCGAGCTTCTTGGAGGGGATGCCGAGGAGGTAGGCAATTTTATTGGGCACGGAGCGGAAGAACCAGATATGCACTACCGGCACTTCGAGCTTGATGTGCCCCATACGCTCTCTGCGGACTTTTTTCTCCGTCACTTCCACCTGGCAGCGGTCGCAGACCACACCGCGGTAGCGTACGCCTTTGTACTTACCGCAGTGGCACTCGTAATCTTTTACGGGACCAAATATCCTTTCGCAGAAAAGACCATCCCGCTCCGGTTTGTAGGTGCGGTAGTTGATCGTCTCCGGCTTGAGCACTTCACCGTGGGAGCTCTCGAGGATTTCTTCCGGAGAAGAGATTCCGATGCGGATGCTGTCGAAGTTGGTCTTTACCTTTGTATCTCTTTTGAAGGCCATATTAAATGCTCCTTATTTATTTGTGTCGAAACGTAGAAATCTTTTGTGACAGAAGTCCCCCCGGGGTGGGAGAAAACACACTTAACGTACTCGGCCAAAATCTTGGTCTGTATCTCGGCTCCTCCTTGGTCTGTCCGGGAAAAGGAAGCGGGTACGTGCGAAATGATTGTCCCGGTACGTATCTCCTTTCCTCCGGCAGCCTGACGGGAGTGCTTCTGTCTTACGGGTGCGATTGCTCTTATCAGTTGAGTTCGAACGAGAGCCCGAGACCACGAAGTTCGTGGAGTAGGACGTTAAGCGACTCGGGGATACCTGGCTTGGGCATAGGCGCACCTTTGACGATGGCTTCGTATGCCTTGGAGCGTCCGGAGACGTCGTCGCTCTTGATGGTGAGCATTTCCTGGAGGGTGTTGGCGGCGCCGTATGCCTCGAGCGCCCATACTTCCATTTCCCCGAAACGCTGTCCCCCGAACTGTGCTTTACCGCCAAGGGGCTGCTGGGTGATGAGCGAGTACGGACCGATGGAACGGGCGTGCATCTTGTCGTCCACCATGTGACCGAGCTTGAGGAAGTAAGTGACCCCTACGGTCGCAGGTTGGTCAAACTTCTCGCCCGTCTCACCGTCACGGAGGTATGTCGTACCGTAGCGGGGCAGTCCGGCTTTGTCGGTCCACTCGTTGAGGTCGTCAAGTGACGCGCCATCGAAGATCGGAGTGGCGAACTTCGTGCCGAGTACCGAGCCGGCCCAACCGAGGACGGCTTCAAAGATCTGACCGAGGTTCATACGCGAAGGCACACCGAGGGGGTTCAGACAGATGTCCACAGGGGTACCGTCTTCGAGGAACGGCATATCTTCACGGCGCACTATCTTGGAGACAATACCTTTATTACCGTGGCGTCCTGCCATCTTGTCTCCCACCTGAATCTTTCTCTTCTTCGCGATGAGGACTTTCGCATTCTGGAGGATGCCGTTGGGAAGCTCGTCGCCGAGGGTGGCATCAAACTGCTTGCGGCGGTAGTCGCTTTCGATCAGTTTGACTTTGACGATATAGTTGCGGATCAGCGTCGAAATGAGGCCATTTGCGTGCTCGTCATCCGTCCAGCCGGAGCCGTTGATTTCGTGAAGCTGAAGCTGCTTGAGGAGCGTCTTGGTAAACTTGGTGCCTTCGGGTACGACAACCACGCCCTGAGTGTCGGTGACGCCCTTGGAGACCTTTTTATTGGTCAGCTCACCCAGCTTCTCGATCATACGACCAAGGAGCTCTTCCTTTTCCTTATTCTCTTCCTCTTCGAGCCTGTTTTTGACTTCACGCGTGGTGACACGGCTGTTCTTCGTCTTCACGGCCTTGGAGTAGAGGTGCGTGTCGATCACGACACCGGAGAGTGAGGGATTGGCCTTGAGGGACGCGTCTTTCACATCCCCTGCCTTTTCTCCGAAGATGGCATGCAGAAGCTTCTCTTCCGGAGTGGGATCGCTCTCGCCCTTCGGCGTAATCTTACCCACGAGGATATCGCCCGGGTGGACACGTGCGCCGACACGGATGATACCCCTGTCATCGAGGTCTTTGGTGGCATCTTCGCTGACATTGGGGATGTCGCTCGTGAGCTCTTCCATCCCGCGCTTCGTCTCGCGCACTTCGAGGTTATACTCGTCGACGTGTACGCTGGTGAAGTAGTCTTCGGCCACCATCCGCTCGGAGAGGACTATGGCATCTTCGTAGTTGTAACCCTTCCACGGCATATAGGCCACGGTAAGGTTACGCCCGAGTGCAAGCTCGCCATCCTCGGTGGAGTAGCCTTCGGTGAGCAGCTGTCCCTTCTTGATCTTGTCCCCCTTGCGGACAATGGGACGCAGGTCGATCGTGGTGCTCTGGTTGGTGCGGCGCCACTTGGGGAGCTTGTAGGTGGTGATGTCGTCGTCGAAGCTGACAAAACGCTCATCGTCCGTGTATTTGTACCGAACCTTGATCTCGGTCGCGTCCACATAGACGATTTCCCCGTCCCTTTCGGCCATAATCTGAGTGCGGGAGTCGGTGACGAGACGACGCTCGAGACCGGTGCCGACGATAGGCGAATCGGAGTGAATGAGGGGGACGGCCTGACGCATCATATTGGATCCCATGAGGGCACGGTGGGCGTCGTCATGTTCGAGGAAGGGAATCAGGGAAGCAGCGATGGATGCGATCTGCATAGGCGAAACGTCCATCAGGTCAACCTCTTCCGGTTCGACAACCGGGAAGTCGGAGCCGTAGCGGGCCTTGACCTGATTTCTCCGGAACGTACCGTCGTCGTTAATAGGGGCATTACCCTGAGCGACGGTCTTGTCTTCTTCCGCCTCTGCCGTGTAGTAAGAGATGTTGTCGAAGTCGACCTTGCCATTCTTTACCTCACGATAAGGCGTGGAGATGAACCCGAGGTCGTTGATCTTGGCATACACGCAGAGCGAAGAGATAAGACCGATATTCGGACCTTCCGGGGTCTCGATCGGGCAGAGTCGTCCGTAGTGGGTGTAGTGCACGTCTCTCACCTCAAAACCGGCACGGTCACGCGATATACCGCCGGGACCGAGTGCCGAGAGACGGCGCTTGTGGGTCATTTCGGCAAGGGGGTTCGTCTGGTCCATAAATTGGGACAGAGGATTGGTGCCGAAGAAAGAATTGACCACACTGGCGATCGTCTTGGCGTTGATGAGATCCACGGGGGTGAATATCTCATTGTCGCGGACGTTCATCCGTTCGCGGACCGTCCTTGCCATACGGGCAAGACCGATGCCGAACTGCTGGTACAGTTGCTCGCCCACGGTGCGCACGCGGCGGTTGGAGAGGTGGTCGATGTCGTCGACTGTCGCCTTGCCGTTTTTGAGCGCCACGAGATAGGTGATGATGGCAGCAATGTCCTCGTTGGTGAGGACCTTGATGTCTTCGCTGATGTCGAGCTTGAGTTTCTTATTGATCCGGTAGCGGCCCACGTCTCCGAGGTCGTAGCGTTTGTCGGAGAAAAAGAGGCTGTTGATAAGCTCTTGAGCGGCCATTTCGTCGACCGGATCCTGGCTGCGGAGCTGTTTGTATATATGATAGACCGCCTCCTTCTGCGAGTTGGAGGGGTCTTTTTGGAGCGTATTGGTGATGATACCGTAGTCCAAACCGTCTTCGCCTTCCCTTGTGAGCAGGATGGTTTTGGAGCCGGAATCGATGATGAGGGGGATATTTTCCTCGGTGATCTCGTCGTCGCGGTCTACAATGACTTCGTAGCGCTCGAGGGAGACGACTTCGCCCGTCTCTTCGTCCACGAGGTCTTCGACCCAACTGTTAAGCACACGAGCCGCTATCCTACGGCCGATGTATTTACTCAGGTTGGTCTTGGAGACTTTGACTTCTTCCGCGATGCCGAAGAGGTCGAGGATTTCTTTGTCCGTCTCGTATCCGATCGCACGAAGCAGCGTGGTGACGGGGAGTTTTTTCTTCCGGTCGATATACGCATACATCACGTTGCTGATATCGGTGGCAAACTCGATCCACGACCCCTTGAACGGTATGATGCGGGCGCTGAAAAGCTTGGTGCCGTTATTGTGGACGCTTTCGGAGAAAAAGACGCCCGGCGAACGGTGCATCTGGGATACGACGACGCGCTCCGCACCATTGATGATAAAGGTGCCGGAGGGGGTCATATACGGGATTTGTCCCAGGTAGACGTCCTGTATGGAGGTGTCGAAGTCGATGTGGTCGGGATCCGTACATTCGAGCTTCAGTTTCGCCTTTAGAGGGACATTATAGGTCAGGCCTCGGGTCAGGCACTCCTCAATGGTGTACCTGGGGGGATCTATGAAATAGTCCAAAAACTCGAGTACAAAGTTGTTTCTCGTGTCGTGTATGGGGAAATTCTCCATAAACACTTTGTACAAGCCCTCGTTTTTCCGCTGTTCAGACGGGGTATCCAACTGGATGAAGTCCTTGAAACTCTTCAGCTGAATATCCAGGAAGTCCGGGAAATCCATGGGATGTTTTGTAGACGCAAAATTTATTCTTTGTGTAGACAAATTAGAGGCCATGTGAAATGGAATAAATGGATAAAAAGGGGTAGGGAAGAAAAAGACACGAAATGGTTAAGAACCCCCGAATCGGGATTCTTAACCATATTCCTGCGCTTATCGGCACAGGAGAAGAGGAAGTTGATTACTTAACCTCAACCTCAGCTCCGGCTTCTTCGAGAGCGGCCTTGAGTGCGTCTGCAGTTGCTTTGTCTGCACCTTCCTTAACGGTAGAGGGAGCGCCGTCAACGAGTTCCTTTGCTTCCTTCAGACCGATGCCGAGCTGTTCTTTCACTACCTTCACTACCTGGAGCTTAGCGCCACCGGCAGCCTTGAGGACTACGTCAAAAGCAGTTTTTTCTTCTGCTGCGGGTGCGTCAGCGCCTGCTGCAGGACCTGCGACTGCAACTGCCGCTGCAGCGGGTTCGATACCGTATTCGTCCTTGAGGATGTTCTTGAGTTCGGTTACTTCTACTACGGTAAGGTTTACCAGTTGTTCAGCGATTGCTTTGATATCAGCCATTTCAGTAATTGTATTTTGGGTGATTGGACTGTGGGGTGTATTCTGCCGATAGCGCACAAAAAAGAGATACGGGTCGAAATGTTGCTTTTGGTACGAACCTTCTCGTCTTTTTGTATAGGCCAAGAAAAGCTTCCTGATCCTAAACTCGGGAAAATGTTCCCTTTGGTCCTGATTGTTTATCGTTTACTTTGAAAAAATGTCTTTCTGCGGGATTCAAGAGCAAGAGAATCTTGCTTCGAGAAGTGGGAGTCCGCACCGCGCCCCTTTCGGAAAAAGAGGCAGGTACACACTCTTAGGCGTTCTTTTCTTCGATGCTCTTCAGCAAACCGTGAATCGTGCCGCCTGCCGCACCTTCGAGGGCAGAAACCACGTTCGTGATCGGGCTTTGGAGCATAAAGATAACGTCTCCGATGAGCTCTTCCTTGCTCTTGACGTTGACAAGTGCGTCGAGCTGGTTCGCGCCGATGAAGAGGCTTTCCTGTACGTAAGCACTCTTGAGGGCAGGCACAACCTTGGCACCGGTCTTGGCAGCAGCCTTGAGGTCATCCTTCGTGAAATCCTTGATGAGTTTGGCGGGCGCATTGGCCGTCTCGCTGAACATCACCGCGGTATTTCCTTTGAGGGTGTCGAAGAGCGGGGTATACACTTCTCCGTCAATTTTCTCGAGAGCGAGTTTGAGGAGGGTGTTCTTGACCACTACGACTTTGACATCACGTTTGAAGGCTTCTCTGCGCAGAGCGCTGGTCTTGTCTGCGGGCATTCCTTCGACATCCGTCAGATAGAAATTCCCGTAGCTCTTGACGAGCTCGGCGAGTTGGTCGATGACCTGTGTCTTAAGTTCCTTCTTCATTTCTATGTGTCTTTACTTATTATTCCTTGGATAAAATAACGAGGGCATTCAAGTGTAGAGAGGTTGTAATCTCGCACGCAGCAATGGTCTTGCCGCGGAGGCGATTACTTCTCTTCCTCAATGTTGCGAGGATCTACCTTGATGCTTGGACTCATAGTACTGGAGAGGAAGATGCTCTTGACGTAAGTGCCCTTTGCGGCAGCAGGCTTGAGTTTGATGAGGTTGTTGACAAACTCGCGGGCGTTCTCGTAAATCTTGTCTGCGGGGAAGGAGACCTTACCTACAGTGGAGTGTACGATACCGGTTTTGTCGACGCGGAAGTCGATCTTACCCGCCTTCACTTCACGAACTGCGGCTGCGATGTCGTTCGTCACCGTACCGCTCTTGGGGTTCGGCATCAAACCGCGCGGACCGAGGATACGGCCGAGCGCACCGATTTTACCCATGATGGCAGGCATCGTGATGATGACATCAACGTCAGTCCAACCGCCTTTGATCTTTTCAATGTATTCGTCCAAACCTACATAGTCTGCGCCGGCCTCTTTGGCCTCTTCTTCCTTGTCGGAAGAGCAGAGGACGAGGACACGCACTTCCTTACCTGTACCATTAGGCAAGGTCACTACGCCACGTACCATTTGGTTAGCCTTGCGGGGGTCTACGCCGAGGCGTACATCTATGTCCACGGAGGCATCAAACTTAGTGGTGGTGATTTCTTTCACCAGTGCAGATGCTTCCTGTAGGCTGTAGACTTTCCCGGGCTCGATCTTGCTTAACGCTAACTTTTGGTTCTTCGTTAGTTTGCTCATAATCGATTCTTCTGTTTCTTTCTTCTTGTTAGTAAGACTTAAACATCAGCCGGGAATTCACCCTTTACAGCGATACCCATACTCCTTGCAGTACCTGCCACGAGCTTCATCGCGCTGGAGACGGTGAAGCAGTTCAGGTCGACCATCTTGTCTTCGGCGATGGCACGGATGTCGTCCCAAGTCAGTGTAGCCACTTTCTTGCGGTTCGGCTCTGCGCTGCCGCTCTTCTTCTTGGCTTTTTCAAGAAGCTGGATGGCGACGGGAGGAGTTTTTACGATAAAGTCGAAAGACTTATCCGCATAGTAGGTGATGAGCACCGGGAGGATCTGTCCTGCTTTATCCTGAGTACGGGCGTTGAATTGCTTGCAGAACTCCATAATGTTGATCCCCTTGGCACCAAGTGCCGGACCAACGGGAGGAGAAGGATTAGCTGCACCGCCTTTGATTTGCAGTTTGAGCTGTCCTGCAATTTCTTTTGCCATGATTCTTAAATCTGTTTTGTTTGTGTGAGTAAATAAAATGACTCAGACAACTGTGGAACACAACACTAAAGTGACTATCGAGCTCCGATCCTCTCCTATCCTCAGTCAGCGTGCACACGCACCCCGAATAAAAAACGTCTGCTGCTTCTCTTTCGGGCTTTCCTTCGGATCCTCACCCGGCGGCTGTAACCGTTCCGCCCCGGCGGCATCCGTAATTCCCTGCCTTTGGATTTGCAACAAACTTCAGAAAGAGATCAGTCCGGCAAACTCTCCTTTTCCACTTGCATATAGTCGACCTCCATCATCGTTTCGCGTCCGAAAACTTTGACGAGAATCTTCAGTTTCTTTCGTTCGTCATTGACTTCCGTCACCTCGCCGAAAAATCCGGCGAACGGACCGAAGGTGACTTTCACGCGCTCACCCACCGAGTAATGCACTTCGACGTTCTCGGGCTTTTCGCTGAGTCGGTCGGAAGTTTCCTTCAACTGAGCTACGTCAGTATCACTGAGCGAAACCGGCTCTGTCTCTCCACCAAGGAATCCGAGTACATTCGGAACCCTCCGCAGTTTGAAGATGGTATCGCCATTAAGCCACGCCTCAACGAAGACATAACCGGAGTAATAGGGACGAACACGCTCGACCTTGCCTTCCTTTGCCATTTTATTGACTTGGAAGTAGGTCTCCATCGGAATAAGAATATCCCTGACGTTCGTCTGAAACAGGGGCTCTACATCGCGCATCGAGCGGATGTAATCCCCCACTTCTTGTTCCTTGCCGGTGATGGTTCTTAAGACGTAGTACTTAAAGTCTGTAGCCTTGCTCATGCTTTTCTCGTCTTTTCCTTGCGTAGGAAAGTGCTCTCCGACCTCCAGAAGCAGGACTTTCGTCCCCGAAGGTCTAAGAGGGGTGATGTTGTGCGTTTGAAAATAAACCGGGACAGCAACCTTCATATTTGCCTCTCACGTGAGACAAATCGCTGTCCGCTCTAAGATTCAAATAACGAGTTTATAGATACCGCTCATAATGAACTCGAATGCCCGGTCCACCAAGAAGATGAAGAGCGATAGAATTATGGAAGCAACTAATACTATCACCGCACTGTTGGACAGTTCCTTCCCGGTAGGCCACGTCACTTTGTAGCGAAGCTCATCAAAGCACGCTTTGATGTACTTACCACTTCGAGTGAGGAAGTTATCATTAGATTTTGCCATGAACCTAATAAGTACCTATATGCAATTTATTATCTGATAAAAAAGTGCACGGGTTGAGAGGCTCGAACTCCCGACAACCGGTTTTGGAGACCGGTGCTCTACCAACTGAGCTAAACCCGTGTATAAAAGAGGAGAAAGAGTAATCTCTCTACCTTCGGCTCATCTACACAAAGAGACGGGGGACTCTCTTTTCTCCTCTTTTGATTTCGGCGTATTAGTCGAGGATCTCGGTAATCTGACCTGCACCTACCGTACGACCGCCTTCACGGATGGCGAAACGGAGACCGGTGTCGCAAGCGACCGGAGAGATGAGCTCAACCTGGATGGTTACGTTATCGCCGGGCATCACGATTTCCTGACCTTCCGGGAGGCTGATTTCACCGGTTACGTCAAGGGTACGGATGTAGAACTGAGGACGATAGTGGTTGCGGAAAGGAGTGTGACGACCACCTTCTTCCTTTTTGAGGATATACACCTCAGCCTTGAACTTGGTGTGGGGCTTAATGGTGTTGGGGTGAGCGATGATCATACCGCGTTTGATTTCGTCCTTGTCGATACCGCGGAGGAGGAGACCTACGTTGTCGCCGGCTTCACCTTCGTCGAGGATCTTGCGGAACATTTCCACGCCGGTTACGACAGACTTCTTGCCTTCTGCGCCAAGACCGATGATCTGGACTTCGTCGTTCACTTTCACTACGCCGGTTTCGATACGACCGGTAGCCACGGTACCGCGACCTGTGATGGAGAAGACGTCTTCGACAGGCATAAGGAAGGGCTTGTCTACGTCACGGGGAGGCAGAGGAATCCAAGTATCCACAGCTTCCATAAGCTCGAGGACGGAGTTCACCCACTTTTCTTCGCCGTTGAGTGCACCGAGTGCAGAACCACGGATCACGGGCGTGTTATCGCCATCGAATTCGTAGAAGTTGAGCAGGTCACGCATTTCCATTTCGACGAGTTCGAGCATTTCTTCGTCATCGACCATGTCGCACTTGTTCATAAACACAACGAGGCGGGGTACGTTCACCTGACGTGCGAGGAGGATGTGTTCGCGAGTCTGGGGCATAGGACCGTCGGTAGCGGCAACCACGATGATGGCACCATCCATCTGAGCGGCACCGGTAACCATGTTCTTCACATAGTCGGCGTGGCCCGGGCAGTCTACGTGGGCGTAGTGACGATTAGCGGTCTCGTACTCTACGTGGGAAGAGTTGATCGTAATACCGCGTTCCTTTTCTTCGGGTGCGTTATCGATAGAATCGAAGGAGCGAACTTCCCCGCTACCGTACTTCTCGCTAAGAACCTTAGTAATAGCCGCCGTCAATGTCGTTTTACCGTGGTCTACGTGACCAATGGTACCGATATTTACGTGGGGCTTAGTCCTTTCAAAATGTTCTTTTGCCATAGTCCAAAAACAATGTAAATATAGTTGAGTTAAGTAATCGTTATCTTTATCCTTTTGCAAGTATTTGCTTCCTTTATTTACACCTTTTGTAGCGAAGCCACCACACCTCCTCTCTTGCTTTTCTCGATCGCCAAAGACAAGCGACCCCGAGACCTGAGAGTGCCGGCGAGTATGGTTCCTCTACCTTTGCTTCTCCTCTTCTTCTCCCTTTCTTCTCGGGGACAAAACACCGAGCGAGGCAAAAAGAGGACAGCGCCTTTCCAGAATCAAACCTTTACTTGAGCCGGTGCCGGGATTTGAACCCGGGACCTCTTCCTTACCAAGGAAGTGCTCTACCACTGAGCTACACAGGCGGACTGAGTAGGATTGCGACCTATTCAGAAGTCCCATTTTTTGAGCGGAAGACGGGGCTCAAACCCGCGACCCTTAGCTTGGAAGGCTAATGCTCTATCGACTGAGCTACTTCCGCGGAGCAAAAAGTGGGCAGTGATGGATTCGAACCACCGAAGACGAACGTCAGCTGAGTTACAGTCAGCCCCATTTGGCCACTCTGGTAACTGCCCTTTTCCATTGCTCAATCTCCCAAGTTGGAGAACGTGTGCAAAGGTACCAAAAGATTTTGTTTCCACCAAATACCCTCCTACCCCACCCGGGGGTCATAATCTATGGTGGTCTACAAAAGTACACATTTCGCCGCAACCTGCAAACACACCCCTCGCGTCCCTGTGCTGACGCATTAGAAACTCGTTATTAGGGTGTTTGTCCGACCTCCGTATAGGGTTCGCGTATGGGATTCGTATGGAGCCGTCGCACCGTTAGGGGCAAGAGATGCCGTAGGCATCGCAAGGGTATTCGTATGGGGTTACGCCCCGTTAGGGGCAAAAGATGCCGATAGGCATCACAAGGGAGTAGCCCGGGGTTAAGACCCCGTAGGGGTGTCGACACCCCGGGGCGTACAGAGATATTCATGTATTATTTGTACGACCCCCATAGGGGTCGAAGATCGGAGAGAGAGAGTGCGATCCTCTGCCCCGCACGTCGATGCCTCCGGCATCTTCGTACGGGGCTACTACCTTTCGACCGCTGACGCGGTCTTTTGTTCCTATCGGGGCACTCGTTCTGCGCAAGTCGTTTCACGGTATACGTATGCGGTTTCATCGCGATTTGCCCCGACAGGAGGCGGGATTCGGGTGTCAGACGAGGTACGGACCGAGGCGATCGCCCCGGTCTGTGTCTCGCTCACTCCCCGGTCTGTACCACATTTCCCTGTTTGTAATGTTTGAGAAATCAAATGAACGCACTATACGATTTTTTGTACCTTTGTCGTAAGAATCGACAAATTATATTTCTCATTTTAATCATTTTGTCTCGTATGAAAAAAACATCAAAACGGCTTGGTAGGCTATGCTTACTTTCTTTCGCCTCCCTTTGCGGTGGGCTCACTTCCTGTGACGTACAGGATACGTTTATGGTTCCGGAGGGTACAGATGACGCTGTCGTTGCGTCATCCGAGAAAGGACTACACAACAACCTCTCGGAGTCTCAAGCCATCGCGTATGTCAATCTCTTCGGCAACGCGATTGAAAACGGCGCCACCGACGGCTCTTCTTTGCGGTCAAACTCTCATCCCAAGGAAATATCGGATTTGGATTTCTACATTGAGGGGCAGGATACTCTCCTTTTTGCGGTAAACTACGCGGATAACCAAGGGTATGTGTTGCTCTCCGGGGACAACAGCAGTTTCCCCATTATAGCACACTCGGATAAAGGCAACCTCCGATTTAAGGACATTCAAGAGGGTAACCCGCTTTATTCCGTCTTGAGAAACTATAAAGATAAGATAAAAGAGAGATTACATAACCCTGACCTTATAAAGGGTGAGTACTACGAAAAATGGAAGGATCTCGGGAAGGAGGGGTACCAGTATGAGATAACGCCCTCCAAGAATGAACCGGAGGATGAACTCCGAGCATATAGGGACTATTCCAGCGGAAAAGAGACTATTTATCCGTACACAGGAAAAGAGCTTGACAAGTGGTGTCAAGATGGAACATTTAACTCGGCTGCACCCAATGGCTCAATGATAGGATGCCCTGCCGTGGCAATAGGAATGTTACTTTATGACTGCGAAAATAGAGTTAATGGGAATCACTCAGTAACCTATCCAAGATTTTACTACGGAGCGCATTTGGCAGATAGCTCAAACAATCTTGGCAGTATTGTCTCGAAAACGCTTAAACAGATAGCAGACAGTATACCCGGCTACAGCTGGTCTCCGGGTGGTAGCAGCGCTACTCCCGAAAATATTCTCATAGGATTGCATAAGCTTGGTTTCAAGAAAGCCCGGTTAGTGGATTATGATTTTGAACAATTGTACGACAATCTATCCTTTAAATCCATAGGGTACGGCGGTACTGAGTTAACCGGGTACAGAGGAGTTTTAATTGGAGGAGATAATGGG
>JASBZK010000023.1 GCA_029983505.1 Porphyromonas sp.
GGTACGTGCAAAGATTTCTTTTCGGTCTGTATCTCTTTTGCCCCGTCTCCGGGGGAAGACTAAAGTTTGCGCACCACGAGTCCCACTTCTGCGACTCCGCCGATTCGGGCTGTGTCTGCCAGTTGCCTGAAGCTGTAGGTGTAAATCCCCGGCGTGTCGTAAGTCTTCCCCTCTTCGATCACAAACCGAACCTCCCGAACCACGAAGTGTTCGCTTCCGACACCCGCCTCGTCCTGCTCTATGGACAGGTTCCTCACCTCTGTCTCAAAGCGGGGGGTTGAGACGTCTGCTCCTTCGTAGACAATGCCGATCGGTAAGTTTTTGAACCCGAAGTCCGGCACGTAGCGTACCACTCCCGTGACTTCGTACTTTCGAGCGGTATCTCTGACCGGGAACGAAAAAAAGTACTCCGTGGTATCTGCCCAAATCTGATCCTCTACCTTCTCGAAACGGCTGTACGCGATGCCGTCACGAAGTACGTCGCACCCCGAAGCACATACCGATAGAACCAAAAAAGTCAGCAAAGTAGAAACCTTCATAAACCCGGCATCGGTTCCCCGACGTGTTTACTCCTTCGGATTTCCTGCATTTTTGGCTCCGGAGTTGCCATTTCCGCTCTTACGGCGCTTTTTCCCGCCGCCCCCTTTGCCGTTTCTGCTCTTACCTCTATTGCCACCCTCGCTCTTGGGGGTATCAAATCGGGTGAGACTTTCTTCCAAAAGGATGTCCTTTGCCGGACCTTGCGACCGCTTGGACGAGCTGTCTTTTTCGTCGTTCAATAGGTCAAACGGGACTTTTCCGGCCGCATTCATCTCGATGATTCGGAACGCCCTCTCGGAAGTGATGATACGGAAGTCCTCCTGTCCGCGCCTGCGATCCAAAGCCGAGTAAGTGAGAAGCTGAGCCAACGGATCTGCCTTGAAGAGGCGGTAATCGCCTTCCGAAGTCTTGAGGACGGCATCTTTCGGGGGAAGTTTCTTTTGCGCCTCTTCGTAGACATCGACTTCGTAATTAAGGCAGCATTTGAGCTTGGCGCACTGTCCGGCGAGTTTTTGCGGGTTCATGGAGAGATCCTGAATCCGGGCTACGTTTGTGCCTACGCTCATGAAGCGTGTCATCCAGCCCGAGCAGCAGAGTTCGCGCCCGCACGGTCCGAGACCTCCGATGCGTCCGGCTTCCTGACGTGCGCCGATCTGTCTCATTTCGATACGGACGTGGAAGGCTTCTGCAAGTCGCTTGATGAGCTGCCGGAAGTCCACACGCTGATCGGCGATGTAGTAGAATATGGCTTTCAGCCCGTCGCCCTGGTATTCCACGTCACCGATCTTCATATTCAGACCGAGTTCTTTGGCGATTTGGCGGGAGCGTATCATTGTCTCCTCTTCGCGGGATTTGGACTCCTCGAATCTTTCGAGGTCATTTGTCTTGGCGATGCGGAAGATCTTGAGCGGGGTGCTTTTCCCGGGGAAGAAACCGTTTTTGCGCATCTGGATCCGTACAAGTTTCCCCGTCATGGACACGGTGCCGATGTCGTGACCCGGAGTGGCCTCCACGGCCACGAGATCGCCTTTGGTGAGGTCAAGGCCGAGAGAATTGAGGTAGAAGCCTTTCCGCGTGTTCTTGAAGTGGACTTCCACCCATTCCTCTTCGTCTCCGGCGACAGGAGGGATGTCACTCAGGTAATCGAATGTGTCGAGCTTGCCACCCCCGAAAGCGCCACAAGTGGCGCATCCTCCGCTGTGTCGGCAAAAACTGCAATGGGTGTGTTCGGTCGTATGTTGCATTTATATTTGGGTGTCGTATTTGTCTATATTTTTGAGGGGGAAATAGGACCAAAGTCCATACTTACCCTTCTCCCACAAATTTACTAAATCTTGGGCTGAATTCTTCGGGTACATCGGATGCGGCGCCGGCGAGATACGGACCAAAAAAGTTTTCTCGGTCGTACCCGGACTATATTTCCGGTCTGTACCTTTTCCTCGTCTCGGTCTGTACAAGAAATAAAGCCTCTTTCGGCACCTCCGAATCACTGTTGCAACTCCCGGTATCCTATTCTGAAATAGTCCTTTCCGAAATCTTTGGGACGCAAAATTTGGTCATCACACACGACGAGGTCGAGATCGAGTGCTACCTCTTTGGTCTCCTCTTTCGGTCTGCGACCGGCTTTTTTCTCCAATTCTTTCAGTCGCAGAGTAAGTGTCTCCGGGGAACTGTTGTCCCGAAGCTCGGCAACGGAATTGAGGTAGATCATTTCACCTTGCCCATCCTCCTCGGTCGTGTAAAAAGACGAAAGACGCAATCTCCTTCTCCCGAATTCGTCCCGAAGAAGTCCCCGTATGTACTCTTCTGTGTCCGGGAGCGTCGATCCGATGCCGATATAATACCGCTGTGCGAGGTACTTCGGAAGAAGCACGGAGAGCGCGATGCCCCGGATGACCAGATAAGTGATGAAAGCGCACCAGAGCGCATCATTCGGATTCGGGAAAGGAAGTGTCCGAAAGAGGACAAGAAATGCGACAGCCGCCAAGAGCATCGTGTAAAACATCTCTTTCGTCGCGGTCAGTCCGATGTAGATGCCATCCATCAGGAAGGAGAGAAACCCCGCAAGAGGCAGAAGCCAAATCCATTTGATGTAGGTCATCGCCACGGTGCGGATGTCGGCCTGATCCGTGAGGAGGAAAAGGAAATTTTTGCCCCAAAAGAAGTATACCGCGGACACAACGGATGCCAAAGTCACCCCCCAGAGGACGAGCGTGCGTATGCTGAGCTTTAGTGTGGAGCGATCCCGCTTGCCGTAGGAGTGTCCCACGACCGCTTCGGCGGCGTTGGCAAAGCCGTCTATGAAGTAACTAAAGACCGAGAAAAATTGGTAGAGCAGTGCGTTGCCTGCGAGTGTAAGGGCTCCCATCTGCGTCCCCGCGTAGGTGAAATAAAAAGAGACACAGGCCAGCGTGAGTGTCCTGAGGAAGATGTGCACGTTTGTGTGGAAGTATCTGCCGAGCCCCGAAGTGAGCTCAGTCCATCGCCCGGGTAATGGTATCGCCTCTTTGCGCCCCTGTAGGTAAAATCTCCAAGCACCAAAGAAAAGACCTCCCGCACCCAGCCATTGTGCCACCAAGGTCCCTGTCGCGATGCCTTCGATGCTCATCCCCCGGGCAAGAACCAGGTAAGAGGAGAGCGCGATATTGACCAGATTCGTCGTAATGGATACGACCATCGGCCACCACGTGTTTTCCAAGCCGATGATCCAACCGTTGAGTGCGTAGATGAAGAGCATGGCCGGGGCACTCCATATCACGATGTCGTAGTACGCACCCGCGTAGCCCGATAGCGCAGGATCCGGGTGCAGCAGTCCGAGTAAAAACGTCTTTATGGGACTTTGGAGGAGGAGAATCAATGTCCCGAATCCCGCGGAGAGGAGTAGGGATTGGCCGAGTGTCCGTCCGATGGCCTTTTTGTCTCCAGTCCCCCTCGCTTGGGCAGTCAGCCCGGTGGAACCCATCCTTAGGAATGAAAAATTCCAATAGAGCAGGTTAAAGAGCGTCGTGGCTATGGCCACACCACCCACTACGGCCGGATCAGAGAGGTGACCGGACAGACCAAGATCCACGATTCCGAGGAGCGGGATCGTGATGTTGGTCAGGATGTTTGGGATGGCGAGCTTGAGGAGCCGAAGGTTGAGCGCTCTGTGATCCGTCATCTATTTGGCCGGCTCTAAGAGAGAACTATCTCCGTATGAAAGGAATCGGAAGTCGTGTGAGAGCGCGTAGTCGTACACTCTCTTCCAATCCTCTCCTATGAACGCTGCGATGAGGAGTAACAGAGTGGAGTGCGGCTGGTGGAAGTTCGTGATGAGCTTGTCGACCAATCGGTACGTGAAGCCCGGCTCGATGAGCAAACGGGTCTCGCCCAATACTTCCTCTCCTTGGAGTGCCTCCAAAGCTTCCTCTGTGGTGATACTGCCAAACTTCTCTCCATACGGATCCCACTGCTCGACGTGATAGGGTTTGGGGTTGCCGAGGAGGACATTGGCACCCATATAATACAGGCTCTCGAGTGTACGTGTGGAGGTGGTGCCGACAGCCACAATCGGGTGCCCCGATTTTTTTTGCTCAAAGATGGCTTTCAGGGTCTCCCGAGTGACCCGGATTACTTCGCTGTGCATCTTGTGCTCGCCCATGGTCTGCCCTTTTACCGGCAAGAATGTGCCTGCTCCGACGTGCAGGGTCAGCTTAGCGACGCGTATGCCCTTGTCCCGGAGCTTTCGGAGGACCTCTTCCGTGAAGTGCAGACCCGCGGTCGGAGCTGCCACAGAACCCTCCTGCACGGCATAGACGGTCTGGTAAGTGGTGAGATCACTCTCCTCCGTGTCGCGATTAAGGTAGGGGGGGATGGGCAGTTCGCCAAGCTGTTCGAGCATTTCGCCGAATGTGGCATCTCCTGTCCAAGAAAAGCGAACCAACCCTTTTTCCACGTCTATCCGCTCTGCGGAAAACGTCCGTCCGTCCGGCATCTCGATGGTCAGGGCTCCCTCTTTCCATTTCTTGGAGTTGCCCACCAGACAGTGCCAGACGCACGTCTTTTTTGCCGAAAGCGAAAGCTCGTAGAGCGACGGATCGGCGGGGTCGAGGCAGAAGACCTCCACGCGACCTCCGGTGGGTCTGTGAAAAATAAGGCGTGCACGTATGACCCGCGTGTCGTTAATCACAAGGAGGGCATCCTTGGGGAGCAAATCGGGTATGTCATAGAAATGAGCTTCGCTTATCGCTCCCCCGGCGTAATGGAGTAGCTTGGAGTGATCCCTCTCTTTTAGCGGGTATTTGGCGATGCGGTCGTCGGGGAGGGGGTAGTCGAAATCTTGGATGGACAGACTTTTGTAGGTCTCGGTATTCGGAAGCGTCATTGGTGTGTATTTTGGCGATTGGAGGGCAAGTCGGGACGCTGCGCTGCGTAATCGGTGTACTTGCCGGTCTGGATAAGGTAAGCCCAGTCATTGGCTTCACGGACAGCTGCCTCCCGATCCTCTTTGAGGTCGAAAACTTTGAGGTCCGGAATCTCGAGTACCGTCCCGACAGGGACGTTATCCGGGTTACGGATCAAATCCTTATTGTGGAGGTAGAGGTAGACCCAGTATTCTTTCGGACCGTAGTACCTCCGTGCGAGTTTGACCAAAGTCTCGCCCGGGCTTATCGTGTCTTTGGGCAGGGCGACAGGCGCTGCTTCCACCGGTTCCTCATATACCTTGGCGGGGATGGTGTCCTTTTGCACCGCTTCGGGGATAGGGGTAGGTGCTTCTTTCGGGAAAAGGAGGTACAGGGCCCCCGCCAGAATAGCGACGAGACCAAGACCGTAAGGTAGGTAGTACCGACGTTTCTTTTTGGGTCTGTGTGAAATTTCTTTTTCGGTCTGTACGGCGATTTCTTTTTGGCCTGTACCAAATTTTCCCGTCTGTCCCTCTTCGCGGGAGGGCGTGTCCGGGCCCTTGGAGACGACAGGCGGGGGCGCATCTGTGTCGGGGGAAAGGGCCGGGGTGTTTTTCCCTTTATCCACGATAGCGAAGCGCTCTCTGTACTCGGAGGGTACGGAGGTCAGAACCTCGACGCCTTCCGGGACGACACCGGCGGGAATCGGGATGGGCGAGTAGACCGAGAAAGGATGGTTAAGGGTATCAGTCAGGTCTTTCGAAGGCTCGAAATTAAGCGTCAGCAGCCGTCCCGAGTCTTCTGTGACAAAGAAATCGCCCAACCCCAAAAGAGCCACTCTCCTGCCCCTGAAAAGTTGTGTCAGGAAGGCCGACAGCTCTTCATAGAGGGATTCGGAAACCTCCTTTTCGTCTTGATCGAAAAAGTCGGCCGTGTCGCGCACCAATTCTCCCGGCACAATACTGCGCGGAGCGTTGAAGTCGAATAAGACATATCGGGAAGCATCTAAGAGAAACGGATCCGCACGAAACGCAAGGGAGACGGACGGAGGGCAGAGCTCGTAGCCGTCTGCCCCCCCATCAAGGACGTATTCCCTATTCAGAATCGGGGTAAAGGTGCCTATGAGTGGAAAAGTGACGCTTTCCCTATCGGTCAAACGTCCGATTACCCGCTGGCGGATCAATCCAGTGAGGTCTTCTCTCGAGGTCGTTATCATACCGGCTTACCAATGAGGTCGTAACCGACGGTGTCCGTTATTTCCAAGTCATAAAATTTCCCTATTTCGAGCTCCGGGTAGAGCGACATCGGGATGAGGACTTCGGGGTCTACGTCCGGTGAGTCGAATTGGGTTCGGCCGATGAAATAGTCCCCGTCTTCGCGGTCTATGATGACCCTCTCTGTGCTGCCTACGAAAGCGCTCGATCGCTCCAAGGCAATCGTTTCCTGTAGCTGCATGAGACGGTCGAGCCGCTCTTGCTTCACTTCCCGGGGAATATCGTCTTCGTAGTGGAGGAAATCGTAGGTGCCTTCTTCGTGAGAGTACATAAACGCACCCATTCTGTCGAATCTTTGCTCTTCGACAAAATCCATCAAGTCCTCAAAGTCTTCGTCCGTTTCTCCGGGATGCCCCACCATAAGCGTAGTTCGGATCGCAAGACCCGGGACACCTTCTCTGAGCTTTCGGAGAAGATCCGTCTGTTCGGACTTGGTGATATGCCTCCGCATCTTCTCGAGCATCCGATCGCTTGAGTGCTGGAGGGCTATGTCGAGGTATTTGCAGACTTTGGGTTCTTCCCGGATGACCTCTATGAGTTCCAGTGGAAAGTGAGCAGGATAGGCGTAATGAAGACGTATCCACTCAATGCCGTCTATTTTACAGAGCGCACGGACGAGAGTGGGTAGGGCAGCTTTCCCGTCCGTGTCGATGCCGTAGTAAGTGAGGTCTTGGGCGATAAGCTGAAGCTCTTTCACTCCTTTTGCCGCCAAGCCTCGGACTTCTTCGATGATTTCTGCTTCGGGTCGGGATTTATACCGCCCCGTCATAATGGGAATGGAGCAATAGGCACAGCCCCGATTGCAGCCCTCTGCAATCTTCACGAAAGCATAGTGCGCGGGTGTCGTGAGCGTCCTAAGGTCTGCGGGGACGGTATGGTAGGCTTTGCCGAGGTCGGCTATCAGATTTTTCCAGTCGAACTTGCCGTAGAAGCCGTCCACTTCCGGGATCTCCTGCTTGAGTTCGTCCATATACCGCTCCGAAAGGCATCCCATCACGAAGACTTTCCCGACTTCACCACGGCTCTTGGCTTGCACCGTCTCAAGGATCATATTCACGGACTCTTCCCGTGCGCTCTCTATGAAGCCGCAAGTATTGACGACCACAATCTCCCCGTCGGCTTTCACAGGGTCGTGCTCCACCGTATACCCGCTCTGCTCGAAGAGCCGCATAAGGGTCTCCGAGTCGACGAGGTTCTTAGCACACCCCATCGTGATTACGTCTACTTTATTTTTTCGCATCTGGTTAAGGTGCCGGTGAGATTACTTGTGAGAGAAGAGTGAAGATACGAATTCTTTTTTGTCGAAGAGCTGTAGGTCGGTCATTTTTTCGCCCAGCCCGATGTACTTGACGGGTATCCGGAATTGGTCCGAGATTCCGATCACCACACCGCCTTTGGCCGTGCCGTCGAGCTTCGTGATGGCGAGTGCGTTGACTTCCGTGGCCTGTACAAACTGCTTGGCTTGCTCAAAGGCATTCATCCCCGTGCTTCCGTCCAAGACGAGTAGAACCTCCTGTGGCGCTTCGAGATGTACCTTCTTCATCACGTTCTTGATCTTCGTAAGCTCGTTCATCAGTCCCATCTTATTGTGGAGACGCCCCGCTGTGTCTATGATGACCACGTCGGCACCTTGGGCTTTGGCGCTCTGTACGGTGTCAAAAGCCACGGAGGCAGGGTCTGAGCCCATCGCCTGCTTGATGACCGGCACACCGACACGATCGCCCCAGACTTGGAGCTGGTCTACAGCGGCGGCCCTGAATGTGTCGGCCGCGCCGAGAACTACTTTCAGACCCTGGTCTTTGAATTGGTAGGCCAGTTTGCCGATCGTGGTCGTCTTTCCCACTCCATTCACCCCCACTACCATAATGACGTAGGGCTTATGCTCGTCCGGGAGCAGTCCGGGGTCGGTGGTATTTTTGTCTTCATTTTCGGCGAGCAGCGAGGCGATCTCGTCTCTCAAGATCGCATTAAGCTCAGCTGTGCCGACGTATTTGTCGCGTGCGACGCGTTCTTCGAGCCTCTTGATGATCTTGAGCGTGGTTTCCACGCCCACATCGCTTGAGACAAGTGTCTCTTCGAGGTCGTCGAGTACGTCGTCATCCACTGTGCTTTTGCCCGCCACAGCACGGGATATCTTGTCGAAAAAAGAGGTCTTCGTTTTCTCGAGCCCCTTATCAAGTGTCTCTTTTTTATCCTTGGAGAATAGTCCGAAAAAGGCCATAGTCTGTTCTATTTTAGCACATCCGATCCAGGTAATCCTTAGGGGTGTATTCCCTGAAGCATACCCAAGAGTCGTCTGCGCAGTGCATCCATATAGAAGGGTGTGTGACACCGTTGAACATAGTCGTCTTGACGGTGGTATAGTGTATCATATCTTCAAAGATAAGCCGATCTCCGACCTGCGCCTCTTCTTTGAAAAACCAGTCTCCGACGTAGTCACCGCTCAGGCAACTGTTGCCACCCACCCTGTACCCGTGGGGGTAGGCTGCTTCGGGCGCGTTTTTGGCGTCTCTGATGCGGGGCTGATACGGCATCTCGAGTGTGTCCGGCATGTGACAGGTGAAAGAGGCGTCCATCATCAGGGTCTTGGCGTCCCCATTCTCCACGATGTCCAATATCTCCGTCACAAGGACCCCCGTCTGCCACACAAAAGCCGCCCCGGGTTCCATAATGATGCGGAGGTTCGGGTGACGCTCTCGGAATGCCCTTAAGAGGGCTATGAGGTGACTTGTGTCGTAGTCTTTATTTGTCATTAAGTGACCACCGCCCATATTGAGCCATTTTACTTGATCGAGGTACTTGCCAAACTTTTCTTCCACGACAGCCAGTGTCCGCTCCAACGTGTGTGAGTCGTTCTCGCAAAGAGTGTGGAAATGCAAGCCTTCGATTCCTTCCGGAAGACGAGACGGAAGTTTCGAGACAGGCACGCCCAGCCGTGAAGTGGGAGAGGCAGGGTTGTAGAGGTCCGTCTCCACTTCTCCGTACTCGGGGTTTATCCTCAGTCCGCACGATATGTCGTGTCCTTTGTAGGACTGTACTTCCGGGTAAAAACGCCCGAACTGTGACAGGGAGTTGAACGTGATGTGGCTGCTTCGCTCCATCAGCGCACCAAATTCCGTCGGCTTGTACACGGGGGCGTAGGTGTGCGTGAGGGCTTGCATGTAGGTCTTACCCATTTCGGCTTCCGAGAGTGAGCTTGCAGTACACCCCGAGATGTACTCGCGTACAATGGGGAAACTTTTCCAAAGCGCAAAGGCTTTGAAAGCCATTATGATCTCTACGCCGGCTTCGTCCGCGACGTGACGGATCACGGAGAGATTCTGCCTCAAAAGATTCTCTTCGAGGACATAAGCCGGAGTGGGAATGTCGTTCAGTGTCATTTAGTCAAGCAAAAAGAGTTTGTCGGAGAAGCCGCTCCCCAACCGCAAAGGTACAGCTTTTTCGGTTAGCACTTTCTCCCAAAATCAAGAGAGGACACCACTCTAATCAAATCCTGAGAAAAATTTGGTACGTACCGAGAAAGAAAAAACCTACGGACCAAAATTACTTCGAGATACAGGCCGGGAAGATCTCCTCGTACAGACCAAAATCAATTCGTCAGAAGACAGAGGGCTTTATCTGAAGCCCCGTGGTCTCCACGAGCCCGAACATCAGGTTCATTATCTGTATCGCGTTTCCTGCGGCTCCTTTCATCAGGTTGTCCATCGTGGAGACGATGAGCAGACGGTCGGCATGCTTGCTGACGTGAATTAGGAGAGCGTTGGTATTCACGGTGTCCCTGACATCAGGATACTCGTCCACGATCTTCACAAAAGGCTTGTCTTCGAAGTATTCCTCATACATTTGGCGGATGACGGAGAGCTCGATATGGGTATTGAGGTACGCGGTGGTGTAGATGCCACGGTTGTAATTGCCCCTCATGGGGATGAGGTTGAGTTCCTGTTTGAAGGATTTTTGAAGATCGGTGAGGATGGTCTTCACTTCCTCCTCATGGCTGTGATTGAAGGGATTGAAGACGTGAAAATTGTCGAATATAACCTCGTAGGATAGCGTAGTGTCCGGAGTGGGGCGGGCGAAGGCCTCGGTCTTCCCGGCTACCGAATTGATATGAAGCGGATGATTAAGCACCATATTTTTGGCAAGAGGAATCAGTGGCAATTCTATCGCCATCGCAAGCGAACCGGGGACGGAGACTTTTTGCGCCGCCATAATCTCCTCCCTGTATGCCTCGGGCAATCCATAGACATAGCCGTCACCTTTGGCCAGGCGGTGCTCGTGCGAGAAGTCGATGAGCTTGAGTTCCGGAGGAAGGTGATACTCCCTCTGAAATCTCTCGCTGTGCCCTGTGGGAAGACAGATAAAGAGGAGGTCAAGTCCCTCAAAGTCGTCCTCGTCGGTGAAGGTCAGTGACTTGTAGTCTCTGAGGTCGTTAAAGAGCTCGGAGACTTTCATCCCACGCCGGTTGGGTGCGTATACTTTGTCGAGCCGGACATCGGGGTGGTTGAGGAGCAGACTGTACAATTCCCCCACCGCATATCCCTCGCTGCCAACGATGCCTACGTGTATCATACCAAGAGTAAATAGTTAGTAAATTTTCGCCCTCAGCTCGGCTACTGTGGGGTCGGTGACATAGTCGTCGTACTCCATCATCTTGTCAATCATCCCATTCGGACCAAGCTCGATGATGCGGTTTGCCACGGTCTGGATGAATTCGTGGTCGTGGCTGGAGAAAAGGACGTTGCCCGGGTAGTTTTTGAGCGTGTTATTGAAGGCCTGGATGCTCTCGAGGTCAAGGTGATTGGTCGGCGTGTCGAGGATGAGGACGTTAGCGTTTTTGAGCATCATCCTTGAGATCATCGAGCGCATCTTCTCGCCCCCACTTAGGACACCCACTTTCTTGAGTATCTCTTCGCCCGAGAAGAGCATACGACCGAGGTATCCTTTGAGGTATACCTCGTTGGTGTCTTTGGCGAACTGCGAGATCCAGTCGATGAGGGTGATGTCTTTATTGAAAAACTCGGTGTTGTCGAGCGGAAGGTAGGCCGTGGTGACGGTCTGACCCCACTCGAAAGTACCGGATTGGGCGGGGCGGTTGCCGTTGATGATCTCGAAGAAAGCCGTCATCGCTCTCGGGTCGTGGGAGAGGAATACGATCTTGTCGCCTTTCTCCACGTTGAAGTCGAGGTTTTGGAAAAGCACCTGCTCTCCCGAGCCGTCCACGGCGGGTGCCGTGGCTGTGAGCCCCCGTACTTCCAGTATTTTATTGCCCACCTCTCTATCCGGGGTAAATATGATGCCCGGATAACGGCGACTGGAGGGTTTGATTTCGTCGATATTGAGCTTCTCGAGCATCTTCTTGCGCGAAGTGGTCTGCTTGCTCTTAGCCACGTTGGCACTGAAACGGCGTATAAATTCCTCGAGCTCCTTTTTCTTTTCCTCAGCCTTCTTATTCTGCTGCTGCATCTGCTTAAGGGCGAGCTGAGAGCTTTCGTACCAGAATCTGTAATTGCCGGCATAGATCTGCACCTTATTGAAGTCTATATCGACCGTGTGCGTGCAGACAGAGTCAAGAAAGTGACGGTCGTGGGAGACGACGAGGACGGTGTTCTCAAAGTCCTGGAGGTAATTCTCGAGCCAAGAGACGGTGTCGAGGTCGAGGTCGTTCGTCGGCTCGTCCAAGAGGAGGTTGTCCGGCTTGCCAAAGAGGGCGCGCGCCAAGAGTACGCGCACTTTTTGCTTACCGGACAGGTTCGCCATCAGTTCGTAGTGAAGGGCTTCCGGTACGCCGAGACCGCTTAGGAGCTGAGCTGCGTCACTCTCGGCGTTCCATCCCTCCATCTCCGCGAACTTCTCCTCGAGCTCGGCGGCGCGGATGCCGTCTTCGTCACTGAAGTCGGGCTTGGCATATAGGGCGTCTTTTTCTTCCATAATGCCCCATAGCGTCGAGTGCCCCATCAAGACGGTGTTCATCACCGTGTACTCGTCAAACGCGAAGTGGTCCTGAGAGAGGACGGAGAGCCTTTCGCCGGGTCCCATCTCTACGGATCCGCTTGTCGGATCGAGCTGTCCGCTGATCATCCGGAGTAGAGTGGATTTGCCCGCTCCGTTGGCTCCGATGATGCCGTAGCAGTTACCGGGAAGGAACTTGAGGTTGACGTCTTTGAAAAGCACTCTGCCGCCAAATTGGATGCCGAGGTCGTTGGTTTGAATCATGTCTGTGTGTCGTGTGTGAAATTTTGTGTCCGGTCGTTTTTAGAGTTCCTCAATGGCACTCAGCCACATATCGGCCTTAGCATCGCTGGGCATCAGCCAGGTGCCGCGAGGAGAGAGGGATACGGCTCCGACTTTGGGCCCGTCGGGCATCGCGTTCCGTTTGAACTGCTGGTGGAAGAATCTTCTGATGAAGGTCTTAAGCCAGCCTTTGATCTCCTCGGAAGAGTATTTGCCCTCAAAGGCTTTCTCGGCGAGGAAGAAGAGTTTCTCCGGCGAGTAGGCGTTCTTGAGCATGTGGTAGATGAAGAAATCGTGCACCTCGTACGGTCCCAGGATCTTCTCTGTCTCTTGGGAAATGACGTTTTCGTCCTCGTTCCTGAGCTCGGGGCTTACCGGAGTCTCCACCACGTCTATGAGGATGTCCCTTATCTCGTCGGAGTAGTCCTTCGACAGCTGCATCACAATCGTACGAATGGACGTCTTCGTGACCGAACCGTTGACGTTATACATACTCATGTGGTCGCCGTTGAACGTAGACCAGCCGAGCGTTACTTCGCTCAAGTCTCCCGTGCCGAGTACGAACCCTTTTTCGAGGTTGGCAAGGTTCATCAGTATCTCTGTGCGGGTGCGGGCTTGCGTATTCTCATAGGTCGTGTCCTCCGTCCGGGTGTCGTGTCCGATGGCTTTGAGTTGATCCTCTGCCATCTCGCCAATCGGTATCTCGCGGGTGTCTACGCCTAAGAGTTCCATCAGCCTCAGTGCATTATTCAGCGTGCGCCGGCTTGTCCCGAGACCGGGCATAGTTACGGCAATGACCTCTTTGGGGCTCCTTCCAAGTACTTCCATGGCTCTGACCGCCACGAGGAGCGCGAGGGTGCTGTCGAGTCCGCCGCTTACGCCGAGGATTATTTTAGAGCCCTCCAAGTGGCGAAGCCGTTGCAATAGTCCCGTGACCTGGATGTTGAACATCTCCCTGCTCAGCTCCCGCTTGTCCGAATTTTGGGGCATAAAAGGATCCCTGTCGATGTGACGGGTCATTTCGTAGTCCTCAGTCTCGTGCATCTCGAAAGGCACGACGGCAAGTTTGTCGCTCGTATAGTGGGAGGCGGCTTTGCGGAAGGTGCTATTGAGGAGCCTCTCGGCGCGGATGCGGGAGACGTCGATGTCGCTGATGAGCATCCTTTCGGACAGCTCAAATCTGGGCATCTCTCCCAAGAACACGCCGTTTTCGGCTATGAATGCTTTCCCTGCATACACGTTGTCCGTCGAGCTCTCGCCTATACCGCAGGAGGCGTATACGTAGGCCGAAATCTGCTGGGCAGACAGGCCGGAGACAAGGCTTTTGAGGTAGTTATTCTTCCCCGAGCTCTCGTTTGAGGCAGAGAGGTTAAATATGATGTGTGCGCCGTAGAGTGCCAGTCGGGTCCCGGGAGTCAGCGGGGACCACATATCTTCGCAGATCTCTACCCCTATGCCGATTTTGCCATTGAGGAAAATTAGGTCGTGACCGATGGGAAATTCTTGTTCTCCGATGTGTGCGGTCGAGAGGAGCAGGTCGTACGAGCTCGAGAACCACCTTTTCTCCTGAAACTCGCGATAGTTCGGCAGGTAAGTCTTCGGGATGGCTCCGATAATCTTGCCTTTCTGGATGGCGACGGCGGTATTGAAGAGCTTGTCCTCTACTTCGAGCGGCATACCCACGAAGTAGAGCAAATCGACGTCCTTCGTTCGCTCCGCCAAAATCTCCACTGCCTTCTCTGCTTGTTCTATAAGGAAAGGCTGCAGAAAGAGGTCGCCGCAAGTGTAGCCGGTGATGCTGAGCTCCGGGAAAGTGAGAAGCTCTACTCTTTGTGCGGCTGCTTGGCGCACCATTCGCTCTATGCGCTCGATGTTATAGTAGCAGTTTGCCACTTCCACAAAGGGGACAGCGGCGGCCACTTTCACATAACCATGTTTCATAAGGGATAAATATCGGGGGCGTTCAAAAACTTTCGGGACGAGAAAGACCACCCTTTTGCTGTCTGAGGACTTTCTCTCTCGATAAAACTGAGGTGGTTTACTAACACGCCTACAAATTTACCACTTTTGCCTCTCACCCCGAAATATCGACAGGAGAGGTATCTTTGTGGAGACAGATAAGATAAAAGACAAGGCAATGAAGTTAGAGCGAATCCTCGCAGACAAATTCCTCCACAAAGACCCCGACGAGAGTAGGGGAAAGCGATTGCTCCGGCCCTCCGTGAAGCTGACGGTATCGGGCATCGCGCTCGGGGTCTCTGTCATCTTGCTTTCCTTCTTCATCGTAGAGGGATTTAAGGGCGAGATCAGGACGAAAGTGAACGGTCTCATCGGCAGCATCGTCATTTCCAACCCCGATAACGTATACGGACAGTATTCCATTCCTCTGGAGCTGCCCCCGGATGCGTTGACCGCGGTCACCGAGACCGTGAGGCGTGCAGACCCCGAAGCGAGCGTCTATACTTTTGCCGACGAGATGGCTCTTTTCAAAACGGACTCGGCATTTGCCGGTGTCCTTATGCACGGTGTGGATTCTCTGTACAATCGCGATTTTTTCGGTTCTTATCTGAAAGCGGGTGAGCTGCCTTCTTTCCGGGAGACGTCGTCCCTTTCGGACGGGGTTTTGATCTCTTCCTACCTGTCGCATTCGCTTTCGTTAGATGTCGGTGATGAAGTAACGGCCTATTTTAGGTCGGCAGGGGAGGATAAAGGGAGCGATGGAGGGATAAAGATGAGACGACTAAGGGTCTCCGGGATCTTCGATACCGGATTTGAAGACTTTGATCACAAAATGGTCGTCGGCGACATACGACAGGTACGAAATCTTCTGGGGCTGAATGAGAAAGAAGTGAGTGGCGTGATGGTGCAGCTTCGGTCGAGCGAAGCAGACACCGATGCGGTGTACGAGCAACTTTTTGCCCTCCTTGCCGACCGCTATGCAAATAACGGCGAGCGTTACGCCATGAATAAAGCCGAGGAACTCAGTAACGGTATCCTTGACTGGCTCAATCTACTGGATGCCAACGTACTCCTTATCCTGAGCCTCCTCACTGCCGTGGCTGGAATGACGATGATTACGGGCATCGTCGTGCTGGTGATGGAAAAAGTCCGCGCTATAGCGACCCTGAAGGCTCTGGGACAGAGTACACGATCCATAAAAGCCGTCTTTAGGCAGATGGCCCTTTCGATACTTCTGAAGGGATTGGTGTGGGGCAATTTGCTTGCATTGGTTCTCGCAGGCATACAGTACTTTTGGCATCCCATTACGTTAGACGCCTCTCAGTATTATATGGATTACGTCCCCGTTCAAATCAGTCTCCGGTCTCTGCTTTTGGTCAATCTCACGGTCTTCGTGGTGATCTATCTCTTGGTGCTTATTCCGGTGGTCTTGATTTCTAATGTACGCCCTTCGGAAGCACTCCGATTCGAGTAAGTTTGCCGAAATCTTTTTTGCACGTACCGAGACGTCCCTCTCGGTCTGTACCGGAAAAGAAAATCGGTCTGTATCTCAATGTCACGAGATACAGACCGATTTTTGGAAGAACTACGGGAGGACTTCTATCCTTAGAAGTCTGCCTCTTTCATATCCTGGTACTTCGGGCGGAGGAAGAAGATCTCCAAGAGTAGCGCGATGAGGACGATGCCCCCGAGCGCAGAGAATCCGAGTCCCAGGTTGCCTTCGCCCGTCCATGCGCCCATTACTTGCGTAATCATTGCCCCAGCGAAGACGCCCATCAGATTCATAAATCCGTAGGCCGTGGAGCGAAGACGATCCGGGACGAATTGGCACAAGATGGGCATATTGTTGGCATCAAAGAGACCGAAGCCGATGCCGAAAAAGAGTGCCGATCCGACTACGGCAGGCATGGTGTGTCCAAGCCCCAAGAGGATAAGGGAAGGGATGGTGAGCGCCAAGCCCAAGGCACTGGTGTAGACCCGGCCGCGGATGTTTTTGCTCACCCAGCGGTCACTGAGCATCCCGCCCACGATCACGCCCACGAAACTGGATGCCGCAATCGTTATCGTGGAGAGCGGCCCGGCGGATTCCATTCCGAGGTCGAGGCTGTCGGAAAATAGGGTGGGAAGCCAATTTTTTGTCGCCCAACCCGGAAGACTCGGTACGGCAAAAACAAAGAGAAGAATCCAAAAAGAAGGCGTCCGGAATAGTTTGCCGAGGTTTTGCCACACCGAGGCAGAAGGCACCTTCTCCCGCTCTTCCTCCGAGACAGAAATCTGCGGTGCAGTGCGCCTTTTGTCATAGAGCAAAAAGGCAAGCACCAAGGCGTAAATGATGCCGATGTACCCGAATGTGTGGAATGCCGTCTGCCAAGAGTATTGGTGCGCCACAGTGGCTCCGAATCCGCCGAGTGCCTGACCCATATAAAGCCCCGTCATGTGGATGCCGACGGCGAGCGAACGGGTAGGCCCTTGGTGAAACTCCGTGATTAAGGCAAGCCCCGCAGGGATATAGAGTGCCTCACTGATCCCCATAATCAAACGCAAGACGTAGATTTGATCGAAAGAGGTGCAGTAGGACATCCCCATCGTGACGCCGCTCCATACGAAGAGCGAACTCACGATGAGCCATTTGCGACTTACCTTGTCGGCGATGGTGCCGGCTACAGGACTCATCAGCCCGTAGACCCACAGAAAACCGCTCATCAGCATACCGAAGTAACGCGGATCTTCGAGCTCTTTGATGTCGACCATCATACTGTCTGCAAGAGTAGACAGCATCTGACGGTCGAGGTAATTCAGTAGCGCGACCGCCCACAGCAGACCGACGACCAGCCAGGGGTACCACTTTGTCCGAGTGAATGCTTTAGTCATCAGTTTACTCCTTTCCCGAAATCTCGTCAATCAAAAGGGCACTTTTGGTAAGCATACGCGGAATATGGAAGGGACCTTTGAAGAGGTTCCCCTTGGCAGGCTGAGCCACAGTGCCGTCGCGGTGCAGGTAGCCGTACCACTCGGGGTATTCCGTATCTACGAGGTGCACCCAAGCCCATTCGTGCGCGAGGCGGTACCGACCAAGGTATTTTTCGTCTCCGGAGAGCTTGTAGGCATAGAGGTTGGCGATGATGGCTTCGCACTGAGGCCACCAAAACTTCATATCCTGGGAGTAGTCCTGATTCGGGACCCCACCCGCGTCTTTGAAATTGATGATTCCGCCAAACTCTTCGTCCCATCCCCACGCCCACGCGTCATCGAGCACCGTGAAGCCGAAGTCCCGCATCTCACTTGAGCAGGGGAGGGTGGGGAAGGCGCCCGCAGCCTCAAAGAGGAACCACGCCGTCTCGATGCAGTGTCCGGGGTTAATCGTCCTACCCGCAAGCGTGTCTATGACCCCGCCCTCCGGCGTGACCATCTCGAGGAGCGCGTGCAGCTCGGGGTGATACAGTTTCTCCTTTATGAGCCTGAAAGACTTCTCTACCTGTCTCTCGAGCACCGGGTCATTAGTGACTTGCCTAAGCACGATCGCAGTATTGAGGAGAATCATACTGATGCTGTGCCCGATGGCGGTCTGTGCGGGAAGGTATTTCGGCTCGAGTACGCCGGGTGTCTCGATGAACCCGAGTGTCCGCTTGAATAGGTCAAGCGCTTTCCCGGCATAGACCTCGTCGCCCGCGGCTTTCGAGTACTCGGCCATTGCTATGATGGCAAAGCTCTCCGAAAAAACGTACCTGCGTTTCCTCAGCGGTGTGCCATCGGCTTTCACTTCGAAGAACATCCGCCCGTCCGTATCAAAGCAATATTTCTCAAGGAAACCCAAGATCTCTTTTGCCACTTGGAGGTACTGGGGATTCTTCTCGATATGGTTGTAGACGTAGGCGAAGATATACGCGGCGCGTCCCTGGAACCAGACCGATTTGGTGTGGTCCATCAGGGTGCCGTCCCGGTCGAGACAAGTGAAGATTCCTCCGAAGTCCGTGTCCAATCCGTGTTGAACCCAGAAGGGGAGGATGTTGTCGGTGAGGGTATTTTTGTAGAGTGTCCTTTGGTCTCTCAAAAATGCGTGTTGGTCAGACATAAAGACTTAGATACGGTTGCAACGATTGAAAAAGTCAATGGCGTCGAGGCGCTTCTTGATTTCGGCTTCTTCTTCGGGTTCGATGTTGCGGAAGGGGATCCTATTGGGTCCGAGATCCAGCCCTAAGAACTTCATGATGCGCTTACCCGCTACGATGTTGCCGCGGAAGTCGGCAATGACGTTGATAACGTCTTGGGCGTAGTTTTGGCTTCTGACGGCAGCGTCGATGTTGCCTTTCTTCCACTCTTCGATCACGTCTACGAGTACGTTGCCGATGTAGTTGCCGGTACCGCTGATGCCGCCTTTAGCACCTCCCATCACAAGGGCTGAGAGTATGGTCTCGTCCTGACCGTGGAGCATATCGAACTTGCCGTCCTTGTAGCGCATACATTGGTTGTACTCATATAGGCTCTCGTACGTGTACTTGATACCGGCGAAGTTCGGAACCCTGCCGTCCATAGCCTTGATGAAATCGAGCATCGGGAGGTAGGCTCCGTTGAAGACGGGGATATGATAGTAGTAAAAAGGTAGCTCGGGCGCCCCCTTGGCGATCTCCTCACAGTATTTCACCAGCTCTTCCACTCTTCCCACTTTCGGAAACGGAGAAGCCATAGAACCGATGCCGAAAGCGCCTATTTTCCCGGCGTGTTCGGCAAGCAGTCGTGCACTCTTGAGGGAAGTAGAGCCGACGTGTACGATGAGCTTGAAGTCGTCAAAATCTTTGATGGCATCCTTCCATGCTTCGGCCAGTTGCATACGCTCCTCGTCCTGAAGCATATACCCTTCGCCGGAGGAGCCGTTGATGAATACGCCTACAATCCCGTTGTTGTGCAGCATCTCGGCGTAACGGGGTATAATGTCGAGATTAACCTTTTCTCCGTTGTTGTCGAACGGAGTGAATGGGGCTGTGATGAGCCCTTGAATCTTGGGAAATGATGCCATAATCTTCTGGATTTATGTGGTGTTTGAGATTTTCTACCGCAAATATAGTAATATATTTAGTAATAGTCCCCTGTTTTCTACGAAAAATGTACGGATTATTCATTATCTCATCCTTTGATAGTCACTCATAAAAAATACACTGACCGAAGATGTCTCCGGTCAGTGTAGATGAAAAAAGGATAAGGTCGACGACCTATTTTGGCACAAATGAATCAGATCTCTTTGGGCTCGAAGATTTTCCAGATTCCGGCTGCAAGCGCTCCGCCCACGAACGGACCTACGATGAAGATCCAGAGGTTCGTGAGAGCCGTGCCACCTTGGAAGAGTGCCGGACCTATGGAGCGGGCGGGATTGACGGAGGTGCCGGTGTAGCGGATGCAGAAGAGGTGCGCGAGCACGAGTGTCAAGCCGATGGCAAGCCCTGCGAAGTTATTCGTTGCGCCATTGGTCTTGGATGTAGCACCAAGGACGACGAGAACAAAGATGGTTGTGAATACGATTTCGGCCAGCACCCCTCCCACGACAGAAACGCCGGGTTGGAGGTCGTTTGCTCCGGTCCCGACGAGACCGCTATTGGAGGTCAGAAGCCAGAGGATGGAGGAGCCGAGGATGGCACCGATAATCTGAAAGAGGATGTACAAGGAGGCATCTTTGCCGCTCATTCTTCCGGAGAGAAAAACGCCAAGTGTGATGGCAGGATTGATGTGGCATCCGGAGATGCCGCCAATAGTGTAGGCCATGGCTACTACCGAGAGCCCGAAAGCAAGAGTAGTCCCGAGGACGGTTGCCGCATTAGCCGTATTGACGACGCAGTCGGAAGAGCAATTGAGGCTGACGGCGACGCCGCACCCCATCAAAGTAAGGACTAAGGGGCCGATCATCTCGGCGAGTTACTCCTTCATACTGTTTGACTATTATATAAGGTGATAAAAGTATATATCTTGATGTACGCTTCTCCGCGATACTCTCCCCAAATGTACCGATATTTTTATACAGTAGGTACGGTTCTTCCGAAAAAAGAGATACAGACCGAAAAGAAAACTTTGCCCCGTACCGGTCAGATGCGTAGGTCTGTATGAGAAAAACATTTTGGCCTGTATCTCATCGCCCCTTACTTCATCGGTTCGTTTAATTGGCATTATATCGTGAGGACCAGTGAAATGTGTGTGATGGAAATGCCTCTTTTGGCGCAAGCTGCCGGTACTCGGTGCTGCACGGCCGGAAAAATCTTGGTCAGAATATTTGGTGGATTAGAATAAATTGGTATCTTTGCACACACAAAACGAAAGGGATAGTTAGTTATCCCGAAGAAAGTAAGAGCGGGATGTAGCTCAGTCCGGTTTAGAGTGCGCGTCTGGGGGGCGTGAGGTCGCTGGTTCGAATCCAGTCATCCCGACTGATAGAGAATGATAGGTGTATATCTTGTGTGGGTCGACACGCGGGGTGCGCCTATTTCTCTTTATAATAGACACGGTGGTGTCTTGTTTGAGTCGATTAAGTGTTAAAAGAGTGCTTTCAGGGCTAAACTCGTTGTGAAATTTAGAAAAATAGGTAACTTTGCAGACGAGTTGGGACACAAAGCGCGTTTTACCCGAAGCAGCGGCTTCGGTTTGCGGTGGATGCGTGCAAACGTCGCAAGGACTTTGGATAACGGCTCAAAACGCAAATCGCGAATAAACAAGTAGAGAAAACAAATAATTTTAGTTCAAAACTAACAAGTCAAATTTGAAAATCATGAACAAGAACATTCTTTTCGTTGCAGCTCTTGCTGCTACCCTTTCTCTCGGTGCGTGCGACTCTAAGAAGTCCGCTGAAGATGCTCAGGCTGAAGCTGCAGCAATCGAAGCAAACGCTGCTGAAGAAATGTCTCAGGTAAAAGAAGATGCAACCGGTATCGCTGAATACACCGGCACCTACGAAGGCACCATCGCTCAGGCTGACGGCGCAGGCTATGTAACTACGCTTGTCCTCAACGCTGACAACACCTTCACACTTACCCAGGCAGCTAACGGTGGCAAGGACGCAGCTGAAACTCAGAGCGGTTCTTACATCTACACCGAAGACGGCGCTCTCCTTACCCTCACCGCTACGGATAACACCGTTACGAAGTTCAACTTCCAGGGTGACAAGGTCGTTATGGTTAACGTTGACGGCACGATGCCCGAAAATCCTGAAGTTTACACTCTCCTCAAGAAGGTGATGTAATCTTTCCGGAAGATTAAAGAAGAGAGGTTGTTGCCCGAGTGTGGGTGACAACCTCTCTTTTTTGTATCTTTGTGAAGCCCCATCCCGGAAAGGGAACGGAGGCCGAACGAATACAAACACCAAAAGATACGAACCCTAATGGCAGACCAGGATAATCAGTTCAAAAAGTTAGTTGCTCATTGTAAAGAGTACGGTTTCGTCTTCCCTTCATCGGAGATATATGACGGTCTCGGTGCCGTGTACGATTACGGGCAGAACGGAGTAGAGCTCAAAAATAACATCAAGCAGTACTGGTGGCAGAGCAATACGCTTCTTCACGACAATATCGTAGGGATTGATGCAGCCATCTTTATGCACCCCACGACTTGGAAAGCAAGTGGTCACGTGGATGCCTTCAATGACCCGCTCATCGATAATAAAGACTCGAAGAAGCGGTACCGTGCCGATGTCCTGATCGAAGACTACATAGGCAAAGAGGAGGAGAAAAACAACAAAGAGGTCGAGAAGGGGCGTAAGAAGTTCGGAGCAGACTTTGACGAAGAGAAGTTCCGCGCGACGAATCCCCGCATACTCGAGCGCAGCAAAAGAATCGAAGAGGTACACGCAAAGTACGCCGAAGTAATGGGCAGCAATGACCTCAAAGGTCTGAAGGCTCTCATCGAGGAGCTTGAGATAGCAGATCCCGAGACCGGGTCACGCAACTGGACCGATGTACGTCAGTTCAATCTGATGTTTTCGACCGAAATGGGCTCCACTGCCGATAATGCGATGACGCTTTACCTTCGCCCCGAGACGGCACAAGGCATATTTGTCAATTTCCTCAATGTCCAGAAGACAGGGCGAATGAAGATACCTTTCGGCATCGCACAGATCGGGAAGGCCTTCCGCAACGAGATCGTGGCGCGCCAGTTCATCTTCCGTATGCGCGAGTTTGAGCAGATGGAGATGCAGTATTTCGTCAAGCCGGGCACGGAGATGGAAGCCTTTGAGTACTGGAAAGCCTATCGGATGAGGTGGCATAAGGCTTTGGGTCTGGGAGACGAGAAATACCGGTTCCACGACCACGAGAAGCTCGCCCACTACGCGAATGCGGCGACGGATATCGAATTTCAGATGCCTTTCGGGTTCAAAGAGGTGGAAGGCATCCACTCCCGAACCGATTTTGACTTGAGTCAGCACGAGAAATACTCGGGCAAGAAATTGCGTTACTTCGATCCGGAACTGAACGACAGCTATGTGCCGTACGTCATCGAGACCTCGATCGGGGTGGATCGCCTGTTCCTGTCCATCATCGCGGGAAGCTACACCGAAGAGCAGCTCGCCGGTGGAGAGAGCCGTGTCGTTCTTAAGCTCCCGGCACCTCTCGCACCTACGAAGCTGGCGATACTGCCGCTCGTCAAAAAAGACGGTTTGCCAGAGGTCGCAGAGAAAATTAAAGACGACCTGAAATACAGCTTTACCTGCGCTTACGACGAAAAAGACTCTATAGGCAAACGCTACCGCAGACAGGATGCGCTCGGTACGCCTTACTGCATCACGGTCGATCACGACACCTTGGAGGATAACCAGGTGACGATCCGTGACAGAGACACAATGGAGCAGAGGCGCGTACCCATCGCGAGTCTGCACGATATTATTGACGAAAAGGTGACTATTAAGAGTCTCCTTAGGAAACTTTAAATGGATTTCTATGATGCGTATTCATAACGGCATACTCGGTCTCGTCCTCGGTTTGCTCCTCGCGTCCTGCAATTCGACTGTGGTTGAGCAGGTATCCCAGGCCGAAAAGGACAGCGACGCTTTCATCACCGCGCTCAAGGAAAAGGGTGACTACAAAGAGCTGGCCTTTCTCAATGGCGACGAGTCGATTTTCTATAAGGAAATCAAAGATGCTCCGGCGTCCAACAAAGGCGTGCATCCGTACCAAAACAGCACTGTGGCCGTCACCTTAAGAGGCGAGCATGCGATCACAGGGCAGGAGTTTCAGCCGGAGCAGAAGTTTGCGAGCCTGGTGCTCTATGGCAATGTCTCTGCGGCTTCTTCCCAAAACCTCGTGGAGGGCGTCCAGATTGCGCTTCAGAATATGGAAGTGGGAGATACTTGGGAAGTTATCGTCCCGTGGCGCTTAGGATATGGTTCTACGCCCGTCAGCAGTCTTATACCTGCGTACTCTCCCCTGAAGTTCACGCTCACTTTGGATCAGATAGTCAAACCGTAAGGAGGCACGAATTATGACCCTGACAGAAAGACCTCTCATCCTCATCAGCAACGACGACGGTGTCTTTGCTAAGGGGCTTCGGGAGCTTTGTGCAGCACTCAAAGATCTTGGGGATCTCATCGTCGTGGCTCCGGATCGTCCCCAGTCCGGATCCTCGAGTGCGATCACGGTCTCTGTCCCCATTCATTATGCGATGGTGTCGACAGAGCCGGGGCTGACGGTCTACAGTTGCAGCGGGACGCCTGCGGACTGTGTCAAGCTCGCGCTTAATGAGATTGTACCCCGTATGCCCGATATGGTCGTCGCAGGCATTAACCACGGCAGTAACCACAGCATTATGGTCAATTACTCCGGCACTGTAGGCGCAGCGATAGAGGGGACCATTTACGACATCCCTTCCTTTGCCATCTCGCTTGCGGAGGGGACTCAGGACAGCGATTTTATGGACGCGTGCAGATACGCGCGGCTCATCGCCCGGCGCATCTTCAAGGAAGGTATCCCTAAGGGCGTCTATCTGAATGTCAACGTCCCCGATGTACCGGAGGTGAGAGGGCTCAAGATAAGCAGCCAAGCGGACGGGCGTTATGACAAAGAGTTCATTCGCCAAGTGACGCCCAAGGGAGATGATGTGTATTGGCATACGGGAGATATTGTCCTGCGCGAACCCGAGAATAAGAGCTGGGACATCAAGCTGCTGGAGCGCGGATTTGCGACCGTGGTACCCTGCAATATCGACGTGACCGATTACGAGTACATTCAGCAGATCAAACACTGGGAAGATCTTAAGTAAATAAGAGGGGAGGGGCATCTCCGGATGAAATACTTTATCGTTGTTGGCGAGGCAAGCGGTGACCTTCACGCTTCGAGGCTTATGAGTGCCTTGAAGAAAGAGGATTCCGATGCCTCGTTTGCGTTTGTGGGGGGACCGCTTATGCGGGCGGAAGGGGGGCTTTTGGTGCATAAATCGGAGGATTTGGCGATTATGGGTTTTATCCCCGTGGTCAAAAATCTCAAATACCTCTCAGAGACGGGGCGCAAGGTCCAAGAAAGAATGCTGGACTTCGGCCCCGATGTCCTCATCTGTGTCGACTTCAGCGGGTTCTGCTTTCAGTACATTCTGCCTTTTTCCCACGACCATCTGCCGTTGTCCAAAGTGGTGTACTACATCCCTCCCAAAGTGTGGGCGTGGAAAAAGTGGCGGGTCCGGAAACTTCGTGAGCTGACGGATCTCGTCCTCTGCATTTTCCCTTTCGAGGTTCCTTTTTTCAAGAAAGAAGGCGTTGCGAAAGTGGCGTATGTCGGTAATCCCACTTATGAATCCGTCACGGAATACCTCTCCTCCGGACAGTTCAATAACTACGGCTCCGATTACGTGGCTCTGCTGTGCGGAAGTCGCACCGGTGAAGTGAAAACGAATTTGCCGACCATGGTCTCTGTCCTCAGAGAGACCGGGAAAAGGGGCATTTTGGCGGCTGCACCGAGCGTTACCGACGCCCTTATCGAGGAGGTCCTCCCCCCTCAAGACCGCGCTCTCGTCAAGGTTGTGCATGGGGACACTTACGGGGTCGTGAGGGGTGCCGAAGCGGCACTCGTGACCAGTGGTACGGCGACCCTTGAGACGGCGCTACTGGGTACGCCCCAAGTCGTTTGTTATGCCGTACGGGGCGGGGCAGTGGCCAACTTTGTCTTCGACAATTTCTTCTCGATACCGTATATCTCGCTCGTCAATCTCATCGCAGGGCAGGAGGTGGTACCTGAAATGTACGGCGGTCTCTTTACGAAAAAAAGGATCTACAAGGCTCTGAAGCCTCTGCTTTCGGACACTTCGGAGAGGCGGGAAATGCTTCTCGGTTACGACTTGGTGCGTGCGAAATTGTCCGCCTCAGGCTCTTGGGCCTCCCTGAATGCCGCACAGGCTGTTTTGGAAGTGGTCAAACGGGATAGTGCGGGCACTTCCACAGCAGAAGAAATTTAGCACGAACCAAAAGTGTCGCGAGATACGGAGTCTTTTTCTCGCGAGATACAGACCAGGGTTTCTTTTTTGGTCTGTACCATTTTTCTTGCCGAGAAATTATAGGGGTTTCTCGCAGAAATAAGTTAACTTTACGGAGTTTTGGGCGGAGGCGTATAAGGTTCTTGTGCAAGGAACCCGTTTGTGAGCATAAATTTTTAACCCTTATAACATCAAACTTTTATGGTTTTGAATACCGAAACGCTCCGCGACAAAGCATGGGCCCGGTGGACGGCTCTGTTGCTTTTGGCTCTGGCGATGTTCTGTGCCTACATCTTTATGGACATACTCTCGCCGGTCAAAGACTTACTACAATCGACAAGAGGTTGGGACTCCACGGCCTTTGGGACGTATGCAGGCTCGGAGACGTTCTTGAACGTCTTCATCTTCTTCCTTATTTTTGCAGGCATCATCTTGGACAAGATGGGCGTGCGCTTTACGGCGCTCCTGTCCGGGGCGGTGATGGTCGCGGGTGCCGTCATCAATTGGTACGCCGTGACGGAGTCCTTTATGGGATCCGGTCTTGAAGAGTGGTTCACGAATAACCTCAATTACATCCCTGTTTTTGACGAGCTCGGTGTTTCGCCATTTTATAGAGGGATGCCGGCTTCTGCCAAACTCTCGGCTGTCGGCTTTATGATCTTCGGTTGCGGTGTCGAAATGGCCGGCATCACCGTCTCGAGAGGTATCGTGAAGTGGTTCAAAGGTAGAGAAATGGCGCTCGCAATGGGGTCGGAAATGGCGCTTGCCCGTCTCGGTGTGGCCACCTGTATGATGTTCTCTCCGCTTTTTGCGAAGCTTGGCGGCGACATAGATGTGTCCCGCTCCGTCGCTTTTGGCCTTGTGCTTCTCGTTATCGCACTCATTATGTTCGTCGTCTATTTCTTTATGGACAGGACTTTGGATGCAGAGACCGGTGAAGCGGAGGAAAAAGACGATCCTTTCCGGATCAAAGACTTGGGCAAAATCTTCTCCAGCAAGGTCTTTTGGCTCGTCTCCCTCCTGTGTGTGCTGTATTACTCTGCCATCTTCCCCTTCCAGAAGTATGCGGTGAATATGCTTCAGAGCACCATCGCTTTTGAGACGCTTCCGGCGGACTCGTTCTGGAACTCCAATATGGTCGCCATCCTCCAGTACGTCATTATGCTCGTCGTGGCAGCTACGGCGTTTGGCAGCAATTTTGTCAAGAAATCGCTCGGAGCACTTCTGCTTGTCGTCTCTGTCGTCTTCCTCGTCGGCTTCTGCTACATATCTTATATGCGGCAGTCTGCAGAGTCCATCTTTGCAGTCTTCCCGCTCCTCGCTGTCGGCATCACGCCGATTCTCGGCAAATATGTGGACAATAAGGGTAAGGCGGCCAGTATGCTCATACTCGGCTCTCTCCTCCTGATTGCGTGCCACTTGACTTTTGCCTACCTTCTCCCGATGTTCAAAGGGAACCTCGTCGGTGGCGTCGTGCTTGCCTTTGTGACCATTCTCGTCCTCGGTGCCTCTTTTTCCCTCGTGCCTTCCGCACTGTGGCCCTCCGTGCCGAAGCTTGTGGATGCCAAAGTGATCGGATCTGCTTACGCACTTATCTTCTGGATCCAGAATATCGGTCTCTGGCTCTTCCCGCTGCTGATAGGCAAAATCCTTAAAGCCACCAATCCCGAGATCGAGACACAGCTTGCCGCAGGGACTATTTCTCCGGAAGTGGCCGCCACGTCCTACAACTACACTTACGCCCTCGTGATGCTTGCATTCCTCGGCGTACTCGCACTCCTTCTCGGCTTCTGGCTGAAAGCGGAAGACAAGAAGAAAGGGTACGGTCTCGAAGAACCGAACATCAGATAATCATCCGAAAAGCGAACCGCTATGGAACACCATTACTGGGATTTTAAACCGCTAAGTAAGGCACAGCAAGAACTTGCCGGACGATTGGCGTCGGGCGAGAAACTGCAGCCTGTCATCGGAGAAATCTTGGTGAGAAGGGGTATGAAAACCTCCGAAGACGTCCATAGCTTTCTCTTTCCGAAACTCGATCAGCTCCACGATCCATTCCTTATGCCCGATATGGACAAAGCCATCAAAAGGCTCAATGCCGCCATCGGGAATAAGGAGCGGATCATGGTCTACGGGGACTTCGACGTGGACGGCACGACGGCCGTCACACTGGTGTATAAGTTTCTGAGGCAATTCACACAGAATATCGATTATTACATCCCGGATCGATCGGATGAGGGTAGCGGAATCTCTCAAGCCGGCGTGGATTTTGCCATCGGAACCGGGTGCAAACTGATGATCGTCCTCGACACCGGAATCAAAAATACGGAGATGGTTTCGTATGCCAAGGACCGAGGTCTCGACATCATCGTATGCGACCACCACAATCCAGGAGAGAAATTGCCGGATGCGTCGGCGAATCTGAATCCCCGAAACAAGGGCTCCAAGTACCCGTACAAGTACCTCAGCGGTTGCGGAGTGGGCTTCAAACTGATGCAGGCCTTTGCGCTCAGCAACGACATCTCCATGCAGAAAGTCTACGATCTGCTCGACCTCGTGGCCGTCAGCATAGCGGCAGATCTTGTCCCCTTGACAGGAGAAAACCGAGTGCTGGCGTACTACGGGATGCGTAAGCTCAATAAGACGCCGTCGCTCGGCTTGATGGGCATCATCGCGGTGAGCGGACTGGAAAATAAAGAGCTGACGCTTAAAGACATCATCCTCAAGATAGGACCCAGACTCAATGCCTCCGGCCGTATCAGAAGCGGACGCGAGTCGGTCGACCTTCTGCTCTCAAGCAACGAAGAAGATGCGCACATACTGAGCCGGCACCTCGACGACTACAATAACCAGCGTCGTGACCTTGACCGTTTCGTCACCCAGGAGGCCAATGACATCGTCGAGAGCTTCACAGATCTGGAGAATCACAAGGTCATCATCGTGTACGACCCGTCTTGGCACAGCGGCGTCATCGGGATCGTGGCGAGCCGTCTCTCCGAGAAGTACAATCGTCCCGCCATCGTCCTTGCAGACACGCAGGACAACCTTGTCGGCGGATCTGCCAGAAGCATCGACGGATATGACGTCTATTCGATCTTGGAGCACTCCAAAGATCTCCTCGAAAACTTCGGCGGTCACACCCACGCTGCCGGTCTCTCCATAAAGAAAAAGAACCTCCACCGCTTCATCCAGCAATCGACGGCCTTGGCCGAGCGCAATATCTCGAGCGAAGATCTTCGGCCGTCTTATCGGGTCGATGCCGAGATTTCGCTTAGGCAGATCGTCCCGACACTCAAGAGGCAAATCCGCCGCCTCAGTCCGTTCGGACCGCGTAACGAGTCCCCCATCTTCCTCACCCGTGGTGTCGTGAACGTTACTCCTCCCAGAGTGATGGGGTACCGAAAGAATCACCTTAAGCTCGTCATCAGTATGCCGGACCAATTGCCGATCCTGCAAGGTACCGCGTACAATCGTGCCACCCTCCTTCCGGAGTTTGCCGAAGGGCAGAAGTTCGACATCCTATACACTATAGACGAAAGCAACAAAGGGGACTCGAGAAGCATCTATCTCAATATCCTCGACATCCATTTCCCCGAAAAAGCCGAGGAGGGGCTATAAGCTGTCCTATGCGGAAAGCTTTGGAAGGGAAGACGCCCCTTGACGTACTTCGTGAGAAGTGGCACTACGATCATTTCAGACCTCTGCAGCGGGAAGTCATCGATTCCGTACTCGAAGGAAGGGATACTCTGGCGCTTTTGCCTACGGGAGGCGGCAAGTCTATCACGTTTCAAGTCCCGGCATTGATGCTCGAAGGGGTCACCCTTGTCGTCTCACCCCTTGTCGCGCTAATGAAAGACCAAGTGGAGGACTTGAGCAAAGTACGCATTCGTGCCGCAGCCATTCACTCCGGGATGACCCACTCACAGGTGGTAAGCAAGTTGGAGAGTGTCCTTTACGCGGACTATAAACTCCTCTATGTCTCCCCTGAGCGTCTCAAGAGCGAGTCTTTCTTGGCACATCTGTCCGCTTTGCGGGTCTCCCTTCTTGTCGTCGATGAGGCGCACTGCATCAGTCAGTGGGGCTACGATTTCCGCCCCGATTACCTCGAAATAGCCGAAATCAGGAAACGCCTTCCCGCAGAGACTCCGCTTCTCGCACTAACCGCCACCGCCACGCCGGAAGTCGTCAGTGACATCCGCGAAGTCCTGCACTTTAGGGCAGGGCATCGTTTTTTCTCCAAAAGTTTCTACCGACCGAACCTCACTTACGTCGTCCGAAGAACCCAGGACAAGCCCAGAATGCTCTACCACATTCTCTCGAGTGTGGAGGGTAGTGCGTTAGTATATGTCCGTACGCGCCGCGAGGCGGTGAGGGTGTCGGAGCTTTTACGAAGTTTCGGGCTCAGTGCCACTTTCTTTCATGCCGGTCTCAGCGAAGAGTTGAAGTCCCAAAGGCAGTCCGACTGGCAAAAAGGAATCGTCCGGATTATGGTCTGTACGAACGCGTTCGGAATGGGAATCAATAAAAAAGACGTGCGGCTCGTTATTCACCCCACGGCTCCGAGCGCACCGGAGACCTACTACCAGGAGGCAGGTCGCGCGGGGCGGGACGACCGGAAGTCTTATGCCGTACTCTTGTACAGCCCCGGTGATGACGAAAAAAGGCTTCGGAGGATTCTTTCTTTGCAGTACCCGTCCCGTGAGGACGTTAGGCTGATTTACGACCATATCTGTAACTACCTCAGGATCCCGGTGGGGGAGGGCTACGGACGTTCGTTTTCCATCGACCTCTTTGATGTCCAAAAGGCATTTGGGGACAATCCTGCCACTCAAAAGGCCGCGTTTCGCATCTTGGAGCACTCCGGCTATATGTCCTACCGGGCTGACGATCATCGCCCGACCTATGTCCACTTCCGGGTGATGCGCAACGAACTCTTTGACCTTTTTTCGGCTCGGGAAAGGCTCTATGACGAACTCGTTATCGCACTTCTGAGGACCTACACCGGTCTCTTTACCGATTATGTCCCCATCGAGGAGACCAAAGTCGCCAATCTCATAGGCGTGGACAAAATCCGTCTCAAGACGATGCTCAGAGACTTGAAGAGGTGGAAGGTCATCGATTATATTCCGGGAGCAAAAGTCCATGCAATCACTATGCTCGAAAGTCGGGTACTCCGGGAGAAAATTTTCATCCCCAAGTCGGCATACGAAGAGATGAAGAATAGGGATGAAGCCCGGTGCGAGCGTATGATCGAATACCTCCAAGACCGAGACGGTTGCCGATCCCGATACCTGCAAGGGTACTTTGGGGAAAAGGATACGCTCCCGTGCGGGTACTGCGATTGGTGCTTAGCAGAGAAACCGAAGGGGCTTACTTACCGCATCACTGACGAGATAGAGGCTTTGGTGGAGGAGACGGGAGCCGTCACAGAGGACTTTATCCGGTCGAAGTACCCCTCATTGACTACCAAAGACATCGATAAGATGAGTGCCTTCTACACGAGAGAGAACCATCCCGTTAGGTATCTCCCTGAGGATAAGTCCTTTGTATATCTCCCGGAGTTGACGGACTGAATGCGCCAAGCTTCTGTCGAAAAGGCTTTGGTAATTTGGGCGAATTTATTACTTTTGCACGCGGTTAGGGGAGCTAAGCTTCCTCTGCCGGATAAAACAAGCCTTTGCGTAAACTTTTTGGGCGAAGTGTCGGTTACTTTATCAGAAGAAAGGATAGGTATCCCGAACTAACGACGAAAAGAAATCAAATTATTTAGAGCAACTGACTAAATATGTATTGGACACTCGAACTCGCATCCAAACTCGACGATGCACCATGGCCTGCCACTAAAGACGAATTGATCGACTTTGCTCAGCGCACCTGTGCGCCGATGGAAGTGATCGAAAACCTCCAAGAAATCGAAGACGAGGGGGAAACTTACGAGTCTATAGAGGAGATCTGGCCCGACTATCCCTCCAAAGAGGATTTCTTCTTCAACGAAGAAGAGTATTGATTCGGGGCGGGACAGGTCAGGTCTCTTAGACCTTGCTATGAGAAGGCATCCGGACTTTAGCTTAAGAGGCGGAAGACCGGATGCCTTTTTCCTTCTCCTTAGATAGTGTGAATTTTGGTCTGACCGGGAAAATCTTTCCGGTCTGTATCTCATAATAACTTTGACCGTACCGAAAATTTCTTCTCGGTACGGTCAAAAAAGTTATATGATGCAGAGGGGGTAGAGAAAGTTAGCTCATATCAAGCCCCTTTGCCATATAGAGCCTTCTGCTTCAATTCTTGTCGTGGCAAGAGCATTGACCATCCTCGTGGTGGTGATGGTGCCCGCCACAGCAATGGTCTCCTTCTTGTTTCTCGCCACAGCAGTCGCCATTCTCATGATGATGACCGCCACAGCAACCTCCATCCTCGTGGTGATGATGGTGATGACCGCCACAGCAGTCGCCATCCTCGTGGTGGTGATGGTGATGGGTGCCCGTATAGGC
>JASBZK010000024.1 GCA_029983505.1 Porphyromonas sp.
TATCCGCTTGGCGACCTTAAGGACGTTGATGCAAAATAACCCAATGGAATAAAGACACAGAGACACATGCAACACGAAATCATTATCGCCGGATTCGGCGGTCAGGGCGTACTGTCGATGGGGAAGATTCTGGCTTATTCGGGACTGATGGGGGGCAAGAACGTCACTTGGATGCCTTCCTACGGACCGGAACAGAGAGGTGGTACATCTAATGTGACGGTTATCCTGAGTGATGAAAAAATCAGCTCTCCGATCCTGAATGCCTATGACATCGTCATTGTGCTCAATCAGCCTTCGATGGACAAGTTTATCGAGAAGGTAAAACCGGGCGGCATCATCCTCTACGACTCAAACGGTATTCACCACGTTCCCGAGCGCAAGGACATCAATATCTACAAGATTGATGCCACGGATGAGAGCGTGAGAATGAATAATACCAAGGTCTTCAATATGATCGTGCTTGGCGGTTTGCTCAAGGTCGTGCCGATGGTCGAGATGGATCACATCGTGGCCGGTCTTAAGAAGTCGCTGCCCGAACGTCACCATAAGCTCATCCCGATGAATGAAGAAGCCATCCGGAGGGGTATGGACATTGTAGAAAAGATGCAGGAAGCTCAAGCTTAATCCGATACGGAGGAGACGTTTTACGCTCCACGAGAAAATAAGGGCAAGGCGAAATCTTATCGCTTTGCCCTTATTTTTTGACTTGAGACCTTTGATTTGATCCTCATTAGCCAAACCGCTTTTGACCTATACGCTCATTTGGGAGCGGGTACGTGCCAAGAAAAACTCCCGACGTCTCGGTCGGGAGTTTTTCTTGGTCCGTACCCGGATTATTTTTTGGTCTGACCGGTTTGCGGACGTCGGTACGGCCGAGAAGAATTTCTCGGTACGTAGGTCGTTTTAGCGAAAGAGGGGAGCAAGGAAAGGTGCCGTTCTGTACTTGATAAACTCCCTGTCCGTCATAAGGGTTGAGCGCAAATCGGGATTCATGTGAATCGCTTCAGAGAGACCTTCTTGGATAAGGGCGGTGTCTCCGGTGCGTGCGCCGATGATGGCTTTGAGGTAATGCGTAGTCGCATCGGGCTCGGATATGAGTCCGAGGAGCTCGGTGGCGCGGGCGTAGTTTTTATCCAAAATTTGAGCCAAGATACCATTATTCGTGGGCGTGTCTCTGAGTTCTTTGGCAGCCATGGCGTAGTTGCCGTCTTGGATGTGAAGAAGTCCCATGGCTTCATTCACATTGGGAAGATCGGAGATCTGTCCGAGAAGGGTTTTGGCTTGGTCCACATTGCCGGCACGGAGTTGGAGAAGGCTCTGGTTCAGGAGCAGAGCTTCGGGATTCTTCTCGCCTGCAGCCATTGCGACTTCGGAAGCTTTCTGGAGGAGTTCTTCGGCTTTGCCGATGTTTCCGACTTCAAAAGCCAGAGCTGCGAGGTTGTTGTATGCCCGGTAATCTTTAGGGTAGGTCGAAGTGGCGGCGTTGTAGAAGCTGATCTTCTCTTCCGTGTCTTTTGTAAGCGTGGCTGCATACAGGAGTTCCTCATTAGAGAGGCGTCCCGGGGTGACGCGGGCGATGTCGAGTATCTCTGCATCACTCTTGCCGATGGTCTCGATATTTGCGATGAGGCGTGAGCGGCGGAGCTTCGGGAGAATGAGGTCGGTGAGCTGGCTGTAGACGGCGCTGATGTTTTTGATCTCTTTCTCACGGACTTCGGGATCCGGATACATAGAGAGGACGCGGAGGACGAGGTCTTTGTCCTGGAGGTCGCTTGCCTCTACGAGTTCCTTGAATCCCTCCCAGTCTTGAGCCGTGTAGTAGGCCGAAACCGGAGCGTCGACGTCCATACGTTTGAGTTCACGCTTGAGGTAATCGCTCGTATTCTTTTCTCTCTGAGCCGCCAGTTTTTCATTCAGTTCCAAACCTCCGTCCGGGGACGCATACGCTTGGACTTCCACGTCTACGTTTTGGTTGGGTGCGTAGTCGGCGTTTTCTATGATTTCCTTCCAAGCTTTCAAGTCACCGCTCTTAAGTTCGGAAGAGCGGAGGTTAGCCTGCTGGATGAGGAAATGGATGTCGGTGTCGAACTTTTCTTTGATTACGCGCTGAAATCCGTCCGGAGCGATAGCCGGGGTGACGTCATCCGCACTTGCAAGGGCTTCCGTGGCGAGGACGCCTTCTCCGATTTTGAGGTCGGGGAGGGAGACTTCTTTGCCGTTGACAGTGGCATTAAACATCAGGAAAAGCTCCGAGTTGCGGTACTCCGGGCTCCAGTTGAAGTCGGAGTTGAGGGTCAGCGTCGCAGGGTTGGAGTAGGAGACGGTGCGCGCGTTGCCACGAACCTTTTCTCCTTGGAACGTATACGCAGTTCCCCACTGCTGTCCCATACTGTGTTTGAGGACGGGGGTGATGCGGACGACCGCATTTTTATTAAACCACTTAGCGGGGACGTTAAGCGTGATGGTGGCAGGGATTTTTCCGCCCCTCAGTTCGAGGGGTTGCGGATCGACGGACGCGTAATCGCTCTTCAGCGGCTTGAGGGTGCCGCAGGAGGCGAGCATAAGCGTGAGTGCGAGTACGAGGGACGGGAGTCCCGATTTGAATGTGAGATGAATCATTTGGTTAGAAATATGTGAAATTGGGATTTTGGCAGTCGTTATGCTTTAGGCAGGTATTCGGAGGCATCTTCACCGAAAGCCTCCAACTCCCGCACGAGGGAACTGCTGACGAAGGAGAGCGAAGGGTCGGAGAGCAGAAATACCGTCTCTACCCCATATTTGAGTCGATTGACAAGTGCTTGGGCGGTCTCTGCTTCGAGGTCTTTTGCGCTCCTTAGTCCGCGAATAAGGACTACGGTGTCGCCGAGGGATAGGGCATATTTGGCGAGAATACCATCATAGGACCTAACGATTATTTTTGGTACGTCCGAAAATATTTTTTTGATCAGACCTACGCGATCTTCTCGGTCTGTATGATTTTCCGGTTTATGTACGTTCCTGCCGATGACGATGTGCAGCTCATCCACCAGAGCGAGTGCACGCCTCGCGATGTCTTCGTGTCCCGTGGTAAAGGGATCGAATGTGCCGCCGTATATTCCTATCATAGTTCCAGTTGATCGTCGACTTCAAGGTTTTCCACGATGAAGTCCTGTCTGTCGGGCGTATTTTTGCCCATATAAAACTCGAGAAGCTCTTTGACGTTATCTTCCTTACGGACCATAACCGGATCGAGACGCATATCCTCGCCGATAAAGTGCTTGAATTCGTCCGGAGTGATTTCGCCAAGCCCTTTGAACCGGGTGACGTGTGCACCCGGTCCGAGCTTCTGCATGGCCACGTCGCGCTCACTTTCGTCGTAGCAGTAAATCGTCTCCTGATCCTTTTTGTCTCTGACGCGGAATAGGGGCGTCTGGAGGATAAAGACGTGATTCTGCCGGATGAGATCCGGGAAGAATTGCAGGAAAAAGGTCATAATGAGGAGCCGGATGTGCATGCCGTCCACATCGGCATCGGTAGCCACGATGACCCTGTTGTACCGAAGGTCGTCGATGCTGTCTTCGATGTTGAGGGCAGCTTGGAGGAGGTTAAACTCCTCGTTTTCGTACACCACGGCTTTCGACAGACCATGGGAGTTCAAAGGCTTCCCCCTTAGGGAGAAGACGGCTTGATACTCCGCGTCCCGACTCTGTGTGATACTACCACTGGCCGAGAGACCCTCCGTAATGAAGAGCGCAGTCCGCTCCGGGTCTTGGGCTTTCGGGTCATTGTAGTGCATCGTGCAGTCTCTTAGTTTCTTATTGAAAATAGAGGCCTTTTTGACGCGCTCTTTGGCCTTTTTGCTGATGCCGGCGAGGTTCTTTCGCTCCCTTTCGTTGTCCTGGATCTTCTTGAGGAGCGCTTCGCTCGTCTCGGAGTGAATATGTAGATAGTCGTCGAGATGGGACTTAAGGAAATCGCCTACGAACTTCTGTATGGAGAGCCCTCCTTCCCCCATTTCGCGAGAGCCGAGCTTGGTCTTTGTCTGGCTCTCAAACAGAGGCTCTTGAATACGGATGCTTATGGCGGCGGAGATACCGTTACGGATGTCGTTGTACTCGAAATTCTTGCCGAAAAACTCTTTGATGACGCGTGCCACGCTCTCCTTGAACGCGGAGAGGTGCGTGCCTCCGTGTATGGTGTTTTGTCCGTTGACGAAGGAGTAATACTCTTCTCCGTACTGGGTCGAGTGGGTGAGGGCGACCTCTATGTCTTTGTCCGTGAAGTGAATGATCGGATAGAGCGGATCACTGGTCATATTGTCCTCCAAGAGGTCCAAAAGACCGTCTTTGGACACAAAGCGCTTGCCATTGAGGTGCAGGGAAAGACCGGGCTGGAGATAGGCATACATCCGCAGCATCTCTTCACAGAACTCCTGCTGGTACCTGTAGTTGCGGAATATGGTCTCATCGGGGAGAAAAGAGACGAGTGTCCCATCGTGTTCGTCCGGCGCATCGAAGAGATCCGTGGCTTCCACTAAGACCCCGCGCTCGAAGACAACCCGCCTCCCTTTGCCGTCCCGGTATGAGGAGACTTCCGTGCGATCACTAAGGGCATTTACGGCTTTCAGTCCGACCCCGTTAAGTCCCACGACCTTTTTGAAAACTTCGCTGTCGTACTTGGCTCCGGTATTCATCGTACCGACTGCTTTCTCCAGGGAAGCCTGGGGAATGCCCCGACCGTGGTCCCGCACCGTCACTTTGCGGTCTCCCTCTATCGTGATGTAAATGACCCGTCCGAATCCCATCGTGTATTCGTCGATGGCATTATCCACGACCTCTTTGAGCAAGACGTATATCCCGTCGTCTTTGGCGGTCCCGTCCCCCAGTTTGCCGATGTACATACCCGGGCGTATCCGGATGTGTTCCATCGGCGAAAGGGTAGAGATTGTATCGTCGGAGTAGCTGGGTGCAGAGGATTCCTGCCCAAAGTGAAGTCCTTCTTGTTCGGTCATTGTCTGGTTTCAGAGTGTTTTTACGTAACAGCGGCGGAGTTTGTGGTGGACGCGTTTGAAGCCGTTCCACTGCATTTGGACATTCATGTTGTCCTCAAGCTCGGGGTTGCTTTCCACAAACTTTACTTGATATTGGTTGGCCACGGGGATAAGATCTTCGAAGATGAGCGCATTTACCCCTTTGCCCTGGAACTCCGGATGCACGGCGATGAGCATCAAGTCCATAATGTCTATTTTTTTGCTCTTGAGTGCTTTGAGGAGGTAAATGATCCCGAATGGGAGCAGGTTCCCCCACGCCTTTTGAAGTGCTCTCGAGAGAGAGGGGAGCGCGATCCCGAACCCCACCAGAGACCGATCCGTTTCTCTTACGACGATGCTGATCATATCGGGGTTCACCATCGGCATATACATATTGACGTAGTATTCTATTTGTTTGTCCGTCAGCTCTGTGGTGCCGTAGAGGTTGCTGTAGGCGACGTTGATGAGCTCAAAGATTTGGTTCCCATAGAGCCTTTTTATCTCCGAGGCCTTATCAAAATGCACGGTCGTAAGCCCGAAGCGCTTACGCACCACGTCGCTCACGCGTCTGTGCCGGTCGGGGACGATCTTCGGGGGGTAGATCTTGTACTCCTGCCAATCGGTGTCTTTGAGATACCCGAGTCGATCCATTTGTACCGGATAGTAGGGGTAATTATAGATGGCCGTGATGGTGCCTAACTGGTCGAAACCCTCTATAAGCATCCCTTCGCGGTCGAGATCGGTAAACCCGAGTGGCCCGTGTATCTCCTTGCACCCGTGTGCCCGACCCCAGTCTTCGACGGCGTTGAAAAGCAAGTCCACCACTTGGTCGTCGTCAATGAAGTCCACGAATCCGAAGCGAACCCTGTTTTGGTGCCACTTCTCGTTTGAAAAGTGGTTGATGATCCCGGCGATACGCCCTACGACATTTTCCCCTCTGTAAACAAGAAAGTAGGCGGTCTCGCAGTATTCGTGTGCCGGATTTTTCTCGGGGAGCAGCGTGTCCCTTTCGTCGTTTTTGAGGAGGGGGACGTAGTAGGGGTTATTACGATAGAGGTCGAGGGGAAAATTCAGGAAATCGTCAAGCGTCTCGTTGTCGGTGACCTGTTTGAGCGAAAGCGCCTTGGAGGCGTTTTCGTGTCCCCCGCCTATGTAGCGGAGCATTTGATTTCCGTATTTCTTGAATTTGAAGGCCATACCTTTTCTGTTTTTATGCGCTCTTGACAAGTTTGACTGCGTTTCGCGTCCGCGTGCTTTTGTCCCTAACCCCCTTCAAAAGCCCTTATGCAAAGGTACAAAAATGGGGCGTATGGGTCAAAGAGTTGGAGGTAGAAAAGAAGCCCCTGAGTCCGGCACTTGGTGCAGGTAGATACGCTATGATACAGCTTCCCCCAAATCTCGGTCTGTGTCTCGCGATTGTCCCGGTCTGTGTCTCGCGATTGTCCCGGTCTGTATCTCGCGATTGTCCCGGTCTGTGCGAAATTTTATTGTTGTCCTGTGCCTAATCATCACGAGGTACAGACCGAGACTTTGTGCTGGTCTCAAAAATATGACGACTGTTTTTTTGCCTTTCCAAAATTACCTTCTACCCGTCCCTTGATTCCGCAGGTTAGAGAGATGGGTGATGCGGACCCGAAAAGAGGACGAAAACGGAGGGGAGAGGAAGGTTCGGGAGCTTCCGTTTTCGTCCTCTTTTCGGGTTCGCCATCCACTCCTTTACTAATTAACGGAATTAAGACAAGAAAATCGGTGACAAGGCTTGCCGTAAAATGAGTACCTTTGTGTGCATCTGACGCCCTTGACCGGGTTTCGTCACAGATATTACCCCAGATAAAGCATTTACGTCACTTGAAGAAACTTTACATTTACATCATTAAGACGTTTCTGCCGCTGTTGCTCGGGAGCTTCGCGGTGGCGTGGTTCATCGTCGTGATGCAGCTGCTGTGGCGCTTCGTGTCCGACATCGTGGGCAAAGGGGTGGATGCTGTGGTGTTCATCAAATTGATGTTTTTCGCGGCAATGACGGTGGCGCCGCTTGGTCTGATTTTGGCCATTTTGCTCGCCTCGCTGATGACGTTCGGCAACCTCGGAGAGCGTCTCGAGCTCCTTGCGATGCGGGCGGCAGGCATACCCCTCAGTCGCATCCTCAAGCCTCTCTTCTATGTCTCCGTTTTGATCGGTATCGGCCTCTTCGTCTTTGAGAACGACTGGATGATCACGAGCCAGGTGAAGTTTTGGCAATACTACTTCTCAATCAAAAACAAGTCACCGGAGCTGGCCATCCCCACCGGTATCTTTTATAAGGAAATAGACGGGTACAGCATCTACGTGGAGCGCAAAGACGCCGAGCGCAAGATGATGTATCAGATGATGCTCTACGACTACCAGAAGGGATTCCAAAATGCCACCGTTCTCCTTGCAGACTCGGGGAAACTGTATTCGACGGATAACGGTCGGGTGCTTGTCTTGGAACTCTACAGCGGAGAGTCGTACAGTAACCTGAGGGAAAATCCGGACTACTATAATTCTTCCTCCGGTCTCGTGCCGTATATGCGGGAGCAGTTCACCAAAAAGATCGTCCAGATACCTTTTAACACCGACCTCGATATGGTCGACGAAGGGGTCTTGAGCAGCCAGTTTGTGGGAAAAAACGCTTGGGAATTGAAAGCCTATACCGACTCTCTCCAGACCGAAATCGACTCCGTGGCGCGCATCAATCAGAGCATCATCCTGAGGCGAACGGGCATCGTGTCTCCTCAGATAGAGGGCGGCGTCCTCCCGGAGGCCCTGTCCGGCGCCGCGACCGGTCCCGGCGTTGCTGCCGCAGGGGCTGTGGCAGGAGTTGTGGCGGGGACTCTTGGCGCAAGGGAGACTTCGGCGGGAGAGAAGTCGTCTTTTGACCCCGGAGAAGTCTACAGGTCACTTGGTAAGAAAGAGCAGGGGGGGCTTGGCTTAGACGAAAAAATGAGCCTTATGGGGCTTCGAGACAAACGGCAAATGTACCAAAGTGCGGAAGGCACCCTCAGCGCCCTGCAGAACGAACTCTATTTCTCTGCCGTCACGCAGCGGGATATGGTCGATCTTAAGTACAAAAACGAGTTCGAGTACTGGCGGAAGTTTACTTACCCCGTGGCCTGCATCGCTTTTTTCCTCGTCGGTGCACCGCTCGGTGCTTTGATCCGCAAAGGTGGCATCGGCATACCGTTTGTGGTTGCGGTCTTCTTCTTCATCATCTTCTATTTCCTTGAGTCAACGGGCATCAAGATGAGTAGGGACGGGATGTGGCAGGTCTGGTTCGGGATGTGGCTCCCGAATATGGTGCTCATACCGATAGGTCTGCTCTTGATTCTGCTCGCGACCAAGGACTCCAACAAACTCAGTGTAGAGGCCTTTATGGTCTACTACCGCAAAGCGATGCGCACAAATACCGGTCGCAGTCCGCTTGTGGCAGTCCCCGCTTCCGACCGCACCTCATCGGACTACTTGGCTGTCGAAGGGAAGATGATGAGGCTCCACGGACTGGCCGAAGAGCTCAGTTACAAGGGGAGGATGGGCTACGTACGTTTCTTCAGTGAGACGCACGACAGCCGAAAGCGTAACGAAATCAACCGCCTGATAGACGAAGTGACGGATATGCTGCACGGGGACAAGGATATACTGCTGGTTCACAGGTTAGGCGCGTACCCCGACCTCTCGCAGGTCTCGGGTATCCTTCTTCCGTATGATCGGAGGCTGAGGCTACTCCTTATGACCTTTTTCCCGGCGGGGATTTTAGTATACTTGTACTACTTACTGAGGGAAAAAGTCTACTTGAGAGAACTCAAACGCCTCGTCGAAGTGAACCTTCAAGTCCTCGATGAGGTTAAACGAGTGAAGCGTCATTATGGCAATAACTCCTCTGACGGACATCCCCGCCAGCAGGGTACGAACCGAGAGTGAATCGAGACACGTACCAAAGTCGGAAGCCGGTACAGACCCGGGGTTATGCTTAGGTCTGTGCAAAAAAAGACGATACTTTTGACAGAGAAAAGAAACAGAAACAGAGAGAAAAATACAGCATTTATGGAAAAGGAATTCAGACTGAGTACCATCCCCGAAGCGATTGAGGATGTACGCAACGGTAAGATTATTATTGTGGTGGACGACGAAGACCGCGAGAACGAAGGCGACTTCGTTTTGGCGGCGGAAAAAGCCACTCCGGAGAAGATCAACTTCATGCTCCGCTACGGTCGCGGTGTACTGTGTACCCCGATGTCGGAGTCTTGGGCAGATCGCCTGAATCTCCCGCTTCAAGTGTCTGAAAATACCTCTCTGCACGAGACGCCGTTCACGGTTACGGTGGACTACCTCCACAAAGGTGTCACTACGGGCGTATCGATGTACGACCGCGCCACGACGATTGTCGAACTGGCGAACCCCGAAAACGCAGCCGTGGACTTCGCCCGCCCCGGACACATCAACCCCCTTCGCGCCAAAGAGAAAGGCGTGCTCCGCCGTGCCGGTCACACCGAAGCCACGGTGGATCTCGCCAGACTCGCAGGACTGAAGCCCGTCGGCTGTCTGATCGAAGTCGTGCAGGAAAACGGCGAGATGGCACGCCTGCCTCAGCTCCTTGAGATTGCGGAGAAGTTCGATATGAAAGTCGTCACCATCGCAGACCTCATCAAGTACCGCCTCGAGAGTGACTCCGTGGTCGAGAAAGGGGTCGAGGCTATCCTGCCCACAGAGCACGGCGACTTCCGGATCATACCATTCAAACAGCTCTCCAACGGTATGGAGCACGTGGCGCTCGTCAAAGGAGACCTCCGGGAGGGTAATGAACCGCCCCTCGTAAGGGTACACAGTTCCTGCCTCACGGGTGATGTCTTCGGCTCTTACCGGTGCGACTGCGGGGATCAGCTCCATAAAGCCATGGAGATGGTTCAAGCCGAAGGACGCGGCGCCGTCATTTACCTCAATCAAGAGGGTAGGGGCATAGGTCTGATGAAAAAGATAGAGGCCTACAAGCTTCAGCAGGAGGGCTTGGACACGGTCGAAGCCAATGTCCACCTCGGATTTAAGCCCGACGAAAGAGACTATGGGGTTGGAGCGGAGATACTCCGGCAGCTCGGTATCACGAAGATGCGTCTGATGACCAATAACCCCGTCAAACGCGTAGGGCTCGAGAGCTACGGCCTTGAGATCGTGGAAAATGTCCCCATAGAGATCAAGCCCAATAAGTACGATAATAGGTACCTTAAGACCAAGAAAGAAAAGATGGGACATACCCTGAGGGAGGTGTAAATGGGGATGGAAGAGACGACACCGAGAGGACTTGACGGGGAAGAGACCGGGGCACAGGATGTGACCCCGCGGAAGGTTCAAGCAGACGCGCCGGAAGGACGGCAAAAAGTCACCCTCGCGATGCTTTGGCACCTTTTCAAGGTATTCTTCCTCATCGGAGGTTTTACCTTTGGAGGCGGATACGCGATGCTGGAGCTTATCCGCGTCCAGATAGTGGACAAGGAGAAGTGGCTCAACAATGAGTCCTTCATCGATCTCTTTGCCGTGGCGCAGTCTCTGCCCGGGGTCTTTGCGGTTAATATCTCGATATTCATCGGGTACCGTCTGCAAGGGTTTTGGGGCGCCTTGGTCTGTGTCATCGGCACGACTCTGCCGAGCTTCCTCATCATCCTCATCCTTGCCATTTACGCGCAGCAGTTTAGGGAAAATCCCGTCGTTTCGGCCGTGTTCAAAGGGATACGCCCTGCGGTGGTCGCTCTGATTATTGCGCCTTGTGTCTCCGTCTGGAGAGCGCTTAAGCTCGGGTGGAAGTACCTGTGGATTCCCGTCCTCTGTGCAGTGTCCGTCACTTTCCTCGGCGTGAGTCCGGTGACCGTGATTCTGGTAAGCGCGGCAGCGGGGTGGCTCTACACCAAGTTTGTCTTCCACAAATTACCCTCCACGAAGTGATATGGTCTACTGGTATCTGTTTCTGGTGTATCTCAAAATCGGGCTTCTTGGTTTCGGTGGCGGATATGCCATGCTCACTTTGATTCAGGAAGAGGTGGTGGAGCGTCACGGGTGGTTGACCATTCAAGAGTTTACCGATATTGTCGCCATCTCGCAGATGACTCCCGGACCGATCGGGGTCAATAGCGCCACCTATATCGGTTATGTGGTCACGGGAAGCGTGTGGGGAAGTGTTTTGGCCACGGTGTCGGTGATGATCCCCTCCTTTGTACTGGTGCTGGTCATCTCGCTCTCGTTTGCCAAGTTCAAAAGCAACCCCCACGTCGAAGCCGTCTTCACGGGTATACGTCCTGCGGCAGTGGGACTTATCGCAGCGGCAGCCATGCTCCTGATGAACGAAGAGAACTTCATAGACCTCGGAAGCTACATCTTCTTCGGTCTCACGCTGATAGCCGTACTCAAAAATTGGATTCACCCGATCCTCTTGATCGTGCTTGCGGGCTTGGGTGGCTACTTTGTGTACTCGGGCATTTTCTGAGACACGTACTGAGAAACTTTTTTTGACCGTACCCTGCTTACACGGAGACACGGACATAGAGGAGCGCCTCGGTCTGTATGAAAAAACAAAGCAGATATGGTGTTTTTTTAGAACATTCCTTGTGTTAATTTTTAGAACATTCCTTGTGTTAAGATGAACCTGTTTACAAATCCGATGTCTACTCCATTCACTCTCTCGGTACTGTCCGGCATCCTACTTATCCTGCTTCCTGTCGCGCTTTCGGCCCAAGATAGACGGTTGTGGTACGATGAGCCTGCCCGTGAGTGGGAGAGCGAACTTCCGCTCGGCAACGGCAGACTGGGACTTACTGTGGCAGGGAGCATCTATGAGGAGACCCTCCCGCTTAACGAGATAAGTATGTGGAGTGGGAGCGAGGACCCGACCGCTTTCGACCCCAAGGCGAAGGATTACCTGCCTCTCATACGCGAAGCTTTGCTGAGAGGCGAAAACGCCAAAGCTCAGCAGTTGATATACGACCACTTCAAATGCGGAGGCAAAGGGTCGGCTTTCGGGAACGGTTCCGGGAGCCCCTTCGGGTCGTATGAAGTGCTCGGCTTTTTGCACCTCACCCATTTCTTACCCAAAGGGGAAGTGTCCGGTTACAGCCGTGAACTGCTCTTGAACTCGGCGCTCGCACACACCTTTTTCGATATCGACTCCGTACACTATACCCGATCCTATTTCGTCTCACAGGGGACGGAGGACGTCATCGTCATCAGGCTCTCCGCAGACCGCAAACGGAAGATTTCTTTTTCTGCCAAACTGTCGAGACCGGAAAATGGACGGGTGACGGCACGAAAGGGACACCTGTACCTGAGTGGCCGGCTGCCCGACGGTTTCGGAGGCGACAAAGGGACGAAATACAAAGCCGAAGTGGGCATTTTCCCAGAGGGAGGTAAGCTGGTGACGAGAGGCGACTCCGTAACGATCCGGGATGCCGATGCCGTGATGCTCGTGGTTGCTGCTTCGACGGACAATCTGCCCCCGGGCGGAAAGAAAACGAAGTCCCCGTCCGAAGCCTTGAAAGACTTGGACGGAGTGGATTATGAGACGCTGTACCGGTCGCACTATGAGGCGTATGCACCGCTCTTTGGGCGCGTGCACCTGTCTCTCGGGGACTCAGCCCGGGAGGACGCTCTGCCTACGGACGAGAGGCTTGAGGCTTTTCGCTCAGCCGGGGATCCGGGCTTGACGGAGCTGTATTTTGATTTCGGCAGGTACCTCATCCTCTCCGGTACCCGTCCCGGTTCTTGGCCGATGAACCTTCAGGGCTTGTGGACGAACCGTCTGCAAGCGCCTTGGAACGGGGACTATCACCTCAATATAAACCTCCAGATGAACTATTGGCCTGTGGAGGTCGTTAATCTCCCGGAGTACGCCCTGCCTCTTTTGGACTTTACCCGCGATCTCGTTCCGAGCGGTCGGAAGAGTGCCCGCACCTTCTATGATGCGGACGGGTGGGTCGCTCACATGATGTCGAACCCTTGGCACTTCACGGCTCCCGGAGAGGATGCCTCGTGGGGCGCTACAAATACCGGCGGGGCGTGGCTCACGGGACATATCTGGGAGCACTTCCTCTATAACAGCGATACGCTCGCCCTACGGAGATACTATCCTGTGATGCTCGAAGCTGGCAAATTCTTTCTGTCGTCGCTCATCAAAGAACCCAAGCACGGCTGGCTCGTCACTGCACCCTCTTCGTCCCCCGAGAACGGCTTCTTTATGGACGGCGTATCGGAGCCGGTGTACGTCTGTATGGGTCCCACGATGGACGCTCAGATCATACGGCGTCTCTTCATTAGCCTGATAGACGCGGCCGCGGTACTCGGGGTCTACGACCCGGCTCTCACCGAGATGGCCAATGATTTGCCTCTACTTCCGCCCAACCGAATCTCAAGCCAAGGCTACCTGATGGAATGGTTGGAAGACTATCGGGAGACGGATCCGCACCATCGTCACGTGTCGCATCTTTTCGGACTTTTCCCCGGATCCGAGATTACCCCCTCACGGACTCCGGAGCTTGCGGATGCCGCTCGCCGGACACTCGAGAGACGGGGTGACGAAGGCACGGGGTGGAGCCGGGCTTGGAAGATCCTTCTGTGGGCGCGTCTCAAAGATGGCGACCGGGCGTACAAGCTCTTTCGGAACCTGCTTATGCCCGCGATCAATGCTTCGGATCCTTCTAAGCACGGCAGCGGCACTTATCCGAACCTATTCTGCGCCCATCCGCCTTTCCAAATCGACGGGAACCTCGGCGGTACCGCGGCCATCGCGGAGATGCTCCTCCAGAGTCACGAAGGCTTCATAGAGCTTCTTCCCGCACTCCCGTCTGCGTGGAAGAAGGAGGGCGAGTTTCGTGGGCTGAAAGCCCGGGGCAACATCGAAGTGTCCGCCAAGTGGCGGGACGGGAAAGTGACCGAAGCTGTCTTTTCCACCCCATTGGATGAGACGACATTCAAAGTCAAAACTTCATCCGGAGCGATTAAGGAGTTTGACCTCAAAAAAGGTGCGACTCTCACGCTGACCGACCTCTGACCTAACATAGTCCATTATGCCATTTACCGACAAGCCCCAACAGGTTCTTAGCGAAATCTCTCCCAAGTCCAAACCCTATCCGATCTACGTACTGATGGGAGAGGAGACATACTACATCGACCAAATCGAGCAAAAGCTCACGCGGACTTTCTTACCGGAAGAGGAGTCACACGACTTTAATCTCACGGTGCTTTACGGACTCGATACACAGGTGTCTTCTGTATTGAATGCGTGTATGAGACCGCCTATGGGTACCGCTCATACGATTACGGTCGTGCGCGAAGCTCAGGACCTCTACCTCGGCAATCGGGGCTCCCGAAAGGAAGGTGAGACACCGTTCGACTCTCTTGCCCCGCTGTATAAAAATCCCTCGCCTTTTAATATCCTCATCCTCTGCTTCAAAGGTAAGTCTCCCGCGCGGACGCTTAAGGTGATGAAAGAGATCGAGAAAGTGGGGCTTGTCGTCTCTTCACCCGAGATTAAGGAGTACAACATCCAAAATTACATCCCCTCCATAGCGTCCGAGCACGGACTCACCCTCGGGTACGACGCCGTGATGACGGTCAAGGAGCACCTCGGCAACGACATCGGGCGGATTAACTCCGAGTTTCAGAAGTTGGTCACTGCCCTCCCTATAGAGGCTCGGAAGAATGTTTCTTCCGAGATGATCTTGAAGTACACGGCGCTCAATAAAGAGTACTCGCCATTTGACCTGAAAAACGCCCTTGCCCTCAAAGACAAGGCTCGCGCGCTTAAAGTGGCACGCGCCCTCTCTCTTGATGCCAAGCGGATCCCGGTTCAAGTGATTATCCCCATCCTTTTTAATTACTTTGCCAACCTCTTGATTGCCCTCTACGCGCGAAGTCGTGACCCCAAAGCAATCTCCGACTACCTCGGACTGAAGTTCCCGAGGCAAGCCCAGGAGTACGTCAATGGTCTAAAAAACTACCGACCGGGTAAGATTACGGCCATCATCACGTACCTCCGGAAGATGGATGCGAGAAGCAAAGGGATGTACTCCGACGAGGGCGACCCCAGGGAGATACTTACCGATCTGGTTTTATTCGTCCTGAACTGAGACGAGACAGCGCTTCGTATAAGTCCCCGGAGGGGTACGTACCAAGCGCTTCTTTTTGCTCTGTATCTTTTTTCCAAATCGGCCTGTGTCCCGCATCCTTCCCGGTCTGTACCAAATTCCCCGGGGTGCCCCCGACGAAAAGTTGTTTTTTGGGGTATCTTTGAGAAAATATAATTCAGACTTTTAAAATATATACTTCTGTATGACCCCAAATAACGTGGCCGCACAACTGGCCAAACATCTCCTGGAGGTGGGCGCCGTCAAGCTCGCCCCCGTTGACCATCCTTTCACCTGGGCTTCCGGATGGCTCAGCCCGATCTATTGTGACACCCGTCTCACGCTATCCTATCCCGAGGTTCGGACTTTTATTTGCGAAAACCTTGTGGCGCTCATCAAGGAGAAGTTCCCGGACGTGACCGCCATCTCCGGGGTAGCGACGGGCGGCATAGCGCAGGGCGCTTTAGTGGCTGACCGCTTGAACTTGCCTTTTAGTTACATCCGTTCGTCGGCAAAGGACCACGGCACGCACCAGCAGGTGGAGGGCGTAGTCAAGGAGGGAGACAAAGTCGTCGTGGTGGAAGACCTCGTCTCCACGGGCGGCAGCAGCCTCAAAGCCGTGGATGCCATCCGAGGCAAAGGGGTGGACGTCCTCGGTATGGTGGCGCTCTATACGCATGGGTTCCCACAGGCAGAAGAGGCGTTCGGAAAGACGGGGAATCTCCCTTTCTTTACCCTCTCCGATTACGACGCGGTGATAGGTGAGGCCAAAGCCCGGGGACTGGTTTCGGAGGGAGATTTGGCGACGCTCTTGGAGTGGCGCAAAAATCCCGGAGAGTGGCGTAAGTAACCCTCCTATAAGTGAGACTTCGCGGGGTTAGATCGAGGCACTTTCACCCGTTTAATACGATACAGATACACTTACAGTAATAAATCCAGACAGATATGCAAACATATACCAGCCGCGCGTTCACGATGAGCAAAGACGCGCAATCGATCGAGAGTATGGTCAAAAATCCCGCTCTGCTCCAGCCTTATGTGGAGAAGTTCGGGGACAAGCTTCCGGTTAAGAATCTGAGCTTCACCGAGGACAGTGTCTCCGTGGAGGCGCCCATCGTGGGAAACGTGACTTTCTCACGGGTGGACACCGGCACGCCGGGCGTCATCAAGTATCAAGGCAAAGGGACTCCGGTTCCGCTCGCGCTGAATATCTTTTTGAAGCCAGATGGGGACAAGACGAGTGCACAGCTCTCGTTGGATGCGGACATTCCTGCCTTTATGGGCGGAATGATCGAAGGGAAAGCCAAGAGCGGTCTGGCCAAGGCGGCCGATTTTCTTGAGGTACTGGATTTTGACCGGTTATTCAAGAAATAATCCCCGACGTACTCTGTTAGAACGATAATTTTCGGTCAGACCAAGGATTTCTTTTCGGTCGTACCCGGATGAAATTTTTGGTACGTACCGGACGGCAACGAGATACGTACCAAAATACAGTGCATCCCCGGAACGTCACATTTGCCCCCTATGCGATGAAGATTAAGGAGTGGATAAGGTGGCTCTTGGCGGTCTCCCCAATGGTCGTCGTCTTCGGATGTCGGACGGCGCCGGCTCTTGGTGAAGCCCCCGAACCGCCGATGGCACCCGTGAGCTGCACCATAGACTTGATGGCCGAAGGTCGGGCGCTCTTGGAGCCTTTTTCCGTGATGACCGTGACGGAGCCGCGCCGCACCACTGACAGGCTCGGCGTCGCCGGTCTGCTCGTCGTGCATACGGATGCCTCACTCGGTGACGCGGACGGTTACGCCGCTTTTGACCTGGCTTGCCCGTACGAGTGGCCGAGCGTGACGGCTCTGCAAGTGCGACAGAGCGGGACGATGGAAGTCGTATGCCCTAAGTGCGGCACGGTGTATGATTTGACTTTTGGCGCGGGGCTACCCAAGGAGGGCAAGAGCAGTTACCCCCTGTGGCAGTATCGCGTGACCGTAGGAGATACTTTTTTGGAGATAACAAATAGCGGATATTTTGGACATTAAGTCATGAAGAAAAGTAGTATGGTGTGTCGTCTTTTGTCGGCATTGGCGATTCTTATGGTCGCGGTACAGGGGCTCTCGGCTCAAATACGTGTGGCCTGTATCGGAGACTCCGTCACGGAAGGGTACTTGCTTAAGGACCCCGAGACCGAGTCCTATCCTGCGCAGCTGCAGGGGTTGCTGGGACCGGGGTACGTCGTCGGTAACTTCGGGCACAGTGGTGCCACGCTTTTGCGCAAAGGTCATGCGCCGTACTCTGAGCAAAAGGAGTTTGGAGAGGCACTTGCCTTTAAGGCCGACGTAGCAGTCATACACTTGGGTCTCAACGACACCGACCCTCGAAACTTCCCGCACTACAGAGACGAGTTCGTGAAGGACTACGTTTGGCTCATCGACACGCTTCTGTCGACCAATCCGCGGATGAAAGTCTTCGTCTGCAGTATGACCCCGATATTCACGGGGCACTGGCGGTACACATCGAGCACGAAGGAGTGGCACAGCCTGTTGCAGAAAGAGATACGGAAGGTCGTGAAAGCGAAGAATACCGGTTTTATCGACCTGTATGAGGTCTTCAAGCACCGTCTGGACCTATTCCCCGATCAAAATAACCTTCACCCCGACAAGAAAGGCGCCTTAGTCCTGGCGCGCACCGTGGCCGGACACCTCACCGGAGATTACGGAGGGCTGAGCGTCCGCGGCACTTGGGGCGACGATATGGTGTTGCAGCAAGACGCGGCAGCAACCATCTCCGGCCTGGCTGATGCCGGCAGTAAAGTGACTTTGGCACTCGATGGTAAGACCGTGGGCTCTTTCCTTGTCTCGGACGACGGGACGTGGCACATCGGCTTCAAGACCGGAAAAGGGTCATTTGACCCGCACGTCCTCTCGGTCACGGACGGCAAAACAACGAAGACGTTCCGCGGCGTACGCTTCGGAGAAGTCTGGCTCGCACTCGGTCAAAGCAATATGGACTTTGCACTCCGACGGGCAGAAGGAGGGGACGCGTTTGCGAAGGAGAATGGTGCCGATAAGTCCGTGAGCTACCTGATGATAAAGCCTCTGGAGCGGTTGGAGAGCTATGCCTGGAGCCGTGAGAACCTCGAGCGTGCCAACGACCTCGATTTCAATCACGGTGAGTGGACGCTTCCCACACCGGATAAGGCAAGGGAATTTTCGGCCATCGGGTATCCTTTCGGCGTCTACCTGGAGAAGGCTCTGGACGTGCCTGTGGGCATCATCCAGTTTGCCATAGGCGGATCGCCGCTGATGAGCTGGGTCTCGCGGGAGAGCCTTACCGGTGACCCGCTTTTCCACACCGCGTTTAACGGCTGGATGAACAAGGACTTCATTATGAAGTGGTGCCGGGATCTCGCGAAAAAGAATCTCGAGAATACCGACTTCCCTTACCAAAGGCACTCCTATGATCCGGCATTCAACTATGAAGCGGGATTGCTGCAGTTCCAAGGGCTTCCCGTGGCCGGCGCACTCTGGTGCCAGGGTGAGAGCGACACGGAAAACGCAGAGCTGCACAACCGCCTCTTCCCCCTCTTTTACGGCGACCTCGAGACCCTCTTCGGGGACGACTTGGAGCTTCTTGTGGTACAGCTCTCGAGCCTTGAGCGTCCCAGTTTCCCGCGCTTCAGAGACGCTCAGAGGCGCCTTGCAGACAAGTACCCGAATATAGACCTTGCCATCTCCTACGATTATGGGAAGCACGGTGATGTCCACCCGACCCGTAAGCTTCCCATCGCAGAGAGACTGACCCGTTTGGCGCTTCAAGAAAAGTATGGCAGGACTTTGGCGTACGCAGCCGATGCGCCGATGCCCGCGGGACTCACCAAGGAGGGAGACGCGTATGTGGTTACTTTTGAAGAAAGCAGAGGTTTGCTGTCGATTTTGGACGGCAGTGACGAGGTGAAGGGCTTCAAGTTCGTCACACTCAAAGGCGACCAAGTGGCTGCCAAAGCTTCTGTCTCCCGAGACAGAAGAAGCGTGCGAGTCGAGGTGCCCCGAGACATAGAGCCGGTCAGTCTCGTGTATGCGTTCGATATGTACACGGATGCAAACCTCGGCTATGAGGGCGGTCAACCGGTCTCCACGTTTATTTTACCCGTAGACAAATGATGTGGGGTGAGGAGGTACAGACCAAAAAACTTTTGAGATACGGGTCGGGACAGGATTCCCGGTACGGGTCTCGAGAGTTTTTTGGTCCGTACCATTTCGGAACCCCGATAACGAAGCCCCAATAACCTCTAAGTACGACGCCGTAACGAACGGAGATGAAGCAGACGCCTTTCCTTAAGCAAATCGCACGACATTTTTTTGACAGGCACAGGGATGAACTGTACCGGTACCGGTTTTACTTCCAAAACCGGCGTGCCGGTATTTTTTTCCTCCACTATCTGAAGGAGTCTGCTTCTGAGCGTGGCGAGACGATTTTCCTGCCGACCGTCACCACGCTCACGGACGAACTTTACCTCAGAGCAGGCGTAGAGCGACCGGATCCGAATAACGAAATCTTCATCGTCTACGAGATGTACAAGGTTATTTCGGAAGAGATATCCCGAGGTGGGGAAGAGGCGGAGAAGTGGCAGAGACTCCGAGCGGAAAAGTTCAGTGACTTTTATCAGTTCGGTAGCCTCATCCTCAATGACTTCAACGATATAGACAAGCAGCTGGCTGATGCGGGAAAGATCTACCAAAACGCCCACGAGCAGTTGGAGATAGACCTGCAATTCCGGCGCAAACTCTCCGATGCAGAGAAGAAAGCAATCGTCCAACTCCTCGGGGACAGTTCCTCTTTCTCCAATGAATATGGCGAGGGGGAGATGGGATATGTTCGTGCGTTTGTGAGTATCTTCTCTTTGCTCACGGAGCTTTACGAGAAGACGAAGCTGCGCCTTCGGAAGCGCGGACTCTTTTACCCCGGAATGCTGATACGGGACGCCGTGGAAGAGGGAAGCCGGCTTCTTTTCGAACCGGATCCGGAAGCCACGCACGTGATCGTCGGACTGAACGCCCTCTCCGAATCGGAGAAGCGGTTGCTCAAGGTGTACAAAGAGAAGGCAGAGACCCTCTTTTACTGGGACTATGAGGGGTTCGTTTTTCGCGCGGCCAAGGACTTGATGGATCTTGGCCGGGTGATGAAGGAAAACCTGAAGGCGTTCCCGATGCCCGAGGGCGAAGACTATATCCCGTTTGAGAAAGTGAACGCGCTACCCGACGTGGAGGTGACCGCCATTCCCTCCAAAGTGGCTCAGACCGTTTTTGTCTCGCATAACCGCCTCGTCCCTCTCCTTACGCCGACGTCGAAGTCCTATGACCCGGGGTTTGCGCAAAAAGTGCAGGCTTTGGAAGTGGCTGTCGTGCTTCCGAATGAGCGGCTCCTGATGCCCCTTTTGAGCAATCTCCCGGGAGAGGTGTCGGAGATCAATGTCACTATGGGCTACCCTCTGAAAGAGACACCGGTGGCGGGGATGTTGCTGAGGATATTGACCCTCTTCCGTATCGTTACTTCAAGGGGCAAGAGCGGAGCCGCACGATCCTATTATTTGGCAGACGAGCTGATGGAAATCCTATCCATGAAAGCGCTCGAGCCTCTTATAGGAGACACCGTCATTCTGAAAACGATAGGGAGCTATCTCGACAATAAGCAGATCTTCCGCGTCGACGACGAACATCTGGAGGCTCTTTTCGACCATCTCGATGGTTGGGCTGGGGACAATGCCGCGAAGAAGCGCGCTGTGGGCTTCCTTAGACGAGTAGCCGTCTTCCCGCCTGTAGAGTCTATGGATGAGCCACAGGGCGCTTGGCTGCTTGGGTACGTGACGGACGTCGTCTCCGCTCTCGAAGCCGAGACCGGACGGGGTAGGGCGTCCGAGAGAAAAATACTCGGGGAGGACGAAAGGGAGGAGATGGTTTCTGCCGAGGACACGGTCTATGTCTTTATCCTTGACCTCCTTGACCGTCGCCTTTCTTCGCTCTTTGCCGAAGAGGCAGGGGCGCTCCAAATCGACCTCAAGATGATGTCCGACCTGCTGAAGGGGCTTCTATCGAACGCGCGCATACCCTATGAGGGAGAGCCGCTCAAGGGACTCCAAGTCCTCGGCATCCTTGAGACCCGGTCTCTCGACTTTGACACGATCTTTATCCCGGATGCATCCGAAGGGGTACTGCCGGCCCATACCCGCCTAAATTCGCTCATCCCGCACAGCATACGGCAGGGAAACGGACTACCGACCTACAAGTGGCAGGAGCTAACGAGAGCCTACAATTTCTTTAGGCTCATCTCGAGGGCATCTAAGGTGTATGCTTCTTTCGATTCCCGAAAGAACGAGTCTTCGGATGGCGAGCCGTCCAGGTATCTGCGACTACTCGAGTATGTCTTCGGACCTATGTTTAAGGAAGGCTTGGTTCGTAACGGCACCGCGTCCTACGTCGTCCGCTCTTCCGAAGAGAATCGACACGAGCTCGCAACCGATCCCGAGAAGATTGCCTTTTACCGGCAGTGTGTCACTTCCGATCTGCCCGATCCGAAGCTTGACCCGGACTCCGCATCGATTCCCGCTTTCTCCGGTATCAAGTACAGGAGTATCTCTGCCTCTGCCCTTAACGACTTTCTGGGCTGCCCCAAACTTTTCTACTATAAGCACGTCGAAGGACGTAGGGACACAGACCGCTCCACGGGTCTGCTGGAAGAGAAGGACAAAGGGAACCTCCTGCATGAGACGCTCCGAAGGCTTTATAAGCCTTTCATCGGGGAGCCTCTTGACGGCGGAGTACTCTCGAAGTGGTTAGACCCGGGAAACCGCACCATCCGGAGTGAGATGGACAAGATCTTCGGAACCCTCTACGGAAATATGAGCTCTGAGGGCTACAACGCCAACGAACTCGATGTCGTTGAAGAGCAGATACGGCGCGTCGTCCTTTTCGATGTCAATAATAGCGACAAGTGGATCTACGTAGGCGGTGAAGTCCACTTCTCGGGCAAGATGCGCACTCCGGCTCTAAGCTCCCGAAAGGATGCCTTTGGGGGAGAAGCAGGTGAGCGCCCGACCGGTGAGACACTCTCAGTCAATATCTCGGGGAGCATAGACCGTATCATGCTCAGTCCCGACCTCCGGAAGCTCGTACTTGTCGACTTCAAGACCGGGGGCGACCATAACACGACTTCCGTGGCCTCTGTCTTTACGGGAAACTTTGAGCACGTAGTCACTCAGCTCTCCTTTTACAGCTTAGCGACGGGCGAGTATCTGCTTATGCGGAAAGGAGAGGGAAGCGGACTCTTTGAGAGCCTCGTGCTGGACACGAAAGTCTCTCTTCTTAAGGTCGAAAAGATAGTCCCGATGATGTTCAAGCCCCTCGACGGCTCGCCCGTGCCGATCTTTTATGGCGCAAGTAACGAAGTCATCGACTTTATGCACCAGGATATTTCTCCTAAGAATAAGTCTCGGATGAACTTGCGGGAATGGTTTTCCGATAAGGTGATGCTTGAGAGTGTCGCGGGTATGCTCGACGAAGGGCAGGCTTTCGGTGCCCGGAAAAATAACGGCTGTACTTTCTGCTTCGTCCGCGCTCTGTGTCCGATTGGCGCTAACGCTTAGCATAGGATTTTTGATAAGTATGGATACAATCATTATCGATAACGGTCGGATCTCTTACGCCGATTCGCTCAAAGAGCAGACCGAACTCTTTGAGAAAAAACTGGAGGCCAAGAGGGACGGAACCACGACGCCCGATTACCTGATTTTTAACGAGCACAACCCCGTCGTGACGCTCGGTCTGCATGCGCACGAGTACAATATCCTTTTCCCGAAAGCCGAGCTCCAAAAAGCGGGCGTGGATCTCTTCAGCATCAATAGAGGCGGAGACGTCACGTACCACGGTCCGGGTCAGTGGACCATCTACCCGATATTCGACTTGGAAGAGATGGGAATAGGGATAAAGGAGCACGTTCACCGTTTGGAGCAAGTCGCCATTGATACGATGGCGCACTTCGGTCTGCAGGCGGGTCGGATAGAAGGGGCGTCCGGAGTGTGGACGCACATCGGTTCCGACTTCCCGCGGAAGGTCTGTGCGATCGGCATCAAAGCGAGCCGCTATATCACGATGCACGGCATAGCTTTTAATGTAAATACTTCCCCGGAGGACTTCCATTGGATCAATCCTTGCGGCTTCACGGATAAAGGGGTGACTTCCCTCTCCCTCGAGCTCGGTCGCGAAGTGTCTATGTCTGAGGCAAAAGAGGTGCTTTTGTCCGCGTTCGCTTCCGTCTTTGACCTCGAAATCTCCGCCAAATAAATTCCCGTCCTTTTTGACTTCTCCTGTGATACCAAAAGAAATCGCCACATTCTCACCCTATCAGTCTTTTTCCAGAGAGGCTTGGAGAGAGCTCTCGAGCCACCCCAACTTCCCCTTTTCGGAAATAGACCTTGACCGTCTCAAGGCGCTCAATGAACCCTTGACCTTGGACGAAATACGGGATGTCTATCTCCCGCTGTGTCGCTTCTTGCAGATCCACATCCAGCATCATAAGAACCTCCACAACGAATACGGCCAATTTTTTCACCGCGAAGTCCAAAACGTTCCCTTCGTCATCGGTATAGCGGGGAGTGTGGCTGTGGGTAAGAGTACGACTGCACGGGTACTTAATAAGCTTCTCTCGATGAACGCCTCTACGCCTCGTGTCTCCCTAATCACGACGGATGGCTTTCTCTATCCGAATGCAGAGCTTGAGCGGCGCGGCATACTTGACCGAAAGGGATTCCCGGAGAGCTATGACGCGGCTGCGCTGGTCAACTTCCTCTCGGCCGTGAAGAGCGGTCGGCGCAATCTCAGAAGTCCCAAGTACTCCCACCTCTATTACGACATCATTCCGGACGAATACGACCTCGTGGATCAGCCGGATGTCCTCATCGTGGAGGGCATAAACGTACTCCAGGTGGAGACGCCGCAGGAGAAGCGTAGGCGGAAAATCTTCGTCTCGGACTTCTTCGACTTCTCCATCTATGTGGATGCCGACGAGGAGAGCATCCGCAACTGGTACCTGAATCGGTTCCTCCTCCTGCAGGAGACGGCGTTCCAAAACCCCGACTCCTTTTTCGCGCAGTACGCCGACCTCTCCAAGGAGGAAGCCCGAATCCTTGCCGGAAAGATTTGGGACGGCATCAATAGACCCAACCTCATCGAGAACATCAGACCCACCCTTCTGCGGTCTTCGCTTATCCTCGAAAAAGGAGCGGACCACTCCGTCCGCACCATCCGTCTCCGCAAGGTCTGACGCTTGTTATTCTCGTCCTTTGTCTTTCCTCCGTAGGGGATCCCCCTTGCTCGGAGGTGCTTGTGCAAAGGCTTTGAGAAGGGCAGAATTTTGACCCGTAGGTCAAAATAGTTTCGGTCTGTGTCTCCCGAGTGCGAGACACAGACCGAAATGTTTTCTTTGGTACGTATCTGACGGCAGTCAGACTTCGTACCTCATAAGCGGAGAATCAGAGGAGTCCGTGGAAGAAGTCATTACCCTTGTCATCCACGAGGATAAAGGCGGGGAAGTCTTCGACCTGGATTTTCCAGATCGCTTCCATTCCGAGCTCGGGATATTCGAGGAGTTCTACTTTCTTAATGGAGTTTTGTGCCAAAATAGCGGCCGGACCTCCGATGCTGCCGAGGTAGAATCCCCCGTGCTTCTTGCAGGCGTCCGTGACGGCTTGCGAGCGGTTCCCCTTAGCAATCATAATCATAGAGCCGCCGTTTTCCTGGAAGAGATCCACGTAGGGGTCCATACGGCTTGCAGTGGTGGGGCCGAAAGAGCCGGATGCCATACCCTTGGGCGTCTTGGCGGGACCGGCGTAATAGACGGGGTGCTCCTTGAAGTAATCGGGGAGACCTTCGCCATTGTCGAGGCGGTCTTTGAGCTTGGCGTGAGCGAAGTCGCGCGCCACGATGATGGTGCCGGAGAGGGAGAGACGGGTCGAGACGGGGTACTGCGAGAGCTGCTTGCGGATTTCGTCCATCGGACGGTCGAGGTCTACTTTCACAGTCTGTCCTTCGAGACCTTCGCGGTACTTCTCGGGGATGTGGCGGGCGGGGTTCGTTTCGAGCTTTTCGAGCCAGATGCCCTTCTCGTTGATCTTGGCTTTGATGTTGCGGTCGGCCGAGCAGCTGACGCCGATGCTGATGAAGACGGACGCACCGTGGCGGGGAAGGCGGACCACTCTCACGTCATGAGCGTAGGCCTTGCCGCCGAATTGGGCGCCGAGACCCATTTCGCGGGTGTGCTCCCAGAGCTCTTTTTCGAGCTCTTTGTCGCGGAAGGCGTGTCCGAGCTCATTGCCGTGGTCGGGGAGATTGTCGTAGTACTTTGCACTGGCGAGCTTGAGTGTCTTGAGGTTAAGCTCGGGGGACATACCGCCGATGACGACGGCGATGTGGTAAGGCGGGCAAGCCGCAGTGCCGAACATCTTAAACTTTTCTTTGATGAACTTCGGCAGGTTCACCGGGTCGAGGACGGTCTTCGTCTGAGGGAAGAAGAAGGTCTTATTGGCAGAGCCGCCGCCTTTGACCACGCAGAGGAACTTGTACTCGTCGCCTTGGACGTGGAAGAGGTCCACCTGGGCAGGAAGATTCGTGCCGGTATTGACCTCTTCGTACATACTCTTGGGCGCATTCTGGGAGTAACGCAGGTTGTCTTCCTGATAGGTGTCGAAGATGCCGTTTTGGATGGCTTCGTCGTCGTTGAAGTCCGTCCATACTTGCGCTCCTTTTTTGCCCACTACGATAGCCGTGCCGGTGTCTTGGCAGAAAGGCAGCTGCCCTTTGGCAGCGACTTCGGCGTTCCTTAGAAGTGTGAGGGCGACGTACTTGTCGTTGTCGCTGGACTCGGGGTCGTCGAGGATCTTGCCCAGCATCGCCTGGTGCTCGGGACGGAGATAGAAGTTCGCGTCATGAAAAGCCTGTTTGGCCATCAGACGCAGACCTTCGTAGTCTACTTTTACAATCTTTTTGCCCTCGAACTCAGTCGTGTGTACGTACTGGTCGGTGAGCAGGTAATACTCGGTCTTGTCCTCAGAAGCTGTGGGGAAAAGCTCTTGATAACGGTACTCTTTATTTGCCATAAAAGTATTTGTGTGGGGTGAAAATTGACTTCTACCCCAAAGGTACTACAAATACTTGAAAATCTTCCGTAATCTCTGCGCCTCGCCCGATTTGGGGCGTGCGAAGAGGGTCGGGAGAGCGGTTATTTTTGCACGTACCGGGAAACTCTTTTCGTACAGACCGAAGTTTTCTCCCGGTACGTACCGAAAAACTTCTCCCGGTACGTACCCCGTATATTTTCCTCTCCTTCGATTTTTCTGCGGGAAGCGCATTTTGGCAAACGGGTAACCGAGAAAGTGGTACCTTTGTAGTAGCAGAGAAAAGAAAATCTCGTAGTCCGTACACTATAGTCACCGCCGATTATTACAAGCTCCGACAGAATATGAGGATAGACATCGTTACCGTCCTACCCGAAATGGTCACCCCGTTTGTGGAGACCTCCATCCTCAAGCGTGCCCAAGAGAAAGGTCTGGCCGAGATCGTGGTGCATAACCTCAGGGACTACACGACGAATAAGTGGCGGAGGGTGGACGACTACCCCTACGGTGGCGCGGCAGGTATGGTGATGCAGATCGAGCCGGTGGAGCGCATTATCTCTCACCTCAAGTCCGAACGGGACTACGACGAAGTGATATTCACGAGCCCGGACGGCGAGATGCTCTCCCAGCCGGTCGCCAACGCTCTATCCCTTTTGGGCAACATCATCATCCTCTGCGGACACTACAAAGGTGTCGACCAGCGCATCCGGGAGTATCTCATCACCAAAGAGATCAGTATCGGTGACTACGTCCTCACAGGGGGCGAGCTGCCGTCTGCGATTATCGCAGACGCAGTCATCCGCCTTATCCCGGGCGTCCTCGGAGACGAGGAGAGCGCCCTGACGGATTCGTTTCAGGACGGGCTTCTGGCTCCACCCATCTACACCCGCCCTGCGGACTACAAGGGGTGGAAAGTCCCGGAGGTGCTGCTCTCCGGTCACGCGGCCAAGATTGAAGAGTGGAACTACGCCCAAGCCATCGAAAGGACGAAGCGCCTGAGACCCTACCTTTTGGAAGACAAAGAAAACCATCACTAAACTGCATACATATTTACCCTTATGCTCAAAAAAATACTCATCCTCGACTTTGGATCGCAGACGACCCAGCTCATAGGTCGCCGCATCAGAGACCTCGGAGTGTACAGCGAGATAGTCCCTTATCACGCTTTGGACAAACAAAACCCCGAAGAGATCTGGGGGATCATCCTCTCCGGAAGCCCATTTTCGGTCAATGACCCGAATGCCTTCAAGATAGACGTGGATAAGCTCTTCTCTTTTGGCGTCCCCGTCCTCGGTATCTGCTACGGCGCACAGCTCCTGATGCATGAGCTTGGGGGAAAAGTGGCCAAGAGCAAGACCCGCGAATACGGCCGGACCCACCTCTCTTTCCTCAACCCCGATGACGATTTGGTACGCGGTATGAGCGAAGGATCCCAAGCGTGGATGAGCCACTCCGATACGATCATCGAGCTGGCACCCGGCTTCGAGACCATCGCCAAGACCAGCGATATCCCGACGGCGATTTACCGCTCTAAGGACAAGAAAGTCTGGGGTGTGCAGTTCCACCCCGAAGTGCAGCACTCCGAGGAGGGGAATACGCTCCTGAAGAACTTCCTTTTTATCTGCGACACGAGCGAAAACTGGAATACGGCCTCCTTCGTGGATATGACCGTGAACGCCCTCAAAGAGCAACTGGGGGACGACAAAGTCATCCTCGCACTCTCCGGAGGCGTCGACTCGAGTGTGGCGGCCGCGCTCCTCAATAAAGCCATCGGCGACCGTCTGACCTGTATCTTCGTGGACCACGGTCTTTTGAGGAAAAACGAGTTTGAGGACGTCCTCGCGATGTACCGTGAGCTCGGGTTGAACGTCATCGGCGTGAATGCAAAAGACTACTTCTTCTCCAACCTCAAGGGGGTAACGGATCCGGAGCAGAAACGTAAGATAATCGGTAAGGGATTCATTGAGGTCTTCGACCGTGAGGCCGCCAAGATCAAAGACGTCAAGTGGCTCGCGCAGGGTACCATTTACCCCGACGTCATCGAGAGCCTCTCCATCACCGGTATGGTCATCAAGAGCCACCACAATGTGGGCGGTCTCCCCAAGGAGATGAAGCTCAAACTTGTGGAACCGCTTCGTCTGCTCTTCAAGGACGAAGTGCGCAGGGTAGGGCTTCAGCTCGGTATGCCCCACAGCATGGTGTATCGCCACCCCTTCCCCGGTCCCGGTCTCGGCATCCGTGTCCTTGGCGAAGTGACGCCCGAGAAAGTAGCCAAGCTCCAAGAGGCAGATTATATCTTCATCACCATGCTCCGCAAGTGGAAGCTCTATGAGGACGTCTGGCAGGCGGGAGCCGTTCTCCTGCCCGTCTACTCCGTGGGCGTGATGGGCGATGAGCGCACCTACGACCAAGTCGTGGCTCTGAGAGCCGTCAGCTCCCGCGATGCGATGACGGCTGACTGGGTGCACCTGCCGTATGAGTTTCTGGCTCAAGTGTCGAGCGAAATCATTAACAAGGTCCCCGGCATCAATCGCGTAGTCTACGACATCTCTTCCAAACCGCCTGCGACGATCGAATGGGAGTGATTGCTTGGGCTTTTGACTCAAAATAGAGACCTTACGAGATACAGACCAAGAAGTTCTTCTATGTACGGTCGGGGCAATTACCCCGCACGGGCTTAGGAAAAGTTTTTGGCCTGTATCTCGTTTCCGTCTGTCTATGCGTATAGATGTATTTGTAAGTTAGCTATTAAAATTATGAGATATCAATTTTTCCCCATTTTGGCGCTCAGTCTCGCGCTCTTGGTTGGTTGCAATAAGCCCGGAGGCGGTGCCGTGGCAGAGAAAGACCTCCTCAGGTACGTCGATCCCTGGATAGGCAGCGGCGGACACGGACACGTATTTGTCGGAGCAAGCGTGCCTTTTGGGATGGTGCAGCTCGGCCCCACGAGCATCCCCGAGGGTTGGGACTGGTGCAGTGGCTACCATATTTCCGACAGCACAATCATCGGATTCTCTCACACCCATTTCTCCGGCACCGGCATTGGGGACCTTCTGGATGTGACTGTGATGCCGGTCGTGGGGGATGTGCTTTACGGCAGAGGAACAGAGGACGATCCCGGGAGCGGTAAGTGGAGCTATTCGGATCGGTCGGTAGAGAAGGCAGAGCCGGGCTACTATGCCACGAGGCTCCTAAGGTACAACGTCGACGTGGAGCTTACGGCGACGAGCAGGGTAGGGCTCCACAAGTACACTTTCCCCGCGGACCAAAATCCCGGCATCATATTCGACCTCGTCAACGGCGGCAACTGGGATGATCCCGTGATGGGCTCTATTAAGAAAGTGAGCGACACCCGTCTCGAAGGGTACCGCTACAGCACAGGGTGGGCGAAAGACCAGAGGGTCTATTTTTCCGTCGAGTTCTCCAAGCCCATGACGGCACTCTCTTTTGCCTCTTCGGATGACGTGGCGCTTGAGGGCGACTCGGCTACGACACAAAACCTCTTCGCACGGGTCGATTTTGCCCCGACAGCAGAGCCTATTTTGGTGAAAGTGGCGCTCTCGCCCACCGGTACGGCGGAAGCGCGTGCCAATATGGATGCAGAGATGCCCGAGTGGAACTTCGAAGCGGTACACCGGGAAGCATCCGAGAAGTGGGAGAAGATGCTCCGAAGAGCCGAAATCGAAAGCACCGATACCGCCGTCCTTCGCACCTTTTACACGGCACTCTACCACACGATGATCGCCCCGAGCGACTACGCCAATTCCGACGGATCCTATCTGGGCGCAGACCTCAGAAAGCACGACAATCCGGGCTTTACGACACGCACCACGTTCTCTCTCTGGGATACGTACCGCGCGGCTCAGCCCTTGATGACACTCATCCATCCCGATATCGAAAAGGAAGTGGCGGGGACCCTGATGAATATCTACGACGAACAGGGTAAGTTGCCCGTATGGCACTTCTACGCCAACGAGACCAACACCATGGTCGGCAACCCCGGCATCCCCGTCCTCGCAGATGCGGTCCTCAAAGGTTACGTATCGGATGAAGAGCGGGCTTTTACGGCACTCAAAAACTCGGCCTTGATGCCCGACCGTGGGCAGAACTTCCGCAAGGAGTACGGCTATATCCCATTCGATAAAATGCTGGAGAGTGTCGCTTATGACCTCGAGTATGCCCTCGCCGACTGGTCCGTGGCTCAGGTAGCCCGGAAGCTCGGGAAGACGGAAGACTACACCTACTTCACGAAGTGGAGCGAGAGCTATAAGCAGTACTTTGACCCCCAAACAGGCTTTATGCGGGGCAAAAGCACGAAGGGCGCTTGGAGAGAACCCTTCAGCCCCTTCCGCTCGGAGCACCGCGCTGACGACTACTGCGAGGGAAACGCTTGGCAGTACACGTTCCTCGTCCCCCACGATGTCAAGGGGCTTGCCGGTCTCTTCGGCTCCGAAGCGGCTTTTATCCAAAAGCTTGACCGGCTCTTTGTACAGCCCACGGAAGTGGAGGGCGGAAATACTTCTCCCGATATTTCCGGTATGATCGGGCAGTACGCCCACGGCAACGAGCCTGGACACGCCACCATTTACCTCTACAGTATGCTTGGCGCGCAGGAAAAAGCGGCTCCCCTCATCCGAAAAGTCCTCACCGAACTCTACCACGACGCACCCGACGGTATCGCGGGGAACGAAGACGTGGGGCAGATGAGTGCGTGGTATATACTCTCCGTTCTCGGTTTTTATCAGCCCGAACCTGCCGGCGGAAGGTACTATTTCGGCTCTCCCATAGTGGATGCTGCGCGGCTGAACGTGCGTGATGGCGTCTTCGAGATAACCGTCCACGACAATAGCCCCGAGAACATCTACATCCAAAAGGTGGTGCTTAACGGCACCGAGCTCACGAGACGCTATCTCGACTTTGAAGAGATTGCCCAAGGCGGCACCCTTGATTTCTTTATGGGCTCCACCCCCCACTCTTGGTAATCCTCTCCCACTTCGCATAGGGCGTGTCTATGCAAAACAATCAGCCCGAAGGCGGATGATTCCGACTTCGGGCTGATTGATTATCACGGGTCTCTA
>JASBZK010000025.1 GCA_029983505.1 Porphyromonas sp.
TAATCATTCCCAACCCCCTCCGACGCTCTTGTCCCCCAATCCGGGACATCCGATGAAACACACAGAGATACAGGCAATCTTCAAGAGGTTTGAAGTGGAGGACGTCGTGCCGACGCCCGAACATATTAAGGAGGCTTTTAATGCTTTGCACAAACCTGCGAGCGAAGAACCTAAGCTAAAGAAGGAAGCATTGCCTTGCGATTTCTTTCAGGTGTTTGATGATTTCGTAGAGGATTGCGGGCGTCAGAACGATTGGACGGACTCCACGTATGAGAAATTTGCAGCCGTGAAAAATCATTTGACCAACTTTCGTAAAGGACTTACCTTTGAGTTCTTTGATGAGCGAGGTTTGAATGACTATGTGGGTTATCTTCGTGATGTAAAGGAGATCCGCAACACAACCATTGGCAAACAACTTAGTTTCTTGAAATGGTTTCTACGCTGGGCTTTCAAGAAAGGCGTGCATCAGAACAACGCTTACGACAACTATAAGCCGAAACTCAAGAGTACTCAGAAGAAAATCATCTTTCTCACTTGGGACGAGCTGAACCGTCTCCGAGAGTTCAAAATCCCGTCCAACAAGCAGGCTCTCGAACGTGTGCGTGATGTTTTCCTCTTCCAATGCTTCACTGGCTTGCGCTATTCGGACGTCTTTAACCTCCGCAGAGGCGACATCAGACATCAAAAGCGGCCACATCGAGGTTACCACGGTAAAGACTTCCGACAATCTGATTACCGAACTGAACAATTACAGTAAGGCAATCTTGGACAAATACAAGGAGATCCATTTCGAAGGAGACAAGGCTTTGCCGGTCATCAGCAACCAGAAGATGAACGACGAACTGAAAGTGCTCGGGGAGTTGGCGGGGCTGGACGAGCCTGTGCGACAGACCTACTACAAGGGTAACGAACGTGTCGACGAGGTGGTACCGAAATATGCCTCCCTTTCCTCTCACGCCGGCAGACGGACTTTCATCTGCAACGCTCTTTACCTCGGCATTGCCCCGCAGGTGATGATGAAATGGACGGGGTACAGCGACTACAAGGCGATGAAGCCCTACATTGATGTGGCGGGCGAGGTCAAGGCTTCGGAGATGAGCAAGTTCGACGGGCTATGACCACCCTGTTTCTGAGACCTTCTGCAAAGGTCTCTTTCTATCGGTAGGTAGGCGGCGGGCATATATACGAAACCTACCGACCTACCGATAGTATGAGTATGACATCGAGAAGACTTTGGAACCGCAGTTTACGGGAAAAAGGGGAGGAGGTGGGAGAGCAGAGTGCCGTCGTCAGCCGTGAGGCGGAAATCCGAGGTGTGACCTTCCAAGCGGAGCAAGTCCGAGAGGGCGAGGCGGACAGTCCCTTCTTGACGTCCCAGTGTGTCCCTCTCCGCCGAGAGACTGAGAAGCGTCCCCTTCGCTTCAAAGTCTCCGGAGAGGAGCCGGAGTTTCAGCCCCGTCCCGTGCGTGAGCCTGTTTTGGTCAAACTTCAAGAAGACATACACCTCCGCACTGTCCCCTGCGGCTTCGTGCAAGGGGCGATCACTTGTAGAGTCCGGGATGACCGCACTGCCGGAGTAGACTTTTCGGTAAGGGAGGAAATAGGAGACAGCCAAGAGCACAGCGAGAACCAGCCCGATGACCGCCGTGCCGTACCTCACGAGCGAGGAGGGTATCTGCCCCACGATACTCCGGACTTTCTCGCTACGAAGCTCAAAGCTCCGCTCCTGTTGTTCGTATTTTTCTTCCATCATTTCCGAATGTTCGTTTATCAAAAGGTGAAGAAGAAGCCGAGGGTGACTTCGATGGGACGGGTTTCGAGGGAATAAGAGCTTCGGACAAGAGTGTCGAGGATGGTATAGCTGTAGACTTTTTGATTGAAGATGTTGCCGGCTCTGAGGCTCAACTCCCACCCGCCGGCGGAGTACACGGCAGCCGCATCAGCGAGAAAGTAGTGCTTCCGAACCTCCTTAGTAAGTTCGTTATAAAAGTGCGTTCCGGTCAGCTCAAGCCTCCATTTAGTGCTCGGCTTAAGAGTGAGACGAAGTTCTTGATAGAGGTTCCCTCTGCTGTAAAACGACTCACCCGAGGGAGCCTCTCCATTTATGGAATAGGAGATTTCGTACCCGGCACTGAGCCAAGAGGACGGGCGGAGGTTAAGACTTCCCGTCAGACTAAATAGGCTGAAGAGGTAGTCGGTATCCCGCTTTTCCAAGAGGATGGTTTGTCGGCCTTGAAGATAGCTTGCTCTAAGGGTCAAGACACTTCTCCACCAAGAAAAGCCTTTGCTTGCTTGCGCCGAGAGATTCCAGTTCTGACCGGAATTGGGACGAGCGATTTGTTCGGTCACGATATATTTCCCCTCAAAGGATCTTCTAGTCAGGAGGGAGGAACGAGAATAGGAATACCCGGCAGAGAAATTGGCGAAAAGTGCATCAAGTGCATTGCGGTAGTTTAGCGAAAGTCCTACATCGGCACGCTCTCTGTCTCCAAGCACTTTAGAGCCGCGGTCAAGGGTCTTGTAGTCGCGAAGGAGGCTGCCGTCCAAGAGCCCGTCATCACTTGTCTCCTCTTTGGCGTAGCCGCCGCTAAATCCGAGTTTTAATCTGTTAGTCGCCTGCCATGAGAGAGTAAGACGGGGAGCAAGGGGAAACTTATGGGTCTTTGTGCTACGGGCACCCTCGTACTCATACGGCAGCCAAGCGATAGGGAGAGCCAATCTACCGTCGAACGAGCCCCGGGAGTAAGAAAGCTCTGGTTTGAGGTAAAAGGTAAGGAAACTTGCCCTCAGATCGTTAGAGAGGGGAGCGAAGCCGGAGGACAGACCTTCGAGACCGGTTCGCAAGGAACGGTTCATCGACGAAATACCGGTCTCCAAGGATAAGAGTCCTCCGAAGGGAAGCGCGTAACCAAAGCTGAGAGATGTGTTGGTGAAAAGCAGTTCGGAAGAATACCTCTGTGACAGTTTCGCTCCATCATCCTCCTTCACCGTCATCATACTCTCGGGGAGTTTTTGCCAACGGATAAGGGAATTGAGGGTAAAGAGATTGGTCCCTTTTCTCCACAGAAGACTGAGGTTATTCTCAAGCTTTATCTCACGATTCTCCCTCGTTTGCTTATGGGGGTATGAACCGGAGGCATTAATCGTGGCATTGCCCCAAGTGAAATCTCCTGAGAGGCGGTCATTGAGGTAAAACTTCTCCCGGTTGACGAGGAGATTCAGCTCTGCATTCAGTACGCTCTCGGTACCGGTTGTCTCTTCGACCTCTTCGATTACCAGTTCTCCATCCGGCAAAAGGTACACCGAGTTGCCATTGCTTTTGAAGCGGTTCGTGTGGCGACTGAAGAAAGCCTTGCTTGTGAGGTCTGTCTTGTCGCCCACACCCCACAGGTTATTAGTGCCGACGAAATGGGTCGTTCCCTTTACTGCCCTTTCGTCCGGGAGGTTTGAGGGGTTAGGAAGAGGAACAGACATGGGGTCTTGGAGCCTATAATTTTCGTACAACGAGTTCCTAAAGCCGGGAATGAAGTCCGTATGCCACGAATCAGAGGCCGAAGCCGTATTGGCACTGCGGAGAGTATTAAGCGTTTGGAACTCTTTCCCGAATTTCAGAGCCGTCACCCGTCCGTCCCAAAGTCCTGCCGGGCGGTCATCCGTGTAGCCGCCTTCGAGGGAGGCGGTGCCGGCTATGCGGTTTTTCGCGTTCTCTTTTAGGCGGATATTGATGGCGGGATCTTGGGAGAAAGAGAGATCGCGGAGGGCGGTTATGGGTTGGTGGTTTTCCATAACCTCCACAGAGCCTACGTCGTCGGGATTGATCGTATTCGTAGCAAGTCCGTACCTGCCGCCAAGCATATCACGCCCCTCGATGTAAAACTTATTGATCGCCTTCCCCTGATACTTAATCTGACCCGCATCGGTAACCTCGATGCCCGGCATCTTTTTAAGAACGTCGGCGAGTGTCCGATCCTGTATCTCGGAGAAATTGGAAACAATGTACCTCACCGTGTCTCCGCTCTCAGTGATAGGCTTAGAAGTGACCACCACCTCCCTCAGTGCCGCAGCCTGTTCTGCTAATGTGACGGAATAATCAGTCACTCCGGCACGCACAGGGACGCTGTCAGTCCGAAAGCCGAGCAAGGAGAAGTGGAGCCATAGACCCTCTTTAGGTTCTGCCTTCAGGCTAAACCTCCCCTCGGCATCGCTCCTTCCATAGGTCTCTATCTTTTTCTCTCCCGCCTTTTTGACGGTGATGATGACTCCGGGCAGCGGCGCTCGCTCCTCATCCGTTATTTTCCCGTTAATCTGACCAAACGTAAGAATTGGGGATAGGAGAAAGAAGACTGCTATCAGTACTTTTCGTCTCATCTCAGTTCTTTTGATTTAGGACGGTTGCTGGAAACATTTGCCCCTCCGAGAAGAGACAGCTCACCGCCGGCATTAGCGTAGACTTCTTTGCTATTAATCAACTTGTTCCGGCTCACACTTTCCGCATCTTCACTAATAAGAATATGATAGTCCAAATCGGCTGCTTTCTGCTCAAGTCCGGTAATTACGTAATGGTACCTTTCCTTTTCGTCATAGGCCTCACATATTAAACCGGGTAATCCGCTTAACTTCCAAGGTCCGAGACTCTGAGGAATATCCGGAGCGTACCACGCGATCCACCTTCTTCCTCTAAAGATAGTCGTGGCTTTGAAGCAGGTGTAGCCCAGGATCTTCCTACTGCCATCTTCAAGGTTCCAGTATAATTCGGGCTTATCCCGGTAGACATACTGCTCCTTTCCCACAGAGTCATAGACTTTCATAGGCTCTTTTCCCGCTTCCTGTATGATGATTTCCGTGTCACCCATACGTGGCAGTTGATTCATAAACTCCTTCATCGAACCTCCGGCATTCACCTTGGCCATTCCACGTTTGAAAAGGGATTGCCACTCTTTGTGTCCCGAAGAAGTCCCAAATCTACTTTTCATTATATACGTGCGATAACTGAAAAAAACGGACTCTTCCGGCGAGACTTGAAGGAGCATAAAGTCCGGTGTGTATGAGCTGTTGTCCAAGGTGTCTTTGATATGGGTATAACGGTACTCGACCAAGAGATGTTTCTCGGACGGTTTCCCGGGAATGACATTAAGCGAATCAATGGAAGGACTGATTTCGTGATCTGTGGTGGACAAGTCTGCTTTTCCGTCATCCTTAAAATCAACTTCCAAAAAGGGCTCTGTTACCGTTTTGGGTTCCTTCTGACGATAGTGATCCCTTACTCCTCTTTTCAGTATTTGCTGAATGGTTCTGTTCTCTGAGACGGGACTTCCTGAGAGGTAGTCATAATAGTCTTTGAGAAGTTGTCTCCTTGAAACCTCGGTGAAAGGTTTGTCGGAGAACTGCAACCATCTAATCGGGCATACTCTGTCCTCTTTACCTCTAAGGCTGACATTATATGCAGTCCACACGAAGTCTCGATCTTCATCATAAATTTCAATGATGAGCCCGGGAAGCCCGTGAAATTTCCATGGACCTACATTAGATGGTATCTCCTTGGTATACCAAGCTTCATACCGTCTGCCACGGAAGTCACAGACAGCTTTGTATGTGATGTGCCCTGCTATGACTCGTGAATCGTAATCCCTGATTTTCCACACTATTTCCTCGATAGGTTCCCTGTACAATGTGGGGACAAAGAAATAGTCGTTTTGTATGACTATGTATTCTCCCTCCCTCTTGTCTGTATAAACATAGCTTGGTAAAGTGTGTGGCTCCAAGAAGAGAAGTGCATCCTTTGCTTTCATTCCCCTCTTAAAGTAATCAAAAACCTTGGTTTTTCCATCGGTACCGTTTTTTACAGAGTCTGCACGATAAGTGCTTTTCATATAGGAAAGTTGCCACCGCCCCCCCGACAGCACCACCATAGTATCCGGCATTACGGTTCTTCCCAAAGTTTTTTTCTTCATTTCAAAGTGGTACTCCACCTTTAGCCGAGCTTTGTCAAGAACTTCAAAAGGTGTCGGATACTGTTGTGCCTCCATAGAGATCAGAGGCAACAAGGAGAGCAGTGGAAAAAGATAACGATATACTTTTTTCATAATATCCAAGAGTAAAGTGGAGGAGAGAATAATCAATTCAACCATACAAAAGAGATAAGCGGATTTCACACTCTCTCCTCCGTAATTAATCAGTTGGGATCAGGTGGAGCTTAGCAGTGTTCATCGTACATTTTGCCCCAGGCATCCCACTCTTCGTCAGACCAATGTTCGCCATGACGTGATGCCATCTCTTGGATTTCACCACACAAGGAGTCTCTTTCCGCAGAGCCACCTCGAACACTGGAGAGTTCGACATCGGACAAATCATTGCCCTCGCTGAGTTTCATAATCTTTTTCATATTTCTTGCTTTTTTAGACTGTTTGAACATCAGGGCAGTCATTATCCCTCTCGTTTGCGAAAAAACAGTTGAACTATATTCATCGCTATTTGGGACAAGAGATACGAGCACCTCTCTAAATTACAATCAAAATCACAAGTCTTTATCAAAACTGTAATTTGAAGCTTTATATGGCCACTAAAAGCTACTCCCTCTATATCATTTATTCCTATGTTTACTATTTAGGTCCTTTGATGAGGACATAATATTAGAACCCAAGAATTCTCTTTGTTTAGTTATCCGGTGCAAAACCATAATCGTCGGAATCATCAGTAGTCCTTTTCGAGAAAATCGTAGGGCTTATTTCCTGAAGCGCCGGTATCACCCAATAGAGAAATGGTCTCCGTGTCCGAAGTCTGCAAGTACTTCCTTTTGTCCCTTAGAAACGTCAAGCGATCAGTTCCTTTGAAAAGGGAACGCTTCCCGTAGTGCCCGTATTCATCCTCAAAAGTAATCGGAAGAGACAATACGTTTTGAAGCCCGGATAGTCGGAAATGGTAGTGGTTACCTTCGTCATATACCTCGAATATAAGTCCGGGCAGCCCTCCAAACTTCCATGGTCCGTTGTCGACCGGAAGAGCGGGAGCATACCATGCTGTCCAATGTCGACCGCGCCAGTCGGTTTCCGCTTTTTGGAGCGTATAACCGTATATCTCACGGGGCGGCTCATCGGAAAGAGACCACACCATAGAGTGAAGCGAATCAGGGTAAACAAAACCTTCTGTGCTGATCATATCTGTAACCGTTTCGGTTCCTCTTTTATAGTCCTTATAGATTACGAATGTGCTTCGCTTGTGAGGAAAATCGGAGGGCAAACTGCCGGCAGTCTTGCTGAGAGCCGTTTTGAAAAGCCTACTCCGGCAGTGCGGTCAGCTCTTCGTGCGTGCCCGATTCTACAATCTTCCCTTCGTCCAATACCACAATCTGGTCGGCGTTTCGGACGGTGGAGATGTTGAGCCCGGGATGACCGCACTGCCGGAGTAGACTTTTCGGTAAGGGAGGAAATAGAAGACTGCCAAGAGCACAGCGAGAACCAGCCCGATGACCGCCGTGCCGTACCTCACGAGCGAGGAGGGTATCTGCCCCACGATACTACGGACTTTCTCGCTGCGAAGCTCAAAGCTCCGCTCCTGTGCCTGCGTTTCCATCTTGTTATCTCTCTGAATAGATGGTTACTCTATTAGAAGTAGATCGGAGCTCAAGGCGCCAAGGATCACTTTGGGGGCACTAGGAAGATAGGGAGGAAGAGCCTTCCATTCAGTGGCATCGGGGCGAACCGAGTGGTTCAAATTTCCGAAAAAGTCATCTGTCTTCAACGCCTTGACTTCCCGCTTCGAAAGGCTCTCTTTGGACATCACGAATACTTCAGTTATGTTGAGCAAAGGCACTTCTTCCTCTGTCTTGTATTTAGTGGTAAGACCGATGACCATTCGGTAGGTCAGGAAGTCCCGGGGAGAGATGTCCCCGCCCACAGTATAGTCGGGCACAGTCTGGCGGACTTGCTTTTCGGTAATGGTATTGGTCCTGCCGAAAAGGGTACGTGGTCGAGCTTCTTTCTCCGTGAACATATCCAAATTTATGGCATAATCCCCGGAGACTGTTTTGCGGATGTCGCCTTTTTTATCGCCGTTCAGATAGATTTCAAAAGCCGTTCCGTCCTCCGTACCACGCACTTCATAGCTCTTTGAGAGCGGGAAAGGGGTGTTGAGGAGAAAGTTGCTAAACCCGTTTTGTGCCATACTTACGGCACCGCTTTCCGTCCCGGACGCAGATATAAACGCATCATTTCGGTAGGCTCTCGCCGAACTCAGCGTATACTGAAGGCGGTCGCCTTTCCGGGGGACAAAGAAGTCTACGAGTGCTTCCGTGAAGTACACAGGGACGTTCCCGATATACTGGTAGCACCGCACAAGGGTACTCATCTTCAAGAAATCGGCATTGGGATCGGTGATTGTCACAAGAGCTTCGGGCAGTACGTATGCCCTCGGTTTGAGCCAAACTGTGTCTCCGGCACTAACCTTGCGCACTTCGTTCTCATAACCGATGTGGCTGAAAGTGATAGACGAGGATGGGAGACCTGTCGAAGTGACCTCTCCTTCTCCGTTGGTTAGTCCGAGTATATGTCCGGTTTCGTCCATCAGCAAAACCTCAGACACCGGTTTGTGATCGATTTGGTCCAAGCAGACTACTTGTGCCTTGGCTGACACAGAGATACAAATAAGAATAAGACCGGAAAGAATTGTTTTTCTCATGATCTATGAAAAACAAAGAGGAATTGTGACACGGATTTGAACGTGTCACAACCCCTCAATTGTTAGTTAAAAGATTTGAAAGCCAAATATATAGCGGTGTTCATTCCCCTCTATTCCGTCTAAGAATCCTTCTGCGACGATGATGTTCACGCCATCTCCGCCTTTGATTTCCAACAGTTCTTCGTTTGTTAGCTTGTTCATAAAAATGTTGTTTATGATTAGTAAAAAGTGGATTAACGCACCACATTCAGCGCTCTTACGAGTATATCTTTCAGAGTTAGTTGCCGAGCTCGAGCTGGTTTTTGACGAGGGCGAAGTATTTGCCGCGCCGGGCGGTCAGCTCTTCGTGCGTGCCCGATTCTACAATCTTCCCTTCGTCCAATACCACGATTTGGTCGGCGTTTCGGACGGTGGAGAGGCGGTGCGCCACGACGACTACCGTCTTCCCCTTGTAGAAATCCGAGAGGTTTTCGGTGATCGCTCGTTCGTTATTGGCATCGAGGGCGTTGGTGGCTTCGTCCAAGAAGACGAACATCGGGTTCTTGTAGACAACCCTTGCAATCAATATGCGTTGCCGTTGTCCCTGACTGATACCTTGTCCGTCTTGCCCGATCATTGTATTATAGGCTAATGGCAGGGCTTCGACGTAGTCTGCGATGTTTGCTACACGGGCGGCGTATCGGATGCGTTCGATGTCGGGTTCGTCGTCAGATATGGCGATGTTTCTCGCAATCGTATCGGAGAATAGATAGCCCTCCTGCATTACCGCTCCGCACTGACTCCGCCACCAACCGAGGTTGTATTCGGAAAGGGACGCATCTCCGACCTGTATCTCCCCGCCGAGAGGCTCGTAAAACCCGAGCAACAACTTGATGAGCGTTGTTTTCCCGCTCCCGCTTGCCCCCACTATGGCGGTTACTTTGCCGTTGGGGATGGAGAGGTTGATGCCGGAGAGTATCTCCTTTTGGCTGTAGAGGTCGTATTTGAAGGAGAGGTCTTTTATCGTGATGGAGTGCCCTTCTGCCTTGTCGTCCGTGTACGCATTCCGGATTCGTTCTGTGTTTTCTTCGTTTGTCTCGGTGTGGATCTCGTTCATCCGGTCCAGGCTGATGCTCACATCCTGCCACGAGTAGATGAACCGGATGAGTTGCTCCACGGGACTATTGAGCTGCCCGATGATGTACTGTACCGCGAGCATCATCCCGAGAGTCATATTGCCTTGGATGACGGCAGTGGCGGCAAGGACCGTGATGAGGATGTTCTTCACCTCGTTGATGGTGATGCTTCCGACCTGTTGGAGCTGCTGCAGGTTAAGCGATTGCAGATTGACTTTGAAAAGGTCGGCTTGCACGTCCTCCCATTCCCACCGCTTGCGCTGTTCGCAGCCTTGGAGCTTTATCTCCTGCATCCCGTTAATCAACTGGTAGGTCACATTGCGATTTCGACCTGCCTGCTCAAAGTATTTGTAGTCCAGCTGTCTGCGCTTTTTGAGAAAGAGAATAATCCAACCTGCATATAAGGCTGTACCAACGAGAAAAACGGCAAAGATGGGGAGATTGTAGATGGCTAATACTATGCCGAATATAAAAAACGTAAAGAAAGAAAAGAGCAGGCTCAGACTGCTTGAGGTGAGGAACTGCTCTACACGTCGGTGATCCTCGATACGCTGGAGGAGGTCGCCCATCAACTTGGTATCGAAGAACTTCATCGGGAGCTTCATCAGCTTGATGAAGAAGTCCGAGATGAGCGAGATATTGATGCGTGTGGAGATATGCAAAAGTATCTTCGAGCGGATGAAGTCGATGGCGGTGCGGCTGAAAAGGAGCATCAGCTGGGCGATGAGGACGAGCCACACGAAGCCGATGTCCTTGCCACCGATACCCGTGTCCACGATGGCTTGGGTGAGGAAGGGGAAGACGAGTTGGAGGAGCGAGCCGAGGAGCAGTCCGAGAATGAGTTGCGCGAAAAAGCGCCGGTATTTCCGGAGGTAGCTCCAGAGGAACTCTAACCTTCCTGCAAAAGAGGCTGAAGTATTTCTCGTTTGCTCAGTCTTTTTTCACGGTTGGAAAGTTTATTTTCCACCGATGGAAAGTTTCTTTTCCAAGGCAGGAAAGTTGATTTTTCACGGTTGGAAAGTTTTACCCCTCCGGGTTCGCTTTCCTTCTCTAAGCGGAATTCGTCCGTCGGCTCCAGAAGGAGGGCGATGCCTTTTTCCTCGCCGTTAGTTTTGGTGCTGAGCCAGTGCCCGCAAAACTCCTCTTTCGTATACGTGACAAGCCCCTTGCCGGGATCGGCCACGAAGACGGTGTAGGCACCTCTGCGGCGCTTTTTGACCCGGTAAACGACGACAAAGTGGTTCTGATCCCAGTGGACGATGGCGGGCAGTGGAGCCTCGATGGCAAGCGTCTCGAAAGGAAGCCGGCCGCCAACCGTCTTGAAGCCGGTCGCCTCCGCCGCTTTGCTGATGCCGAGGAGCGAGACGCCGCCTTTGCCGAGGTCGCAGAGTGCCCGCAACCGATCCCGATCCGGGTGCAAGCCGTAGTGCCCGGCGACCATCGCCAGGCACGTAGGTCCGCAGTCCATCGCATCCCGCTGCCGAAGTATTTTTAAGTGTCTTGTCAAAACTTACAGACGGTTGATGGTTTCATTTTGGCTCTGTCCCTTGTAGCGATCTTTAGTCTTATTAAAACGCCAAGTAAAATCAAGAGAAACGGAACGCCTGTCTTGATTATCTATCTGCGAAAATCGGATGTTGCCGATACTTCCGTGGTATTTATCGATTTCTCCCGCGAATAGATCCCTGCATTTGAGCGTTATGTCAATGGCTCCGTCCAGAAAAGACTTACCTAACCCTATGTTAACGATATGTACGGGTGAGAAAGTGAAGATCTGTGATGTGGCATTACTCCGATACTGGTATTCTACATTCAGATTGAGGTTCCAAGGCAGGTCGAAATTATTGTTGAAATCCACATATATAAGCGGTAGGCTCTTGAGTGCATTCAATCTTTCGTCTCTCAACTTCTCGAAAATAATGGATGAGGTCAGAACGGGGTGATAGAAACCGAGGGAATAACTCAGATTCACGACACCCTGGAACCTTTCGTTATGTCGATAATTCACCCACGTTGCAAATAATTTGTTCGGATTTTCCGGGTTCGTAAAGAAGTAATTTCCGATATAGTCTTTTGTATTTGTGTAGCTTAGTGCGAGGTAGAGAAACTTGTAGAGAAATTTATACTGCACTTGGAGCGACACTGCCGGCTTGAGCTCAGGGTTACCTAATTGCGAAGAATAGTGGTCAGAGTAGTAGGAGTAGTTGTTCAGCAAACCAAACTTAGGTCGTTCAACTGAATTCTTCAGGGAGACGGAATGGACAGTGTTTCCTAAGTATGTGGACGCAGAAATGTCGCCAAACAGGTTGGAGGAAACCGGGTTGAGGCTTTGGACAGGGTCTATTTTATTCTCAAGTCGACCTTGCACATTTTCGTATCTGAGACCGATTTGCAAGTTCACACCTTTGATTTTTGCCTTTAGGGAGCCAAAGCCGGCCCACGTTGTCTCCGTAGTGTCGTACTCCGAGTTTTTCAAACCATTCGTTCTCCTATCACTCTTGCCGGTAATCCGCAAAAACTCTCCACCGAACTCGGAAGAAATCTTTGGCGTAATCTGATACTCGAATACCGGCTTCACGGAGAGCATCGAGAAAGAAGAGCCGTTATCGAATTCCGAAGAATCATCCCCGGAAACAGAGGAGTGCTCCGCCACCTGTTGTGTTCGGTCTCCATTCTTGATGTAGACGTCCAAGAAAAGGTCAGAGAGAAATTTGTCGCTCCAATCCTTATGCACATAGCCATTCAAGTGATGGGTGAGGGCTTTATCCTTCACTAAATTATCTCCGGAAATCCGGTCGGAAGTACTTGACAGTCGGGCGACGGTTTCGCTTAGCGTCCTTAAATCTTGGACGCTCCAACTTCCGTTGTACTTAAACCCCACCTCCCAGTCATCATCCGTAGAGTACTCTGTTCCTAAGCTATAGTCCACTTCTTTCTCACTGTGCCCGACACCGTTCAGCTTCGTACTGATAACGGTTTTTCCCTTATTCAGCTCTGTAGTGATGTCCTGAAAGCTCCTTCTGCGATAGTCGGAGTAGGCAACGCCACCAAAGACTCTGAGCGCTTTGTTTTTGAGGCTAAAGTCCAGAGAATTATCGTGTGTAAAGCGCTTATTTGCTCTTAGAAAGGTGTGTCCCACAAGCGAGGTACCTTCGAGAAAGGACGTGGTTTTGATATTTATGACCGCTTTCTCGGTGGAGCCGTATCGTGCTCCCGGGGATGTATCCAAGTCTATGCTTTTGATGGTCTTGACATCCATATTCTTGATCTCACTCATAGACGAAATCTTCCTGCCGTTGACATAAAAGGACGGAATAATCCCATCTACCGTATTGACACTGTTCCCGTTTGCGACCAATCCCGGTATTTTTCTCAATAAATCGGTCAAATTGCTTTCCTTTGCGAGTGTCGTCCCAATTATGTTGACTTGCAGGGTACTGCCCCGCATTTGGATGGTCGGACGCTCGCCTTTCACAACGACTTCCCCCAAGACGCTCGTCTGGGGCTCCATAAATATCGTATCGCCCATTTCTCCAAACGCCATCTTCTTTTCGGTAAAACCGAGACACTTGACGAAGATTGAGTCCGGAGCCAGAGGCACCTGCAGTTTGAAATACCCGTCTATATCGGAAATCGTACCGGAAATTTTAGGCGGTTTTGAATATTTTGCCACGACGGTGGCGTAAGCCACGGCTGTTTTGTCGGTTGAAAATATTAAGCCCGATAGCTCTATTCCTTTCACCCCCTGTGCGATGAGCGAAGCTGTCCCATAACACATCGCAACAGCAATCAAAAGAATCTTTTTCATACCCCAATTTCTTTACAATATGATACATTCGAATAAAACGACCTTCCTTCGTAGACTGCTTTCATCCTACAGTTCTTTAATCCACATTGAGTATTGTTTTTGCAAACCCTGCACTTCGGAATGTCTCCTAATGTCGTTTTTCCTCTAAATTTTTCCCATTTTGGAGATCGCCAAATATCTAACAAGTTCTCCTTGTATAGGTTCCCCATATTGTATCCACTCTTCCCATGCCCATACACACAAGGGTAAACGTCTAAATTATCATCAATAGAGAGAATGGTGTTTCCTGCAGCACAAACAAGTGGCGTATTTAATGGGATAGTCTTACAGCTTATGTCATTTCGCATTGTTGCAGAGTCGTCTGATAGGATTATCTTTTCAGAACCATACAGCAAGGATAGACTCTTGACTCTTTCTTCCAACATATCATTTTCCTCTTCCGAAATAAAAATATCCTTGTTATATAAAGCTCTTCCTAAAGGCTTTAATTTATTGATAAAAACGGTTCTGGCACCAAGTGTATTTATTGCGTAATCCACAATTTTTTCAGTCTCTGAGATATTTCGAGAATGAACAGAAGTCGTGATGCTGAATTTAATCCCAAAATCCTTTACCAAGGATAGTTTTGGTTGTACTGCCTCAAAAGCCCCTTTACCTCTTAAAAAGTTGTGAGAAACAGGACTTATACCATCTAAAGAAATCCCCAATTTTATTCCTCCTTCGGCTATGATTTCACAAAGTTCATCATTCAGCATAATTGCATTTGTAAGCAAAATCGTTTCAAATCGCTTTGTTTTGAGAGCAGACAGAAACTCAGTTATTAGTGGAAACATTAAGACTTCTCCTCCTGTGATTTTCAAGGTTTTAACATCAATATCCTCCATCTCTTGAGCCAAAGAACATAGTCTCTGAATATCAATGTCCTTTACAGTCTCATTTGGAGATGAGACTTCAAAACAATGCCGACATACCAAATTACATTTTCGAGTGAGTAGTAAATCAATTCTCTCGGGAGAATATTGTGTGTGTTCCCCTATCTTAGGTAAAGAATATATATCCCGATCTTCTACTCGCAAATTTGCTTCTTGATTATCTTCGATAAAAATATACCGAAACTGTTCTTCGGATAAAGCTTTGGTGAGATCACTGGTTTCTATTCCCTTCTTTGATAGGAAATCAATAATTTCTGTGTAATCTATCGGATGGTATTTAAACAACCGCAAGAACTTATATAGTTTTGGGGTCACAGAGTATCTCATATTGCAAGATTTATCGTAAACCGTGTAGTCCCCATTTACATCTCGCCTTAACACGAAATTTGCTGATAACTTTTTCATATTTACATTTTTAAGCACAAAGAGGCGAGGGATACTCATCCCTTATCTATTTAAAAAGAATGCGGAATAAGTATCCCTCTCCATCATCCTCTATGATACACTGGATAAATTCTAAAACTTTATATTGACGAAGTAAACTAAGTCTTCGTCATCACACTTTCGAGATTTCTTGCTCCTCGGATACGCTTCAGCGTATCACTATGGAGCAATTTAAAGTCTACTCGTTAAGCTTCGTCTCTGTATTTAGTTTCTTGAGGGAAACTCTATCGAGATACAGCAAACATACTGTGCTCCGTCGCCTTCTTTAGAGTTTTCCTTTTCTTTCGAAAGGGTCTCGGCGACACCGCCTCTAAGATCTTTAAGAAGATCGTCAGAAATGAGGTCAAGTCCGTTTACGTTTAACTTTGCTTTCATGTTTAGTAAAATAAGAGTTTGTAAATCTTGTTTTGATACCTTGGTCAAGTTTCCCAAGCTACAATGACTTTGATTGCGAATCTGTCGTGTAGAAATATAGTGGGGAACGCGCTCCTCACTGTCGAGCTGTATCATACTCTGTATCAGTGTGCACTCTGATATTCTAAGTTTATAAATCTAATGGAATTGCACTCCAAGAGAACTTATCACTTTCTATGATGAGGAGGAGTATCTTTTTTATGTTTAATTGGGTCGTAAAGTACGATTGGAGCGTGCTATGCTGCCTGCTCATCTTTCACTTCCAGCGTGCCGTTGGAGTATAGGATGTACTTTTTACCGTTGATGACGACAATAATGACCGGAATCTTTCTGCCGTCCGAGGTGCTGTTTCCGCCCAAGATCTGGGACATTTCAGATGAAGTGAACTTTTCCATAAGTGACTCTTGCTTAAAGTTATGGGACTCCTATCCGGGTCCTTCGAGGCAAATGTACGGATAATATGCTCCACGAATCTATCGAATCTAACGAAACTACTGAATCTAACAGAGCTGATGGCACTGCGAATCCGGTACGGGTCAAAAAGATTTCCTTGGTCTGTATCTCCTTTCGCCGTAGGTCTGTATCTCCCGTCAACTTTGGTCTGTATCTCCTTCCGACGTAGATCTTCTGTGCAAGCATTCCCGCCCTGTAAGTACGCCGGTCCGCAGTCCATCGCATCCCGCTGTCGAAGCAAAAGCATAGTGTAGCTTCAGTAGGTTTTACTTGCTAAGAAGACCTGTGTCAGAATCCGTGTTGGTAAGTTTTTGCCGATGTGACTCTAATTTTTTACCGAAACTAAAATTGTACGATAGCTTGAGATATATGGTATTCGCAGTCTGTTTGGAGATATTCCATCGATCGATGTAGATAATGGCATCCGGATGTGTCTTAGTGCCTTCCATATATTCCTTTACAAAAAGGTAACGGCCCCCTATTCCAAAATTCAGTCCGAAATCAGTTTTATAATTAACCTCTGCAACAGTGGCAGTTGGAGCTTTGATGAGCCACTGACCTTGCATAAAGTTACTTGAAGACTGATACATTGCCATAGCACCCCAATGTTTGACATTATAGGCGATTTGAAACCAGTAGCGCAGATAGTCATTGCTCCATTTGTCCCCATTATAGGAAATATGACCACGGAGATAGTTGCCAAAAGTACTAATACTCAGTTTCGGGTCACCCAATGGCTTGTAAGTGAAATTCCAGTAGATTAAGAAATCAGAGAGTGCAGAGAGATTTTTGTACGTTTCCGCGATAAAATCTTCACGTTCCTCAAAGAATGTAGTAAAACCATCTTTTGAATAGGTATACCTGAAATTAAGCGCAGCTTTTAGATACTTGCTATTGTAAGAACCGCCCAACCAGATGCTGTGTTGTAAGTAGGGCTTCAAGCCCGAATTCCCAACAAATGCATATTTATAGTCCTTTAGAATAGGGGTCTCGGTGAGCATTGAGATACTTGGCGTCAAATTATCTGCAGAATAGGTTAGAAAAAAGTACGACGAATTGTTTGGATAATAGGAGACATCAAGTCTCGGTTTTATTGTGAAAAAGGAGAAAACCTGGTCAAGTTCGGGGCTTCGGAAATTAACCTGTCTCAGTCCGAGACTACCGGAAAACTCAAATTTGTCGAATTGGGTGGAAACATCGGAATACAAGTCGAACGTATTAAGAGCAGAAGTTGAATGGCTTGCTTTGGTAACCTTACCCGCTTGAAAGCTCTGATTATTAAGACTGATATTGTCACGAATGCCTGCTTTCAAAGTTACATTATCCCAAAAGCGGCTATACTGGAGGTCTCCGGTGAGACTTTTTTTTGTGCCATCCACCTCAGAAGTTTGATCGAAAACCCTATCCCCGGTTTCGCTTTCTTCAAAATAAGAAGATCTGAGATTTGAGACATAAAGATTACCTGTAAGGTCGAAGAGAAATTCATAAATCCGATCCGTTTTCTTAGCCAGATAAATATCGAATGCATAGGAATTCCATTTCGTATGGCTCGGAGAGTATGAGGTCAGCTCACTTGCGTCGGAAGAAATGACCTTCTGGCGATAATCAGCTTTTTCATCATAGATGGTAAATGTGGTTGTGGCATTTAATTGGAGGTTATTATCCCAAAGTTTCATCAATCCCAGCTTAAAATTGTGATGCAACTTTCTCCAAGGAGAGTCAATTCCGATCTTTTGTTTTTCGTACTTTTTCCCCTTGAAGTCATAACTAATCTTTTCATCAATTCTATATTGACCACCGTTCATATCATCGTCGTACATTGCCGTAAAACGCCAATTATTGATGTTATAAGCGGCGGATATAATATTATTACCATCCAAGGGAGAGATTGCGTCGGTCAGGTCAACGGAGACACTTCCACCTCTCAGATTTTTTAATGTAATTATATTGATGACAAGGCTAGCTCCCATAGAGGCAAAGCGGGCAGGCGGATTCCGATAGACCTCAATTTTATCCACATCGCCCTTATCGAGGACGAGAAGTTCTTTTTCATCAACCCGAACCCCGTTGAGGAGAACGAGTACCGAACCACCATCGGAGGCCACTAAAGTGCGCCAACCCGTCACTGTCAGCTCCGGAATTAGGGTAAGGGATTCGAGAAAAGTAGCGTAGTTCTTAGATTTATCGGGGTCAAGACGGTAACTGTTGTGAGAAGCAAACCTTTCCATTTCTTCAGGTTTGACAACCAGTTCCTTCAGTACTTCACTATTTTCTTTCAGCGTGATGTCACCTACGCGATTTGAAGTATGAAGTCTCAAATAAGGATAATAACCAATATAGGTGACTTTGAGCAGAAACGCCTCCGGATTATGATTGAACTTAAGGTCGAAGAACCCGAGCGTATCTGTGACGGTAGTATGGAGCATAGAACTGTCTCGGGCATTCATAACCGCCACAGAAGCGGAAATGAGCGGGTCACCGGATTCATTCGTCACCCTACCTGTTATATGTTCTTGAGCGACTGAGTTTAAGAACGATAAAGTTGCGATGAGGCCTATAAGCACAGCCTTTCTGGTTGTTATCATAATAGTATGTTTCTTGAGATACTTTCCGGACATCTTGGATCAGGATAATCACAACAGTTCAAACCGTTGACTTTTGCCAAAAGCACCGTCCCCGTGACCGCCACCTCTTGGGCGGCAGCTGCCGTGGACCACGCGAGACAACAGGTTAGGACACAGAGGGCAACACCTCTGCTTAACTGCTTGTACGACATTTCAAATACTAAAGTGATTTTATTCATATTCGGCTTATTTCTAACGGTGAAATGAGCATCTCCTCCGGGTGCTCCGAGGCAAATGTAAGGATAATATCCTACACGAATCTATCGAATCTAACGAAACGCCATCATTAGATTCGATAGATTCGTGCCGCGAAATAGCGGTACCTTTGCCTCAGAGCCCTTTTAATATAGTGTCCCTTAGCTATTTGAAGCGTACATTTTTCGGCAAACACTCGGCTTAGAAAAGAATGACAGAACAGAAGAAAATAATTCGCGATGGCAGCATCCTCGGAGTGGTGCTCTTGCTCTTCCTATTGTTGCAGGTCTATTGGCTCAACGGGGACCTCTCCTCGGTCCGTGCCCGTATTCAGGCAGACACCGATGCCCTGTTTCTCGGCGTGGTACAAGGCTATGCCCAAAACAGGCTGGTGAGCGGGATAGGCGTCGATGAGCATCCGGAAGTCTATCTGAAACCGCTTGAGAGTGTCGATACGCTTGACATCAGCCGGGTGACCCTCGATGCCGGAAGTGACATCGGGAAAGCCATCGAGCAGGCCACAATTATCCGAAGCCTTTACGAAGACAAGGAATTGGTCGAAACACTTGCCCGCAGCTTAGCTAAAAAGGCGGAAGAAAGTGCCACCGCCTATCGCGCTTTTACCGTGGAAGCATTCGCCGGAGACCGTCTTTTGGGGCGTGAGACGATCACGTTGAGGGGCTCCCTTTTCCACAAGCGTGTAGAGAGCCGTTACCTGATTGCGGGAGAAGAAAAAGAGTATACCCTTCGTTTGTCTGCCGATATAGGCATTCCGTCGGAAGTCCTTTTATCCCTCTTGCTTCTTTTTGCCACTCTCATTTTGTTTATTATACTTGCGAGCGGTTTTTTCAGACTGGTGGTAAACCTCAGCAAACAGGAGGAAGCCCGCCGTGCCCACGAAGAGTATCTTTTCGGTCTTGTCCACGACCTGAAGACCCCCTTGGCATACACGCAGGCGGTGTTGGACAAACTCTCCTCGGAGGTCGCCCTCGGGGAGCTGTCCAAATCAGATGTGGAAACGGGCAGTTTCCGGCTTGGTATGCTGGCAGATAAAATCACCGAACTACTCACTATCCCCAAATACGCGCACCTTGACCCCGATACGTTCAAAACGGTTTATCCGGCGGACCTGTTATTCTCTCTCGAAGAAGAGATAGCGTATGCGTATCCCGACAAGGCGGTCACTTTCGCCCACAACGGTCTCGAAGACCAAGCCAAGGAGACACTTCCTGTAGAACAGTCCACGATTATCCTCAGGATACTGCTGGACAACGCCGTGAAATACTCCGGCAGGGCACCCGAAGTGACCGTCACTTTGGCACGGACAGGGAAATCCCGCCTGAGGATAAGCGTGGAGGATAATGGCGGAGGCTTGAGGCTCAAGTCCGGAAAGAGAAAAAAGGTCATCACACCGGGCATTTTGAGGGAACTCATCCCGGAAACAGGCAGAGGCAACGGCATCGGACTCGTGACGGCGGGACGGCTTGCAGAAGCTCTCGGCGGACATCTCCTCTACGAACGCACACCGCAAGGCAGCCGCTTCAGCTTCACCATTCCCATAAAATAAGACCTTTGCACCTGAATTCTTCCGAAAAGGTATCAAAATAGCAATCAGCCACGACTATGACAAAAATACTTCTGGTGGACGACACCGTTTACTTCGGCACCGAGATACAGAGCCAGCTCGTAGACCTCGGCTACACCGTCGAGTATATGCTCAACGGCGCCGACATTGAGTACAAAATCGACTCCTTCTCTCCCGACATTATCTTCCTCGACATCGACCTCGGGGTAAACCAAAGTGGCATAGAGATCTGCGAGATGCTCACGAAAAAGTACCCCGGCATCATCGTCGTCCTCATCTCCTCCCACGTCGATGCAGAAACGCGGGAAAAGGGCATTCGTGCCAGTGCCAAAGCGTTTGTGGGCAAACCGCTGACCGTCGGATTGCTCGAAGCGTACCTCAAACTCTTCGTCCCCTCCGCCGATGTCACTCCCAAGCTCGAAGTGCTATATCCCGACCTCATTACCTTGTCGGGGCTCAAGGTTAGCTTTCACAAAAGGCTCCTCTTTTATCCGAATAACGAAGTCGCACAGCTCTCGCCAATCATCTCCAATCTATTGAGACTTCTGGTAGAGAAAAAAGGAGAAGTGGTCACGATGTCGGACATCATCGAAAACCAGTGGGGAGGCCACGAACCGGTCAATGCACCGCAAAGCATCTATACCGCCATCTCCACGCTCCGCAACCTCCTCCTCGCCGACGAAGGTCTCCGCCTCCGCACCCTCCGCGGCCAAGGCTACAGCCTCATCTCCGAATAGCGCCTTTTTTGTCTTTCGGCAGAGTGAACCCTTGTCGACAAATCTCCTTAGAATAGAGGCTATTTCTTCCTGATTTCCCAGAGTGTTAAAGGATTATTTTTCTTTGCTCTGCTCAATATAACTTCATACCTTTACATCCGCATCTTCACAAAAACAGGGTTCACGATATGAGTAAGGACGAGATTATAGTTAAGGGCGCAAGAGAGAATAATCTGAAAGGCGTCTCCGTCACCATCCCCAAAAAGAAGATCACCGTGTTTACCGGTGTTTCCGGATCGGGGAAATCTTCTTTGGTTTTCGACACAATAGCTGCTGAATCTCAAAGGCTTCTAAATGAAACTTACGACAGTTTTATTCGTCATCGATTACGGCAATACGGGAAACCCGAAGTAGATAGTTTGGAGAACCTGGCAGTGGCAATTATTGTCAATCAGAAAAAAATAGAGGGGAATGCCCGTTCCACCGTAGGGACAGTAACCGATATCTATTCGCTTCTCAGATTATTGTTTTCCCGTATTGGGACACCCTTTGTCGGGTATTCCAACGTTTTCTCGTTTAACAACCCCCAAGGAATGTGTCCCTTTTGCGAAGGGTTGGGCAAGAGAAACATTATTGATTTGGATGAATTAATCGACAAGGAAAAGTCTCTTAATGACGGGGCAATAAGATTTCCGACATTCGAGGTCGGAGGTTGGCGTTGGACACGTTATGTATATTCAGGGCTATTCGATAACGACAAGAAGATAAAGGATTATACCGAAGAAGAATGGCACAATCTTGTTTACGCAAACGGATTAAAACTGACAAAACCCGACCCCCGCTTTCCAAAAACAGGTTCTTATGAAGGAATTCTTCCCCGCTTTGAGCGGACTTTCTTCAAGAAAGAGTCAAAAGAAATTACGGGAAAGAACGCATCCCGATACAAAGAGGTCGTAAAGCAAGGCGTCTGCCCCGAATGCGGAGGAAGTCGGCTGAGTCCCAAAGTATTGAGTTGCAAAATACACGGGAAGAACATCGCGGACTGTTGCAGCATGGAGATTGATGATTTGCTGCAGTTTATCAAGACGATAGAAAACACTTCGGTCACTCCGCTACTTGATGCCATTACCCGAGATCTTGAAAATTTAATCTCTATCGGGTTAGGTTATTTGACCTTGAGTCGGGAGACATCCTCATTGTCAGGTGGAGAATCTCAGAGAATAAAATTGGTAAGACACTTGGGAAGCAGTCTCACCGATTTAACCTATATATTTGATGAGCCAAGTGTTGGCCTGCACCCCAACGATGTGGCGCGATTAAATAATTTACTCATAGAACTGAGAGACAAAGGCAATACAGTCTTGATTATCGAGCACGACCCCGACGTGATAGCCATTGCCGACCATATCATCGATATGGGGATAGGTGCCGGTAAAGACGGTGGCAATATTGTTTACGAAGGCGATTTTGAAGGGTTGAAAAAGTCGGCAACACCGACAGGGGCTTATCTCAATCGCAAAAACAGCATCAAAGAGAAGTACAGAAAAGCATCCGATTATCTCTTTATAGAGGACTCATCTCTTCACAATCTGAAAAACATCTCTGTCCGAATCCCCAAAGAGGTGCTGACCGTCATTACGGGGGTGGCAGGCTCAGGCAAAAGCTCTCTTGTCAAGTCTTTGATGCTCCGGTATAAAGATCCGGTTGTAATAGACCAAAGCACCATCCGGGGCAGTAAAAGGTCAAACATCGCAACTTATACCGGCATCTTGGACGAGATTAGGGCACAGTTTGCGAAAGCGCACAACGTCAAGCAATCTTTATTCAGCAACAATTCGGATGGCGCATGTCCCGAATGTAAGGGGCTGGGCGTGATTTCAACCGATCTTGCCTTTTTGGATGCGGTAGAAGTCTCTTGTGAGCATTGCAATGGAAGCGGATTTAAGCCGGAAGTACTGCAATACAAACTAAGAGGGAAAAACATTACGGACATTATGGCGATGACCGTCCGTGAAGCCGGGGGCTTCTTTAGTGGAGAAAAAATAACGCTGCCCCTTCAGAGACTCTGTGAGGTCGGATTGGGCTACCTGACCTTGGGACAGTCTTTGGACACCTTCTCAGGGGGAGAGCGCCAACGTTTGAAGCTCGCCAATGAGTTGGGTAACAAAGGAAGTATCTATGTTTTTGATGAACCCACAACCGGTCTGCACGGATCGGATATATCCAAACTTCTGAAGCTGTTCGACAAATTGGTCGATGACAAAAACACAGTCATCATCATCGAGCATAATATGGATATCATCAGTCAGGCAGATTGGATTATAGACTTAGGTCCGGGAGCCGGCAAAAATGGAGGCAAAATCATATTTGAGGGTTATCCCAAAGAGATCGTTACCGATAAGGATTCATTAACCGGCAAGCATCTGAGCGCCTATCTAAACCATTAACCGACCTCACAAACGACCAAGGGATAATAATGAGCGGCACGACCACTCTCTCCGGCAGCCCCCAAAAATCCGATAAAATTGGCATGTGGGGTGCAGCGTCCCCTTAATCGCTGTGCTTTAGGACAAAATAAAAAGGGTGTATATCGGTAAGTCAGCCGATATACACCCTTTCGTCTCGCGGAGAGAGAGGGATTCGAACCCCCGGACCTGTTACAGTCAACGGTTTTCAAGACCGCCGCGATCGACCACTCTGCCATCTCTCCTTAAGTACTGCCTGCTTCCACCTAAGAAGCCAAAATAAGCCTTCTCCGAAAGCGAAGCAAAGGTACACAAAAGTTTGGGATTCGCGATGACTTCCGCCGCCGAACCTCTTCCCGCAGAGATGATCACACTATATGCGGGAGTTTGGGATTCGCGATGACTTCCGCCACCGAACCAGGGGGTGCACGCATTTAGAACCCATTCAAGATTACTTCCGCTCGTGAAGCCTGCCAAAAGTCCAGCCTTGACGAGGTACGTACCGAGAAGATCACCTTGGTCTGTCTGACGATGAGACGAGACACGTACCGGGAAGACTGCGAGATACGGGTCAAAAACAGCCGGGCAGTTTGAGTCCCTGAGACAGCACTTCTTTTGCTTAATGTCGGGATTACTCCCGTTTTGAGTACGCCTCTCTGCTCGGTCTTATTTTTTTGGAAAAATAGGGGTCCCGACTTAAGTGAGTGCTTTGTGACCGGGGGCGGGACTGAGGTCTTGACTCGCCGAAGCCGGCGTCCCGCCCCCTCGTGGAGGCTTACTTGATGAAGAGGAGCTCGCGGTACTTGGGCAGGGGCCAAAATTCGTTGTCCACAATCAGTTCGAGCTTGTCGATGTGGTAACGGATCTTCGAGAAAAACGGCAGGACGGTATCGTGGTAGAGGATGGCGCGGTTACGGTTTTCGGCGACCTTATTGGCCACCTTGCGCGCTTCCACCATCTCGGTGACCATACTTTTTATCTCATTGCAGCGCTCGGAGATCTCCACGATGAGCTCAATGTCCTGCTTCGCGAGATCTTCTGCCCGCTCTTTGTCAAACGTCTGGACGATCTTGCGGTAGTTATCCAGAAGGATGCTCTGGTAGCGGGTGGCCACGGGTATGATGTGGTTCATCGCGAGGTCGCCGAGGACGCGGGCTTCGATCTGTATCTTTTTGGTGTACATCTCCCACTTCACTTCGTTGCGGATGTGCAGCTCGCGCTCGGTGAAGACACCAGTCTCCTCGAACATCTTCACGGAACTCTCTGCGGTGTAGGCATCGAACATCAGGGGGACGCTCGTCTCGGTGTCGAGACCTCTACGGACGGCTTCGCGGTGCCACTCTTCCGAGTAGCCGTTCCCCTCGAAACGGATGGGTTTGCTCTCCACGATAAAGCGGCGGAGGACTTCCATGATGGCATTTTCCTTGGGGGCACCCTGCTCGGTGCGTTCCCTCACGGCTGAGAGAAAGATGCGGAGCTGCTCGGCAAGAGCGGCGTTGAGGACCTGTAAGGGAGCCGAAGTATTCGCCGATGAACCCACAGCGCGGAACTCGAACCGGTTGCCCGTGAAGGCGAAAGGCGAGGTGCGGTTGCGGTCCGTATTGTCAAGGAGCACCTCCGGGATATTGGCGATACCGAGGGTCATTTTGGAGAGCTCGGTCATCGTAATCTCGTCATCTTCGGATTCGCTCTCAAGCTTGTCGAGGACGGCTGTGAGCTGCGTGCCGAGGAAGACCGAAATGATGGCGGGAGGTGCTTCGTGCCCTCCGAGGCGGTTCGCGTTTTGGGCACTCATAATAGAGGCTTTGAGGAGGGCGGAGTGCCGGTGAACGGCGACGAGAGTATTGACGAGGAAAGTGACAAAGAGGAGGTTCTCGGACGCATTTTTACCCGGGGTAAAAAGCCCCGTCCCGTCCGCCGTCATCAGGCTCCAGTTACAGTGCTTGCCGCTGCCGTTGATCCCGTCGTAAGGCTTCTCGTGCAGGAGGACTTTGAAGTCGTGCTTTTCGGCAATACTCCTCATCAGGGTCATAATGAGGAGATTTTGGTCCACGGAGAGGTTGGCTTCGCCGAATATGGGCGCAAGCTCGAACTGCATCGGAGCCACCTCGTTGTGCCGGGTCTTAAGCGGGATGCCGTACTTATAGGCCTCCACCTCCAGCTCGCGCATAAAGGCGAGGACACGCGGTGGCACAGCTCCGAAGTAGTGGTCATCGAGCTGCTGATTACGCGCGGACTCGTGTCCCATAAGCGTCCTTTCGGTCATCACGAGGTCGGGGCGTGCGTTGTAGAGGGCAAGGTCGACGAGGAAATACTCCTGCTCCCACCCGAGCATCGCGGTGACTTTGGAGGTCTTTTTGCCGAGGAGGGCGCAGACTTCTCGCGCGGCCTGCTCCACGGCGTTCAGTGAGCGGAGCAGGGGACCTTTGTGGTCGAGGGCTTCGCCCGTGTAGGCGATGAAAACCGTAGGGATGCAGAGCGTGTCCTCTATGATAAAAGCGGGCGAGGAAGGATCCCAGGCGGTGTACCCCCTTGCTTCAAAAGTGTTGCGTATGCCGCCGTTGGGGAAAGAAGAGGCGTCAGGCTCCTGCTGGGCAAGGTACTTACCTCCGAAGCGCTCTATGATCTCGGAACCGGGACCGCCGGTGTAATCGATGAAAGAGTCGTGCTTCTCCGCCGTCCCCTCCGTGAGCGGCTGGAACCAGTGGGTGAAGTGTGTGGCACCGCGCTCAAGCGCCCAAGTCTTCATCGCCGCCGCCACCTGATCCGCGATGGCGCGATCCAGAGCCCGGCCGTCACTTACAGCCTTGCGGATGCGCTTAATCGTATCGCCTGAGAGGTAGCGGGACATCGTCTTCTCGTCGAAGACGTTGCAACCGTAGTACTCCGACGGCAAGAGCTTCGGAGCCGAAAAAGGACGGGGCTTGCGGTGCGAAGCTTCCTGAACCGCTTGAAATCTAAGCGTAGACATAAAGATAGTCCGGGGTTTATTTGTGGAAAAAGTGCGGCATCCGGAGAACTTAATGCAGTCCCACGGGGGCAGTACAAAAGTACCAAGTTTGCACGAAAAAAATGGCGGGAGGAGGATTCGAGATTACGGTTGTATGTAAAGAGGGTGTATAAGGGTCGAAATGCAAGGGATTGCCGTGCTTGGGGCACACCCTCCTCCTCACGACCAACTACGGACCATCAACTGCCAACTATTTCTCGGTCGTACCGGGAAGATCTTTTTGGTCTGTACCACAGTGGAGCGAGACACGTACCGGGAAAATCTCCCCGGTACGTGTCTCGCTTAGGGCAACTCTTGGCAAGTTAAGACCGCAACTTTTATATGAGCCTAACGCCTTGATGGCAAAGTCTGGAGCACAAAGATTGCGGAAATGGCGATAATCGTAGTAGTACCTATAGCAATGGCTACAGTATGTGCACCAAATAGAACCAATAGGACACAAGAGATGATAATAAGCATCGCAAGTATTCCCCCGAAGATTTGTCCGCGCCTTGCTATTCTTTGCGATTCCTCTTCCCGCTTCTCTGCTAAAGCTATTCTGCTCTTTTGCTCTCGCTCGGCCATAGAGATAATCCGCTCCGGGAAGGACGGGTCTACGTCCTTGTAGCCCTTAAGGATCTCGGGATGAGGAATAGGACCGGAAAAGGAGGAGAGTTTGGTCTCGGAAAGCGCAACAAACAGCTCTTTCTTGGTTTCCTCTGTAAGCTCACTAAGGACTTCTTCGAGGTTTTTGTCGAGAGGCGTTTGGTTAGTTAAGTCTGCACTCATACCACGCTCTTCTTATGTCTCCGCCAATTCGCTCCCAATCCTCTTTAATGGATTGGGTATCATTTCCAAGAGGAGTATTCGATCCCGTATACCCCCCAAAGAGATTAAGGATGCTCCCTAATCCTATCAGGAATGCGTCCCAGAAGGAGTGCCCTATCTTAGCTTTCATTCTTGTCGGCTTTATTCGTTACACTTCATACCACGCCATACCACAAAAATACGAGTAATAGTTGAAAGAAAAAAATTCCCCCCGTGCTGCAACATCGATATACGGATGCGTCAAAAAATGCGGTGTCGGGCGGGGAGAAGAAGAGAATAGGGCGGAGCGTTCGGAGCAGGCGACGAGGGGGAGAGGCTGCCTCCCGTGTTTTGCCTCACAAAACACTTTTGCCACACCCGCCTTATTTCTCGGTCGTACCGGGGAGATCTTTTTGGTCTGTACCACAGTGGAGCGAGACACGTACCGGGGAGATTTTCCCGGTACGTGTCTCGTTTACGGATCCTTAGGAGGTTCGGGCGCAACCTGCACGACTTATTTGCTGTATGCAGATGGTAAGGGGGACTTATTGGGGAGGTGCAAAAAATAATTCCTTTTTTATGTAAATTTGCAGCCGTATTCTTGTGAGGAAATAATCATTTCCCGATCTCTATCTATATTTATTGGCAGATGCAGTACTCTTTTCTTGATTTTCTCAACCTGCTCGGCTCTCTCGGACTCTTCCTCTACGGGATGAAGATCATGAGCGAGGGACTACAGAAAGCGGCCGGCGAAAGGCTTCGGTCTTTCCTCTCCGCAATGACCAGCAACCGCTTCCTCGGCGTACTCACCGGTCTCCTCGTCACCGCACTTATCCAGTCGTCCTCCGCCACGACCGTTATGGTCGTCAGCTTCGTGAACGCCGGCCTCCTTAACCTCGTCCAGTCCATCGGCGTCGTGATGGGGGCAAATATCGGGACTACGGCCACGGCCTGGCTGATCTCCCTTTTGGGCTTCAAGGTGGAAATATCCGCCGTCACCATCCCGCTTATGGCAGTGGGGGTGTTGCTGTCCTTTACGAAAAAGAACCAAGCCCAAGCGATTGGCGAATTCATCATCGGCTTCTCGCTCCTTTTCCTCGGTCTCGAGTACCTCAAAGGATCGATGCCCGACTTGCAGTCCTCTCCTGAGGCGCTCGAGTTTCTGAGGCATTACACCGGTCTGGGCTTCGGGTCGGTGCTTATCTTCCTCTTCATCGGCACGATCCTCACTCTCGTCATCCAGTCCTCCAGTGCCACGGTGGCGCTTACCCTTGTGATGTGTGCCCAAGGGTGGATTCCCTTCACGATGGGCGTGGCCATGATTTTAGGCGAAAATATCGGGACGACCATCACGGCGAACCTCGCTGCCCTTAACGCCAACATCAGCGCGAAGCGTACCGCCTTTTCCCACCTTCTCTTCAACGTCCTCGGCGTAATCTGGGTACTCGCCATTTTCCGCTTCGCCACAGACCTCGTTGCCTCCATCGTCAGCCGATCGGCTGATGACCCCCGGGATCTCTTCAGCTTCGTGGCCGGGCTTCACGACAAGTACACACCGGAGCAGATCAAGATGATGACCTCCACCACCGTCCTCACCGACCCCGCCATGGAAGCGATACGGCAGAGAGTGAACGGCTACGTGGGGTCTGTGAGCATCGGGCTCTCGCTCTTCCACACGATGTTCAACGTCACCAACACGCTCATTATGGTGTGGTTTGTGCCGGTATATGCGCGCATCTGCGAGTTTGTGATCCGCCCGATCAAGAAGACAAACGCCAAGAAGCAGTACGCCCATCTCGAATACCTCTCCGCCCCGCTCCTCTCCACGAGTGAGCTCTCTCTCGTGCAGGTACAGAAAGAGCTTGCCCGCTACGCCGGCCGCATCAGCGAGATGCTGAAGATGCTGCGCGAACTACTTGTAGAAGAAAACGAAGACACCTTCCAGAGCGTCTTCGAAAGGGTACAGAAGTACGAAAACATCACCGACCGCGTCGAGATCGAAATCGTGGAGTTTCTCACCAAGCTCTCCAACGGCGAGATGACCCGCGAGTCCCGCAACGCCGTCCAGGCCTATATGCGCTGTGCGTCCGAGATTGAGAGTATGGGGGACTCCTGCTTCAATATAGCACGCTCCATCCACAGACGGAGAAGCAACTCCGTGGAGCTCCCGCCCGAGCTCACCTCCACCCTCCTCGCCCTCAACGAAAAGGCAGAGAAGATCACCCTGCACACCATCGACACCATCAACGCCGGAGAGCCCAGGAGCAAGGACTTTTTCTTCCAGGCCCAGAATATGGAAAACGAGATGAATAACCGCCGCGACACCCTTGAGGCGCAAAACATCCTCGACCTCAAAGCCGGCAAATACCAGTACGAGCCGAGCGTCTACTACGTGGACGACGTCGACGAGTACGAGCACTTCGCCGACTACGCCATCAATGTCGTGGAAGCGCTCACCCACGAGAAGCACTAAGGGTCGATAAAGCGCCCCTGACCTTTACCATCGGGGGGTCAAAGGGGCAGGGAAAAGAGGTACGGGCCGGGGCGTTTGTCCCGGTCTGTACCTTTTCCTTTTTTCGGTCTGTGTCTCGCTTCCTTTTCGG
>JASBZK010000026.1 GCA_029983505.1 Porphyromonas sp.
ATCAGAGATTAAAAACCGGCAGACAGAGGGGACTCTGACCCCATCACCACATCTGCAATCATCAAACCCACCTCTTAACTCTCACTCGAAAATATGAAGACTAACAGCATCATCATCGCCACAGCGATCTTTTCTGTCGCCCTCATCGTGGCGGCTTTCATCGGCGTCAGCGCCATCCGCACCTTTAAGACCAGCCCGCGTACCGTCTCCGTCAAAGGGATGGCTTCCCGCGACTTCACGAGCGACCTCGCCGTCTGGAGCTTCTCCTACTCCGCGCACTCCGCCACCCCCCTTGAGGGCTATAAGGAGATCGAGAGGCAGAGAGCCCAAGTACTCTCTTTCCTCAAAAGCCAGGGCGTAACCGATGAGGAGATCTCCCTCGGAGCCGTTTCGTCGAAAGAAAAGGTGAACGGCTACTACTCCGGATCCGCCGGGCGGTACATCGAAGAGCCCGACGGCTACATCGTCTCCCAAAGCGTCACGATAACCACCGGCGACGTGTACAAGGCAGACAAACTCTCCAAGAGCATCGGCGAACTCATCGCCCAAGGGGTCACCGTCTCGCCTTCTTTCCCCGAGTACTACTACAACGGCCTCGGAGACCTCAAGCTCGAGATGCTCGGCGAAGCAGCCGCCGATGCCCGTGAGCGGGCCGAGAAGATTGCGGGAGAGAGCAACTCGCGCATCTCGGGACTGAAGTCGTCCAGTATGGGGGTCTTCCAAATCAACGGCAAGAACTCCAACGAAGAATACTCTTGGGGCGGCAACTTCAACACCTCCAGCATCGAAAAAACAGCCACCATCACCGTCACCTCCTCCTTCCTCCTCAAGTAAATGAAGAGCCTCTTTGATGCCACGCCGGACGGCGAACGCATATCCGATCTTAGGCGGCTTCTCGTGCAGTACGAATACGAGTACTACACCCTAAACCGCCCCACGATAAGCGACCGCGAGTTCGACGGCTTGATGCACGAGCTCGAAGCACTCGAGGTCGCACACCCCGAGCTCATCACTCCCGATTCTCCCACACAGAGGGTGGGGAGCGAGTTCATAGGCGTTGCCGAGTCCAGAGCGGGCGAAAAGGTACCCCACCGGGAGCCTATGCTCTCCCTCTCGAACACCTACAACAAGGGAGAAGCCGAGGCCTTTATTTCTCGGATGAGAGAAGCAGTCGGAGGAAGTGTCCCGCTCGTCGCGGAGCTCAAATACGACGGGGCTTCCATCTCCGTCACCTACGAAAAGGGACTTCTCTCCCGGGCACTGACGCGGGGCGACGGCAAAGTGGGCGAAGACATCACGGCAGCGATACGCGCCATCCCCTCTGTCCCCCTAAGGCTCAGGAGCGACACCCCGCTCCCCGACATCGTCGAAGTGCGGGGTGAAGTGCTTCTGCCACGGGACGCGTTCCATGCGCTCAATCGGAAGCGCGAAGAGGAGGGACTCCCACTCTTTGCAAATCCCCGCAACGCCGTAGCGGGTACGATCAAAACGAAAGAAAATATCGCCCGTGTCGTCGCGGAGCGAAAGCCCACCTGCATCTTCTATTACCTCCTTTCTCCGGACAAAAGTTGGCTCCCGCCCATGCATCACGATCGCTTGGAGCGAATGAAAGAGATGGGGCTGAGGACGTCGGAGCACTACCGGATCTGTGAGACGCCGGCAGAGCTCTTCGCCTACATCGACGAGTGGGACGAGAGGCGCCACGCCCTGGACGTGGCCACGGACGGCATCGTCGTCAAGGCAGACGACTACCGGGTACACGACGAAATCGGTTGGACGGCCAAGTCCCCGAAGTGGGCGATGGCGTACAAGTTTGATGCGGAGGAGGCGGTGACGCGTCTTTTGGGGGTGACGTTTCAGACGGCACGGACGGGCGTAATCACACCCGTAGCCGAGCTCGACCCGGTCCTCCTCTCCGGCACCACCGTGTCGCGCGCCTCGCTCCACAACGCGGATATCATAGAGGAGCTCGGTCTCCGCTATGGCGACTGGGTCACAGTGGAGAAAGGGGGCGAAATCATCCCCAAGATTACGTCCGTGAAGGTCGATATGCGGGACGACAAAACGGGAGACCCCGTCCGGATGCCCGAAGTCTGCCCCTCCTGCGGACACCCCACGCACCGTCTCGAAGGCATGGCGGCCACAATCTGCACCAACGAGTGGGACTGTCCCGCCCAAGTGGAGGGTAAGATCGAGCACTTCGCTTCGCGCGGTGCGATGAACATCAACCTCGGTCCCAAAACCGTCCACCTGCTTGCGGAGAACCTCCGTGTCCACGACCCCTCGCGCCTCTACCGCCTCACGGAGGAGGAGCTGCTCACTCTGCCCGGATTCAAGGCGGCAAAAGCCCGCAACCTCCTCTCAAGCTTGGAGGAGAGCAAAAAGACGCCCTTCAATAAAGTCCTCTTTGCCCTCGGCATCAAGCTCGTGGGCGCCCGTGTGGCGGACAAATTGGCACGGGAGTTCGGCTCCATAGATGCCCTTTTCTCGGCGTCACTGGAGACGCTCACGGCACTCGACGAGATCGGACCGATGATCGCGGAGAGCATCCGTCTTTACGCCTCCGAACCCCGGAACCGCGAGATTGTTTTAGGGCTGAAAGAGGTGGGCTTGAACCTCTCTTTCGGGGAGGGCGAAAGCGGGCTTCCCGTCCGCGAAAGCTCGCTTCTGGAGGGCGAAACGGTCGTCATCAGCGGGGTTTTCTCTTCCATATCGAGGGACGAACTCAAAGAGCTCCTCACCCGACACGGTGCGAAAACGGGCAGCGGCATCACCGGGAAGACGACCCTTTTCGTCACCGGCGAAAACGTCGGTCCTTCAAAGCTCCAGAAAGCGGAAGAGCTCGGCATCCGAAGACTTTCGGAAGAGGAGTTTTTCCGCACCTATCCCGAACTGCGCGGAGCTTAAGCTCCGTGTATGCCGCACAAGCGGGGTACGGACCAAAAAGACTTTTTGGTACAGACCCAAAACTTTTTCCCGCACGGACCGAAAAGATGGTCTCGGTACGTGCAAAAAAATAATTCACTCCCAACAGCTGACTAATGGACAACCCCAGAGAGATAAAACCTTTCGTACACCTGCACGTCCACTCCTATTACTCCGTCCTCGACGCCCTCTCCCCGGTGAGCAAACTGGTGGACGCGGCCTACGCAGACGGGCAGCCCGGGCTCGCGCTCACGGATCACGGCGTGATGTTCGGGATCAAGGAGTTCACCGACTATATCGCCAAGAAGAACAGCCCCGTCACTTCCGCCCTCAAAGAGCTCAAAGGGCGAATCGAGACCGAAGGAGAGACGCCTGAGCTTCTCGAAGAAAAGAAACTCTTGGAGCGCCAAATCTTCAAGCCCATAATCGGGTGCGAAGTCTATTTTGCCAAAGACGGACGCCTCTCCAAGGGGACGAAAAGCCAAGTCGGAGCCGACGGCAAATCGCGCAACAAAGACTACTACCACCTCATCCTCCTGGCCAAAAACCTCACCGGCTACCACAACCTCGCCAAGCTGGTCAGCAAAGGCTACACCGAAGGCTACCACTACAAACCGCGTATCGACCGGGAGCTCCTCGAAGAATTTCACGAAGGGCTTATCGCCGCAAGCGCCTGTCTCGGAGGCGAGATCCCCCAGCTCATTATGGCGGGCGACCTCCATGGGGCGAAAGAGAGCATCCTGTGGTTCAAAAGCATCTTTGGCGAAGACTATTACCTCGAGCTCCAGAGGCACAAGACGGACAAACCCCGCGGCAACCGGAACACGTTCCCCAAGCAGGAAGAAGTGAACCGCGAGCTCCTGGCTCTCGGCCGGGAACTGGGGGTGAAGTGCATCGCCACGAACGACGTACACTTCGCGGGCGAAGCCGACGCCGAAGCCCACGAAAGACTCATCTGCATCGGACGCAACCAGACGTTTGAGGACCCCAACCGCTTCCACCCCTACACCAAGCAGGAGTGGCTCAAGGGGTACGACCTGATGAAGGAGATTTTCTCCGACGTACCCGACGCCCTCGCAAATACGATGGAGATTTTGGACAAAGTGGAAGTCTACTCCATCGAGCATGCCCCGCTGATGCCCGACTTCAAGATACCCGAGCCTTTCACTTCGGAGGCAGAGTACCTCCGTCACCTCTCCTACGAAGGAGCCAAAGAGCGCTACGGCGACCCGCTCTCCGACGAAGTACGGGAGCGTCTCGACTTCGAGCTCGACACCATCATCACGATGGGGTTCCCAGGCTACTTCCTCATCGTGCAGGACTTCATCGCCGCCGCACGCCGCCTCGGCGTCATCGTGGGACCGGGACGCGGATCCGCCGCAGGCTCCATCGTCTCCTACTGCCTCCGCATCACCGACCTCGACCCGCTTAAGTACGGCCTCCTCTTCGAGCGGTTCCTGAACCCCGACCGTATCTCGCTCCCCGATATCGACGTCGATTTCGACGACGACGGACGGCAGCAGATCCTCGAGTGGGTCACCAATACCTACGGCAAAGACCGCGTCGCCCACATCGTCACCTTCAATACCATGGCCGCCAAAAGCGCCATCAAGCAGGTGGGGAAAGTGGTGGGTCTGCCTTTCTCCGAGACCAACGTCCTCTCTAAGCAGATCCCGGACCGCATCGAAGGCGTCAAAAAGATCACCGTCAAAGCCTCCATCGATAACGTCCCCCAGCTTAAGAGCTACTACGACGCCGGCGGGGGCGAATACGAGACCCTCAAGTACGCTATGCAGCTCGAAGGCACCGTCTCCAACACCGGCGTTCACGCCTGCGGTATCATCATCGGCAAACAGCCCATAAGCGACGTCGTCCCCGTATGCACCTCCACGGATAAGGACACCAAGGAGAAAATCCTCGCCACGCAGTACGAAGGCAGCGTCATCGAGTCGACCGGACTCATCAAGATGGACTTCCTGGGGCTTAAGACCCTTTCGATCATCAGGGAAGCTTTGCGTAATATCAAACTCTCCACCGGTAAGGAGCTCGACATCGACCGCATACCGCTCGACGACGAACTCACCTACAAGCTCTTCCAGGACGGAAACACGCACGCCGTCTTCCAGTTTGAATCGCCCGGGATGCAGAAATCCCTCAGGCAACTGAAGCCTTCCGTCTTCGAGGATCTCATCGCCATGGTCGCACTCTACCGACCGGGACCTATGGACAACATCCCCTCTTTCATTGCACGCAAACACGGAGAAGAGCCCATCGAGTACGACCTCCCGGAGATGGAAGAGTACCTCCGCGAAACGTACGGCATCACGGTTTACCAGGAGCAGGTCATGCTTCTGTCCCGGGCCATCGCGGGCTTTACACGCGGAGAGAGCGACAACCTCCGGAAGGCTATGGGGAAAAAGAAACTCGAAATGATGGCCAAGCTCAAGGTTAAGTTCCTCTCCGGCGGCGAAGCGAACGGCTACAAGGCGGAGACCTTGGAAAAGATCTGGAAAGAGTGGGAGAAATTCGCCTCCTACGCCTTCAATAAGAGTCACGCCGCGTGCTATGCCTGGGTCGCCTACCAGACGGCCTATCTCAAAGCGCACTACCCTGCGGAGTTCCTCGCCGGGGTTATGAGCCGCAACCTCAACGACATCAACGAAATCAGCAAATACATCAAAGAGTGCCAAAAGAACGGCATCGAAGTCCTCGGTCCCGACATCAATGAGAGCCAGGGGACTTTCTCCGTGAATAAAGAAGGGCAGGTACGCTTCGGGCTCCTCGGCATCAAGGGGATCAATACGAGCACGGTCTCGGGCATACTCAAGGAGCGCGACGAGAACGGCACTTTCTCGGACGTCTATGAGGTCTTCTCGCGTCTACCCGTCTCCGTCGCCTCCCAGAAGAAAGATTTCGAGATGCTGGTCTACACCGGGGCTTTCGACAGCTTCGGGACCTTCACGCGGGAAGACTACCTCGAGGAAACCGACGGCAAGGACGGCCGTTTCCTCAACGCTCTCGTCAAATACAACGAGCGGACTAAAGGCGCCGCGCAAGTGGCCACGCAGTCGCTCTTCGGCGACGAAGTGATGAACGAAGTCTCCAAACCCGTCCTCGAAGCCCACGCCTCCCCGTGGAGCGACATCGAGCGGCTCAATTACGAGAAACAGTACCTCGGGCTCTACCTCACCGCTTCGCCCTTGGACAAATACGCCCTTGTCCTGAGGCACAAGTGCAATATGCACGGCGCCGAGATCGGCAAGTGGGAGGAGTTTGCGGGCAAGGACGTCACCCTTGGCGGCATCGTCACCGGCGCAAGAGAGGGTACCGCGAGAAACGGTAATCCTTTCTCCATCATCAAGGTGCAGGACTTTGACGGCGAAGGGGAGCTGCCGCTTTTCGGAGAACAGTTCGTCAAGTACGGCGGCTTCGGTCGCGAAGGGCTCTGCATCCTCGTCAGAGGGCGTGTCAACCCCGCCTACAACGGTACCCGTTTCTACTTCGATGTCTCTTCCATCAACCTCCTCGACAAAGTCTACAAGGATATGGTCTCCAAAATCCGCATTATGGCGCCCCTTTTTGCGCTCAATGAGGACGAAGCGGCGGACGCGATCATCGACACCTTCACCCAAGTGCCGGAGGGGGACATTGAGGTGGAGTTTGTGATCACCGACACCTCCAACGGACTTCAAGTGACGGCAGCACCGCAGTCGAGACGTCTCCGCATCACTCAGGACATCATCGACCAGCTCACGGCCATCCCCGACATCAGAGTGGAAGTGAACTAATCCCGCGGAAGGGTTGTTCTAAGCGTACAGGAAAGAAGAATAGTTTCAGTCATACAAATCATTTTAGTTCAAACACATTAAAAATGGAATTTACTTTTACAGACGCGAACCTCGCCGAAGAAATCAAGAAGGGCAAACCCGTAGTCGTTGACTTTTGGGCCGTATGGTGCGGTCCCTGCCGTCTCGTGAGCCCGATCATCGAAGAGCTCGCAGGTGAGTACGCCGGCAAAGTGACCATCGGCAAACTCAATGTGGACGAAAACAGCGACGCGCCCGCCTTGTACTCCGTGCGCAACATCCCCACGATCCTTTTCTTCAAGGACGGTCAGCTCGTAGACCGCAAGGTGGGTGCCCAGAGCAAAGAGACCCTCAAAAAAGCGATCGACGCGCTTCTTTGATGCCCCGATCGGCTCCCGATAGGAGCAAATAAAATCGGCCTGTACCAAGTGATCTTCCGGTACAGGCCGATTTTATTTTTTCGCCCGTACCGGAAAAGTTTTTTTGCCTATAGGTCAGTTTTTCGTGTCTTGAGACCTCCCTGCAAAAGTCTCTTATTATTCGCTACCTTTGCACCACATACCGAAAACTATATTTCTCATACGCTATGCGCCTCCGCTTCCTTTCCTTTTTGTTTCTGTTCCTCGCTCCGCTCTCCGCTTTTGCCCAGGCATCCGACTGGTTTGGGGACAAGTACTCGATGTTCATCCACTACGGTCTCTACTCCCTCTTCGGCGGAGTCTTCGACGGCGAGCCGGTTCGGGAAGGCTATTCGGAACAGATACTCACGTTCGGGGTACACTTCTCTGATTGGTACGAGGCAGCAGCAAGGGACTTCTCGGCCGGGGACTTTAATGCCGATTCCATCGCGGCTTTGGCAAAAAAAGCCGGCATGAGGAGCATCGTCCTCACCGCCAAGCACCACGATGGTTTTTGCCTCTTCAAGACAGCGACGACGAAGTACAATTCTTTTGACGGCACCCCTGCCCACCGCGACCTCGTCTCCGAGATGGCCGAGGCGTGCCACAGGGCGGGACTCGGCTTCGGCGTCTACTTCTCCCTCATCGACTGGCACTACCCGTATGCCGTGCCTTTCACCTCCCACAACGCCGACCCCGTCACTCCCGCCCACCACGAGTACAATAAGGCACAGGTCACGGAGCTGCTCTCGAACTACGGCACCATCGACGAGATATGGTTTGATATGGGTTCCCTCACCGAGCATCAGAGCGCAGAGCTCTATGCCCTTGTCCACAGTCTGCAACCGCAGTGTATGGTGAGCGGCCGGCTCGGCAACGACTACGCGGACTTCGCCGTTATGCCGGACAATGCCCTCCCGGACTATGCGATGGATCTTCCGTGGCAGACGGCCGCCGGTATTTTCCCCGAGACTTGGGGCTATCGCTCTTGGCAGGACCACTCTATCTCTGCGGAGACCAAGGCTGCCGAGAAGCTCCGCGACCTCATCCGCGTCGTCACCGGCGGGGGCAAGTACCTCCTCAATATCGGACCTATGGGGTCGGGCGCAGTGGTGCCTTACGAGCGGGAGGTCTTGGAAAGGATGGGCGCTTTCCTCGACCCCGTGAAAGAGGCGGTCTATGGCACCCGGCCTGCGCGCTTTGTACCAAACGCCACCCTGTCGCCCGACGGCAAGAGTCTCTATCTCTTTGTGGAAAAAGGCATTTCGTCCGTCTCTCTCCCCCATCTCTCTCCCTCTCCGCTCTCCGCCCGCACCGTCAAGGGCGGTCGGAAAGTCCCGTTTGAAGTCACGACGGGCGGCAGGCTTGCCTTCACCTCCATCCCCGACGAAGGGCTCTACACCGTCGTGTGTCTCCGCTTTCCTTCGCCCGTGACGGAAGACCTCACCGCCCGTGTCCTGAAGGACGCCGTACTCGACGCCCACAACGCCGAACCCCTCTACACCCACTCCTCGGCAGACTACTACGCCTCATTCCGCGCCGTTTCCGGCTACCGCTGGGTGACGGAGCCGAGAGAAAAAGTCACCCTCCACTACACGGAAGCCGAAGCGGGCCGGACCATCTCCCTCAACGGCGCGCGCCTCACCCTCCCGGCCTCCAACCCCTCTTTTTATAAGCCCGACCTCTCCAAAGTCACTGCCAAAGGGACGTGGGAAAAGGGCTCTGCACGGGGGCTCTTCGGCGACTTTGCGCCGGAAAAAGTGCAGTTTGGGAAGACAGACTGCGCGTGGACGGACGAAGTGCGGGACACCCTTGAGGTGCACCGCGGGATGATGTACCGCCTCACGCTCGCGGCGGACGAAGCGATGAAGCTGCCTGTGCGGTTCGACTTCTCGGACGGTCTCCTTGTGGCGCTTAACGGCACCCCTGTCGACGCCGCACTCCAAAGGGAGGGCGACGGCGCGCTCACCCTCCTTCTCCCGCTCCAAAAGGGCGATAACCTCGTCGAAGTCAAGACCTACAACCTCACGGCGGGAGCGGGAACTTTTTTCCGGATGATGCCCCTCTCCGAGATAGCGACCTACGAGATGACCCTCGACTTCGACCCCGTGCCCCGCGAGATGAAAGCACTGCTCGTCGAGATCAAGCGACCCCACGCCCTCCCCTTTGCAGCCCCCGCGCACCTCTCCGGCCTCAGTCTGGCTTTTTGACCCCAAAGTCCTCAATGGAGGCGTAAATTTCAGCTTGAGACCTTTGTACAAAAGGGTCTCAAGGTATGAAAAACGGAGTTTTTCGTGGAGACCGTTACAGAGTGCCTCAGATGCAAGGCGCTAAGGCTGAGGGCGACGGGAGTGTACGCTTGTACACGACCAAGCCCGAATGCCGCAAGCAACGTAGCAGATGAGGTGCTATGCAACGTTCTGGGCCTGTATCTCGCGTCGTCGAGATACGGGCCGGAAGTCGGACGAGATACGGACCGAGAAAAGTGTCTCGGTCTGTACCTCATTTTTTCGTAACTTTGAAGGTAGAACTTTCGACGGCTCCTAACGACCAATTTTCCGACCCCCAACTGACCAAATGGACAGCATCATAAAGCTTCTTCCCGACAATATCGCCAACCAGATCGCGGCAGGCGAGGTGATACAGCGCCCCGCTTCCGTCGTGAAAGAGCTTGTGGAGAACGCCGTGGACGCGGGCGCTTCGGACATCCGCATCCTCATCAAAGACGCAGGTCGGACGCTGATCCAGGTCGTCGACAACGGCAAAGGTATGGCGCCGATGGATGCGCGCATGGCCTTCGAAAGGCACGCCACGAGCAAGATTCGGAGCGCGGACGACCTCTTTCAGCTCACCACGCTGGGGTTCAGGGGCGAGGCTCTGCCCTCCATCGCCGCCGTCTCCGAAGTAACCCTGCAGACCCGCACTGCGGATGCCGAAAGGGGCATCAAACTGGTACTCGAAGGCTCGAAAGAGGTCTCGCACGAGGAGATGGTCTGTGCGCCGGGATCCAACTTCCTGATCCGCCGACTTTTCTATAACGTGCCGGCGCGTCGGAAGTTTCTCAAGAGCGACGAGACGGAGTTTCGCCACATCCTCTCCGAGGTCCAAAACGTGGCTGCCGTCCGCCCCGGTATCTCTTTCACCCTCGAGCACAACGACCAGACCGTCCTCACCCTACCCGCCTCCGTACTCAGAGAGCGGGTGCTGGGACTTTTCGGTCGAAGCCGGCTCTCCGGCGCCCTCCTCCCCGTGGAGGCCGAGAGTCCGCTCGTGACCGTGAGAGGGTTCGTCTCGCGGACTTCGCATACCCGTAAGCGGGGTGCGGGGCAGTACTTTTTCGCCAACGAGAGGTACATGCGCCACCCCTATTTCCATAGGATGGTTCTGAATGCCTACGGCAACATGATTCCCAAGGGTGAACAACCGGAGTACTTCCTTTACCTCAGCGTGGATCCTTCCGCGATCGATGTCAATATCTCGCCTACGAAGACGGAAATCAAGTTTGCGGAGGAGGCAGACATCGGCTCCATACTCTTCTCCGCTGTGCGCAAAGTCCTTATGACGGGTAACGCCCTCCCGTCTCTCGACTTCACCGATCACCCTGAGGAACGAATAGAGATACCCGTCGCCAAGCCCCGCGATCCCGCACTCATCGGCGAACCTCCCGTCGTAAGTCCCTTTGTGGAAGTTACGAGTGCCCTTAACGCCCCTGCCGCATCCCCCAGATCGGTTTCCTCTATGCCGGATCTCTCCGGGTGGCAGGACTTCAACGCCGACTACGAGCGCAGAAGAGCGTCCGCCGCCCCAAAGCGGCAAAACCTCTCGGGGGCTTTCGAAGAAATCGCCTCCTCAGCCATCACGAAGTCTTTCCCCGAGCCTGTCCTTATGGAGCCCTACGCCGTCACCGTCTACGACGGCAGTATCTGCCTCGTACATCTGCCGAGGGCGCAGTTCCAGATTGCCTACCACTCGGTGAAGAAAGCGCTCCGGGCGGGCGATGCCCTCAGCGGGACACTCCTTTTCCCCGCCCTCGTGGAGCTTGGGGCGAGAGAAGCGTCGCTCTTGAAAGAATACTCGGACGAGCTCTCGGGCGTGGGGTTCGACATCTCGCCGATGGGGTCCATGACCTACTCCGTCAACGCCGTCCCAGCAGGATCCCCCGCAGGGTCGGAGGAGGAACTGCTCCTCTCCGTACTCGAAGAGTGTGCTTCTACAGGTCGCTCCTCCGAAGACGTCTTGATGGACAAAATAGTCCAAAAGGTCGTCTCCTACCGAGTGCGCTCGGCCTCCTTCCCCGCGTCCTCCATGATGGCGCACGAGCTGCTTAAGCAGCTCTTCCTCCTCCCCGACTACCTCGTCACGGCCTCCGGGCAGACGATCGTCTCTTTCCTCACCCCGAAAGAGCTTCAGACCCGGTTCAAATAGTCGCCCCGATTTCGGCCGTACCGAGACGATCTCGAGATACGGACCGAGAGGGGAAAAAGATACAGACCGGGAAACTTTTTTCAGCCCGTACCAAACTTTTCCACAGACTGCAATGAAATACCTCCTCCCTCTCCTAAGCACTTTCTTCGTCCTGCCCGCCGGGGCACAAACTTTCGACGAATGGCAGGATCCGCTCGTGAACCAAGTGAACCGTCTCGAAGCACACGCCGACTTCGAGAGCTACCCCTCACTCGAAGAGATGCGGGGCGCCGGTCTCCTCACGTCCTCCAACGTCCTCAGCCTGGACGGCACCTGGAAATTCAGCTACACGCCGGACGCGGAGGGCTACCCTCGGGACTTCTTCAAGCCGGGATACGACGACAGCTCCTGGCGCACGATGCCCATACCGGGGATGTGGGAAAAGAACGGGGTTAATGACCCGATGTACGTCAACGTGGGCTACCCCTGGAGAGGACACTTCGAGAATCGACCTCTGGAGAAAAGCCCCGTCCCCCTCCCGCACAACTCCGTCGGCTCCTACCGTCGGGAGATCGAGATACCTTCGGACTGGAAAGGGCGCGACATCATCCTCCATATCGGCGCCGTCACGAGCAACGTCTACGTCTGGGTGAACGGGACGTTTGTCGGCTACTCGGAGGACTCGAAGCTGGAAGCGGAGTTTGACCTTACCCCCTTCCTGAAGCCGGGAGAAAAGAACCTCATAGCTTTTCGCGTCTTCCGCTGGAGTGACGGCACGTACTTGGAGGACCAGGATATGTTCCGCTTCTCGGGTTTCTCCCGCGACGTCTACCTGATCTCCCGCCCCAAAGACCGCCTCTCCGACCTCAACCTACGCCAAGACCTCGTGAACGGCTACAAGGACGGTAAGCTCTCTTTCTCCCTCAAGAGCAAGGGCAGACCAGCCTACCTCTTCACCCTCACCGATCCGGATGGCAGAGAAGTGTGGCACAGGGAGTTTCCGGGCTTTGAGTCGGCCGGCACGGAAGTCGGCGTCCTCGTCCCCGACGCCCGGGCTTGGACTGCGGAGACGCCCAATCTCTATACGCTCCTCGTCCGTACCATAGACCGGAAGACGAAGGCGGTTACGGAGGTGCATAAGTTCAATGTCGGTTTCCGGCATATAGAGATACGGGACGGCGTCTTCCTCCTGAACGGTCGCCGCCTCTTTTTCAAAGGGGTCAACCGCCACGATATGGTCCCCGAGAGCGGTCCCGTGGTATCGAGAGAAGAGATGGAGCAGGACTTCCGCCTGATGAAGCAGTACCACATCAACGCCGTCCGCACCTCCCACTACCCGAATGATCCCTACTTCTATGAGCTCGCGGACAAGTACGGGATCTACATCCTCGCCGAAGCGAACCTCGAGAGCCACGGGATGGGGTACGGCGACGCCTCCCTTGCCAAGCAACCGCTGTGGGAGAAAGCACACATCGAGCGAAACGTGAGGCACGTCCTTTCCCGTGGCAACCACCCCTCCATCCTCATCTGGTCTATGTCCAATGAAGCCGGCGACGGGGTCAACTTTGCTGCCGCAAAGCAGGCGATAAAGGCACTCGACACGAGCCGCCCCATTATGCTCGAAAGAGCCATCGACGGCCCTAATACCGACATCTACGCCCGTATGTACCGCACGCCGGAGGAAATGGAGGCTTATGCCAAGAGGGACAGCATCACGAAGCCCTACATCATCTGCGAGTATGCCCACGCGATGGGTAACTCCCTCGGCGGCTTCGAGGAGTACCTGAATCTCTTCCGCAAATACCCCGTCCTGCAGGGCGGATTCATCTGGGACTTCATCGATCAGTCTCAGTATATGATGCGGGACGGCAGACGTGTCCAAGGCTATGGCGGAGACTGGAACGACTACGACCCCTCGGACAACAATTTCTGCAACAACGGTCTTTTCAACATCTACAAGCAGCCCAATCCCCACGCCGCGGAAGTAAAGTACGGGTACCAAAACCTGCACACCACGCTCCAAAATTTCACACGTACCGAGGCGACACTCCGGGTACGGTCGGAATTTGTTTTTAGGTCTGTACAAAAAATTATTCTTGGTCTGAAGGTCATGGTGGACGGCTCCGAGTACTACTCCACCTCCCTCACCCTGCCCGAGATCGGTCCCGGCGAGGTCGTGACCCAAAGCGTCCGGTACCCCGCCCTTCCCGCGGACGGAGAGATCTTCCTTGACGTGACCTATACCCTCGGGGAGGCGGAACCGCTCCTGCCGAAAGGCTACGAAGTGGCGCGCGAAGAGCTCGTCCTGAGGTCTCCCGCTCTCGAGATGCCGAAGCCTGTGGCGAAGAGCGCCGTCCGCCTCAAGGAAGACACAGAGACGGTCTCTTTCCTCTTCGACGGGACGGGCAGCGTGGCGGTCTTTGACAAAAAAGACGGACTCCTCTCTGCCTTGAAGTATGCCGGGGTCTCTTTCCTCACGCCCGGCACCAAGATGGAGCCCAACTTCTACCGCGCACCCACCGACAACGATATGGGGGCCTCGCTCCAGACGAAGTGGGAGGCGTGGCGTAAGCCCACCCTTACCCTCGAAGACTTCGCGTACTCCGTAGAGGACGGCACCGGTCACGCTACTGCCCGGTATCTGCTCCCCGAGCCGAATGCCCGCCTCACCCTCACCTACACCATAGCGTCGGAGGGCAAAATTTACCTCGAAGAGCGGCTCGAGAGATTGGACGACAATCGTGAGAGCCTGCCTTTCAGCGTAGGGATGAAGTTAGCGGTACCCCGCACGCTCCACACGCTCGACTATTACGGCAGGGGACCTCTGGAGAACTACCTCGACCGCAAGGGAGGGCAGTTCATCGGGAGGTACACTCAGGAGGCGGCAAGTACTTTTTACCCCTACATCCGTCCGCAGGAGACGGGACTGCACGGTGACCTGAGGTACTGGAGCCTCCTCTCCGATGACGGTACGGGGCTTGGTTTCTACTCGGACGCACCGTTCTTTGCATCCGCTCTTCCGTACAGCATCGATGCCCTCGACGGCTTCCCCGCGAAAGGGCAGAAGCACTCGGAGCTCCTGGATCCGGATCCCGCTTCCCTCTTCGTCCGCCTCGACGGCTACCACATGGGGCTGGGGTGCATTAATACCTGGGGTGCGCTGCCGCTGGACAAGTACCTCCTTTCGGAGCGAGTCTACACGGTTCGTTTCCTCATCACGCCCGTAAGCCGCATAAAGCGCTAAATAGGTATATTTGTACTATCGGCGTGCGGGCTGTTTTTGGTACGTACCGGGGTACTTTTCCCGGTCTGTACCACGTGAAGCTCCGGGTACGTGCAAGGAAAGTTTTTTGGCCTGTACCCCGATAAGACCCCGCCCGATAAGCCTCTATTTTTTGACAAGAAGACTTTTATGCTCAGACAAACGATACACCTGCGCCTCCGGCTTCTCGCCATTCTTCTCTCCGCGTTCGGCACACTTCATGCCTTGGGACAGGAGAAGCCGGTGCCGGGAGTCATTAACGAACTCACGCCGGACGACTTCGCCCGCCTCGTCTTTGACTGGAGAGAGGGCGGGGACTTCAAGTATGTGGGAGACAAGCCCGCCATAGTGGACTTTTACGCCACTTGGTGCGTCCCCTGCCATCTCCTCAGACCCCGCCTCAAAGCCATCGCCAAGGAATATAAGGACAAGATAGTCGTCTACAGCATCGACGCAGAGCTTGCGCCGAACCTCTCCTACCTTATGGGCGTGCAAGCCTATCCCACACTCCTTTTCATCCCGATGAAAGAGACGCCGACGATTGCGGCCGGGCTCTTGCCCGAAAAAGACCTCAAGAGGGGCGTGGAGGAGCTGTTACTCGGAAAGAAACCGAAAAGCGATGACTAACGAACGGATCTATTTGCTCGAAGAAGCCGACCCGGCCATCTTCTACGGAATAAATAACCGTAACCTCGTACTCTTGAGGGATATGTTTCCCAAGCTCCGCATTATGGCACGCGGCAACGTGATGAAGATAGTCGGAGAGCCGCTCGAGACGGAGCAGATGCTGAAGTTTCTCCACAAGCTGGAGGCTTACGCGGTGCAGTTCAACGCCCTTCCGGAGAACGTCGTCGCCGAGCTGGCACACGGCTCTCAGGTCGAAAACCATAAGGATCCCGACATCCTCCTCTACGGAGCAAACGGCAAACCGGTAAAGGCCAAGACGCCCAACCAGGAGCGCCTCTCCCGGGAGATCGAAGAGAAAGACCTCGTCTTCGCCACCGGACCCGCCGGCACCGGCAAGACGTTCCTCGCCATCGCCATGGCCGTCAAACTGCTCCGCAGCAAGCAGGTCCGCCGCATCATCCTCTCCCGTCCCGCCGTCGAAGCCGGCGAGAAGCTCGGGTTCCTCCCGGGCGAGATGAAAGAGAAGCTCGACCCCTACCTCCAGCCCCTCTACGACGCCCTTATGGAGCTCGTCCCACAGACCAAGCTCCGCGAGTATATGGAGAGCTCCGTCATCCAGATAGCGCCCCTCGCCTTTATGCGGGGTCGTACCCTCTCCGACGCCGTCGTCATCCTTGACGAAGCCCAGAATACGACCACGCACCAGATGAAGATGTTCCTCACCCGCCTCGGCCTTAACGCCAAGATGATCATCACGGGCGACATCTCGCAGGTCGACCTCCCGAGAGGGGTCTCCTCCGGTCTCAGGGAAGCGGAGCGGCTCTTCAGAGACAAAGTCGAGGGCATCGGTTGGGTCGCTTTCGAGGAGACGGACGTGATGCGTCACGGTCTGGTCAAAAAGATCGTCTCGGCGTACGAGGAGAGTGAAAGGGCACGCCTCCCGGAGAAAAGGGAGCCCCCCTCCGAGACGGGTTCATCCGCCACGACGGAAGGCGCGGACGCCACAGACAAGACCTGAAGCAAAATTTCGGCCGTACCGGGAGGCCGCTCTCGGTACGTGAGAAATTTTCCCCGGGTACAGACCGAAAAAACTTCTCGGTACGTGCAAAAATAATTTTCCATTTCCTACATAAAATCAGCCTATATCGGCATCAAAATCATGGCTAAAGCTTTAACGAACACCGACCTTCGCCTCGAAGGCCTCCAAAGTGTCTATCACGGCAAAGTTCGCGACGTCTACACCCTCGAGAACGGTCTCCTCGTGATGGTCGTCACCGACCGCATCTCTGCTTTCGACGTCATTCTCCCCGAGGGCATCCCCTACAAAGGCGAGATCCTCAACCGCATCGCCGCCTATAACCTCGATGCCACACGCGACATCGTCCCCAATTGGAAAGTCGCTACCCCCGACCCCATGGTCACCGTGGGTCTCGCCTGCGAGCCCCTCAAAGTCGAAGTCATCGTGCGCGGGTACATCACCGGCAGCGCATGGCGCGCCTACAAGGAGGGAGAGCGTTCCCTTTGCGGCATCACCCTGCCTGAGGGTCTGAAGGAGAACCAGAAGTTTGACCACCCCATCCTCACCCCCACCACCAAAGCAGACGAAGGACACGACGAAAATATCTCCCGCGAAGAGATCATCTCTAAAGGGATTGTCCCCAAAGAAGCCTACGAAAAGATCGAAAAGATCGCCCTTGCCCTCTTCGAACGCGGCACCGAGCTGGCAGCCAAGCGCGGCCTCATCCTCGTGGATACGAAGTACGAGTTCGGTCTCCGTGACGGCGAAGTCTACCTCATCGACGAGATCCACACCCCGGACTCTTCGAGATACTTCTACGCCGACACCTACGACGAACTATTCCGCGAAAATAAGCCCCAGAAACAGCTCTCCAAAGAGTTTGTCCGCCAGTGGCTCATCGACAATGGGTTCCAAGGGAAAGAAGGGCAGAAGGTCCCCGAAATGACCGAAGCCTACACTTCTTCCGTCACCGACCGCTACATCGAGCTCTTTGAGCACCTCACGGGCGAATCTTTCGAGAAGCATCCCACCGACGACCTCGAAGGCCGCATCCTCTCCAACGTATCCTCTTGGCTCAAGAGCTACGAGAAGTAACAAAAATCTCGGTACGGCCGGGACGATCGTCCCGGCCTGTACCTTTTCTTCTTTTCGCTCAGACCGGGGATTCCGCCCCGGTACGTGCAAAAATTTTACCCCACACAACCACAAATAACCATGCCCGACGGCAAGCTCACCCTCTCCGCATTTACCGGGAGCATCAAGCAGATGTTTGATGCCATAGCCCCGCAGTACGATTTACTCAATAAAATCAATTCTTTCGGACTCGATGCTCTGTGGCGGAGAAAACTGGCAGACACCGTGACACGCGAAGACCCCGAGCTCATCCTCGACCTCGCCGCCGGCACGGGCGACGTGACGCTTGCCCTCGCAGAGAGAAATCCGGACTCTACCGTCGTCGCTGCCGACCTCTCCCGGCAGATGCTCTACCGCACCCTCTATAAGGCGATGGAGAGAGGACTCTCCGACCGCGTCAAAATAGCCGAAGTCGATGCCCTCGATCTGCCTTTTGAGGAGGGACACTTCGATGCGGTGACGTGTGCTTTCGGCGTACGGAACTTCGAAGACCTCCCCCGCGGACTCGCGGAGATGTACCGCGTACTGGCACCGGGCGGCGTAGTCGCTATCCTCGAACTCTGCGAACCCGTCACGAAACCCGTCAACGACCTCTACCAGATACACACGCGTAAGGTCATCCCCTTCGTCGCCTCCCTCCTCGGATCGGACGAAGACAGTTACCGCTACCTCCACGACTCCATAGCCGTCGTACCCAACCGCGAAGAGATGGAGCACCTGATGATCGAAGCAGGCTTCCGCCACACGCGGTACACCGTCTTCCTCCCCGGTGTGGCTGCGCTCTACGTGGGCTACAAAGCCCGCTTCTCCTCCGAGATGTGCGCCATCAAAGACCACTTCGGTAAGCTCCTCGCCCGCGCCACCGACTAAAGAACCTTTTTTGCACCGCAACTGTTTTTTAGTTACATTTGTGTCGAAGCTATTTCTATGACAAAAAGAGACAAATTGATTGACCGCTTCAAGTCTCTGCCCAAAGACTTCTCGTGGGATGAGCTGGTAAGGATGCTGTCTCATTTCGGATTCGAAGTCGACAATAAAGGCAAGACGAGCGGCTCAAGAATCTCTTTCCATAAGGGAGAGGTCGTCGTCATCCTGCACAAACCTCACCCCGGCAATATCTTGAAACCCTACCAGCTCAGGCAGGTAAAAGAACTTTTGACAAAGGAAGGATTACTGTGATGAACGTACTCAAATACAAAAATTACATTGGCAGCGTCGAATTCAGCGACGAAGACGATTGCCTCTTTGGGAAGATTCTTTTTTTGCCCAATAACACGCTTATTTCATACGAAGGATCAACCATTTCGGAACTTCGGAAAGACTTCGAAGCGGCCGTCGATGACTATATCGAGAGGTGCAAAGAGCTTGGGTTAGCCCCCCAAAAAAGCTTCTCCGGCTCAATGAACGTGCGTATCTCTCCGAGCGTGCATGCCAAAGTCGCAGAAGGTGCGGCCTCTGAAGGAATCAGCATAAATGCCTTCATCAAGGAAGCCATCGATCAGAGGCTGGCGACAATAGGCCTCTGAAGATAACGATGGACTTTTGCATCATCGGAAGGGACATCGGGTACACGCTCTCGCCCGCGCTTTACGCGGAGCTGTGGGCGGAAACGGGTGAAGAGGGACATACTTTTGTCTTAGAGGACATTCCCCGTCTCGCACCATTCATCAAGAAGGTGCGGAGAGACCGAAAGCTCTCCGGCTTTACGGTCACTTCGCCCTACAAGGAGGAGATAGTCCCCTACCTTGACCGTCTGACGCCCGACGCAGAAGCAATGGGCGCCGTCAATACGGTTCGTGTCTCGGAGGACGGGTTGCTCATAGGACACAACACCGACATACACGGCTTTATGCACACTCTACCCCGTCTCTCGTCTGTGGGAGAACGGGCGCTGGTCTGCGGCAATGGCGGAGCTGCAAAAGCCGTCCGGGAGGGCTTAAAGCGGCTCGGCATACCGTTTGACCTCGTCTCGCGGCACGCCGCGCCTCTGACGTACGACGGGGTAAAGACATTGGCGGGGTACACTCATATCATCAACGCGACCCCTGCCGGCTCCGTAAAAGTGCCGGATGAAGCTCTCCCGCTGCCTTATGACACGGCGAAAGCGGGCACCGTCTTTTACGACCTCAATTACGCACCGCCCCTCACCCCTTTCCTTATGGAAGGGCTTAAGTACGGTGGTGCCGCAGTAAACGGTCTCCCGATGCTCCGTGCAATCATCTTTGGTGCCCAGTGGCCTTTCCTCAGCAACTCAGCAGACTGACCGGGATGGTCATCGATAACGAATTAGTTTCTATCTAAAGTATGAGCGACATCCAGATTTTTGAAAATAAACAAATCCGTTCGCATTGGGACAACGAACAAGAGAAATGGTATTTCTCAATCGTTGACGTCATCTCGATTCTCACAGAGAGCCCTAATCCTCGAAAGTATTGGAGCGTCTTAAAGACAAGACTGAAAAAAGAGGGGAGTGAGTTGGCTACAAATTGTAGTCAACTGAAAATGCAGTCCTCAGACGGCAAATACTACAAGAGAAAAATAACCAAACCCAACCCAAAGAAACTTTCGGACAAAAAGAAAGAGTAAAACAGGACCTACCGGAGGTCTTCCTTGAATCCGGACGGAATGACCATACAAGGGAGGGAAGGATTTGGTACAGACCGAGGAGATTGCCTTGGTTCGTACCGGGAGATGATTTCGGTCTGTGCAAAAACATTTTTTTGACCCGTACCCCGCTTTCCCCTTATCCAATACCCCGAGCAGGTAGCTCACTAATCCTTTAAGAAATCCCATAAATGCAGTTTAAAGACACCAAACCCCATTACTTGGCGCTTGATGGCTTGAGAGGCGTGGCCGCCCTCATCGTCGTACTCTACCACATCTTCGAGGGCTACGCCACAAGCCCCGTTACCCAGATCGTGAACCACGGCTACCTCGCCGTGGACTTCTTCTTCCTCCTCTCCGGCTTCGTCATCGGGTATGCTTACGACGACAGGTGGGGCAAAAAAGACTTCACCGTCCTGAGCTATTTCAAAAGGCGCCTTATCCGTCTGCACCCCATGGTCGTGCTTGGCGCCCTTATCGGTGCCGTCTCTTTTCTCGCTCAGGGCTCGGTGCAGTGGGACGGTACGCCCGTCTCAACCGGCCGGCTTATTACAGCGATGATTCTTACAATGCTGATGATCCCCGCATACCCCGGTACGGCTACGGAAGTGAGGGGCTTTGGGGAAATGTTTCCGCTCAACGGTCCCTCTTGGTCGCTCTTCTTCGAGTACTTAGGGAACATTCTCTATGCTTTGCTGCTCCGCAAAGCGTCCACGAAAACCCTCAAGGTCGTCGTCGGAGTCACCGGTCTCGGGCTTCTGTGGTACGCCGTCACGAACCAATCCGGTGCGGGAAACCTCGGCGGTGGATGGTCTTTGGGCGGTACAAATGTCCTCTGCGGGTCGCTCCGCCTGCTCTTTTCCTACAGTGCCGGGCTCCTCATCGCACGCATTTTCAAGCCCTCGAGAGTCAAGCACGGCTTCCTCATCGCTACGGTCTCTCTCCTCGTCCTCTTACCCGTCCCGCACCTCGGCATTATGTGGCTGAACGGTCTCTATGACACGCTCCTCATCACGATGGTTTTCCCCATCCTCCTCTGGCTCGGAGCCTCTTCGGACGCTTCCGCTTCATCGTCTGCGGGCAAAGTCTACACCCTCCTCGGCGACCTCTCCTATCCGGTCTATATGGTGCATTATCCCGTGATGTACCTCTTTTACGCCTACCTCTGGAAAGACGGTCTCGGTCTTGCCGATTCGTGGTTCGTGGCCATAGGCGTCTATCTCGGGAGTCTGATCCTCGGCTACCTCGCCTACCGTCTCTACGATCTCCCGGTACGGAAGTGGCTCACGAAGCGCTATATGTCCCCGAAGCCCTGACCTTTACTCCGGGAGGGCGACCTTAGGCAGTATGCCGAGAAGCTTGGCTATGGCTATGCCGTAGTTCGTCATCGGTACGCCTTGGGCGGATGCTTCGGACTGACGGGCAAGGAGATGCCCGCGATTGAACATACAGGCGGCACAATGGATCACAAGGTCGTACTCCGAGAGGTCGCGCGGGAAATCCTTACCCGTGACGAAATCGATGTGCAACCCGGTGCCGAAACGCTTGCGGAGCAGGCGGGGTATCTTGACCGTACCGATGTCTTCGCCGTTTGGGACGTGGGTGCACGCCTCGGCCACAAGGACACGGCTATTTTCCGTAAGCCGGTCCAGAGCTTCCGATCCGCTCAGAAGCCCCTCGAGATCCCCTTTGTAGGCGCTCATCAGCACGGAGAAAGAGGTGAGCGGGACACCGTCTGGGCAGAGCTTCTCGACCTCGGCAAACTTCTGAGAGTCCGTAATGATGAGTGCGGGAGGCTCTTTAAGCCGTGAGAGGGCGTCACCGAGTTCCTGAGGCTGGACGGAGAGGATGACACAGTGTTTGTCCAGGAGCTCCCGCGTGACCCGTACTTGAGGTAGGATAAGACGCCCTTCGGGTGCCTCACTGTCCTGAGGCATCACAAGGAGAACCGTATCGCCCTTCCGCACCAGATTTCCCGTAAGTGTGGCGGGCGCAGAGGCCTCCGTTTTTTCCAAAAGCGCCTTTAAGGCATCAAGGAGAGGCGTGAGGTCATCGTCCGAGAGGCGGACGGCAGGGTGCCCCGCGACTTGCTCCAAGGAAGAGCCGCCGGTAGGAGGCATCTCCCCGCTTACACAGACGGGAAGGATGGGTGCTTTGGTGCTTTGGCGGACTATATCGAGTCCCCTGGAGTCCCCGCCCTTGGTGACAAAGAGGACGACGTCTGCCTCTCTAAGCGCCCTCAGCGCTGCCTCCACACGGAGCGCTCCAAGCGAAGTCTCATCCTCGAGCCCCGGGGTGTCCGTAAGGACTACCGCGCCGAAGTCGGGAAGCTCAAACGCCTTACTGACGGCATCCGTCGTGGTGCCGGGGCGGGGCGAGACAAGCGTAAAGTCTTGGCGCAAAAGTCGGTTAAAGAGGGTCGACTTCCCGGCATTGACGGCTCCGGTGAGGACGATGTGGGGTTTGTGCATAGCGAACGTGTATTTCGGGCTGAATTTGGTACAGGCCAAAAAATGAGCGCAGGTACGTGTCTCGTGGAAAGGTAGGTACGTGCAAAAAGTTTTCCCCGGTACGTACCAAATCCGGCTCGGCATAAAGAGCGGGTTTTCGGTACGCCTTTTGGGGGCACTTCGTCAGAATCTGAAGTCCCTCTTCCCCTCCTCACGGATCGCCTTCAGTCTCTCGGTGGCAATGGCACGGGTCTTGGGGTTGGGTATCTCGGGGAGCTGCTCCCGGATCATCTCTTCGGCGGCTTCCTGTGTCTCCTCGGAAGCATAGTCGGACGCATACTCTTGGAGGGTAAGGAGCGCATTCGGTCCGCAGCAATTGGCGATCTGACCATTTTTACACAGCTGCATAAAGCGGTCTCCCGTGCGTCCCTCCCTGTAGCAGGCGGTGCAGAAGCTGGGGATATGCCCCTCGCCCAAAAGCCACTTGATCACTTCGTCGAGGGTGCGGTGGTCGCTGACTTCAAACTGCTCGGAGTGCTCGGCGGAGACTTCGTCCGCATAGCCACCCACTGTCGTCCTCGAGCCGCCGCTGATCTGGGACACGCCCGCCTCAAGGGCTTTTTTGCGCACACTCTCTTTCTCTCTCGTGGAGACGATGATGCCGGTGTAGGGGACGGCGATGCGGGCGACGGCGATGAGGTGGAGGAAAGTCTCGTCCGGCACCGCGTCGGGAAAATCGCCCACACTGACATCATCGGCGGGGCAGATGCGCGGGACACTGATGGTATGCGGCCCCACGCCGTGGACGGCTTCGAGGTGCTCGGCGTGCATCATCAGCCCCGTGAAGTCGTACATATAGGTATTGAGACCGAAGAGAACCCCGAGACCCACATCGTCTATGCCGCCCTCCATAGCTCGATCCATCGCCTCCGTGTGGTAGGCATAGTCGCTCTTGGGGCCTTTGGGGTGGAGCTTCTCGTAGTTCTCTTTGTGGTAGGTCTCTTGGAAAAGGATATAGGTACCGATGCCTGCGTCGTGGAGCTTGCGGTAGTTCTCGACCGTAGTGGCGGCGATATTGACGTTCACTCTGCGGATGGCGCCGTTTTTGTGCTTGATGCCGTAGATCGTCTTAATGGACTCGAGGACGTACTCGATGGGGTTGAGGAGAGGATGCTCGCCCGTCTCGAGGGCGAGCCTTTTGTGTCCCATATCCTGGAGGGCAATGACTTCGTCACGGATCTCTTCCTGGGTCAGTTTGCGGCGGGGTATGGTTTTATTCTTGGCGTGGTAGGGGCAGTAAGTGCAGCCGTTGACGCAGTAATTGGAGAGGTAGAGCGGTGCAAAGAGCACGATGCGTTTGCCGTAAAAGCGGAGCTTGATTTGCTTGGCGAGGTCTGCCGTCCGCCGTCTGATCTCCGGATCCTCTGCGGAGAGGAGAAGCGCCGCCTCCCTGTGCGTGAGCCCTTTGCAAAGGGCTCCTTTTCCCAGAATATCGGACAGCATAGCGGTGTCCATGCGGTGTTCGGCGGCGAAGCGGAGGGTATCGAGGATCTCGTCGTGGTTGATGAAATCCTCGGCTTTGAGCGAGTGTTTGTCGTATGACATGGTTGGTACTCTATCTGTTTTTGGGTGTGGCAGAGGGGGCATAGTCGCCTCTGCCGAAGTCTATTTCGTAGTCGATCTTATGAAGCTCATCCTCTAAGAGACGGATGCCCTCGGCAGCCTCAGACCCGAGGCAGGCTTTATCGTCATAGAGGGCATACTGGCGTCTGTGGGCGGGCGGGGAGAGGTTGGGCATCACGACATTGGATCCGCTCAGTATGGCTCTCGACCGACCCTCGGGATGGAGCGTGGCGACAGCCGTGGTAGAGGGAATGAGCGCGTCGGGGCAGATGAGCCGGCAGAGTGCGATGAAACGGAGCGTTAGGTCGAGACTGCCGTTTTTCTCGCTGCGGAAAGGCGTGTCTTTGTGTGTCAGAAATGGCCCTACGCCAATCATCTCGGGGCGAAGGTCCGCGATGAAGGCGAGATCCTCCGCCATGTGCGCCACCGTCTGTCCCGGTGACCCGACCATAATGCCCGTCCCGGTCTGGAAGCCGGCAGCTTTCAACTCCCTAAGGCACGCCAAGCGGTGCCGTCCGCTCATCTCCGGAGGGTGGAGTCGGGCATAATGGGCGAGGTTATGCGTCTCGTGACGGAGAAGGTAACGGTCGGCACCCGCCCGGTAGAGGTCGCGGTACTCGTCCGCCTCCATCTCGCCGAGCGAAAGGGTGAGCGCACAATCCCCGTAGCGTCCTTTTATCTCACGGACGAGGTCCACAAGGCGCCCGCCCCGCCAGTAGAGGTCTTCGCCGCCTTGGAGGACGAAAGTCCTGAAGCCGATCCCGTACCCGACCCTGCACGCGTCCAAGATCTCTTCCCGCGAGAGACGGTACCGCCCGAGTGCGCGGTTACTCCGCCTCAAGCCGCAGTAATAACAGTCGTTGCGGCAGATGTTGGAGATCTCGATGAGTCCCCTTACGAAGATTTTCCGCCCGAAACGCCGAGTGGTCTCGCGGTGCGCACGGAGGAAGAGTTCCTGCTCCGCCTCAGGGTCTTCGCCGGAAAGGAGGTGCCGAAAGTCTTCTTGCGTCAGGCTCCGGGGCTCCCCGAGGTCACTCACCGCCGGCCTCCCCCTCTTGGGCGTAGGTCTTGGTGATGAGGTCCAGTTCTTTCTTGAGTTGCTTCCGGGCTCCCATCAAGTCATTGTGTGCGCTGGGGCCGTTGACGCATCCTCCGGGGCAGCTCATCACCTCTATAAATTGCACCGGACACTTACCGGTCTTACCGTAGACTTTGAGCTTGGAGATCTGTTTCTTATCGAGTGCGGAGATGGCTTCGCCCGTTATCCGGTCCACACGGTCCCTTGTCTCGGGAAGGGACTTGAGATACTCTTTCACGGCGTTCATAACCCCGCCGTTTTGCGCGAATCCGTGCGCTTCTCTTACCGACTCGAACTCGGGTGCGAAAGGCTTCTGCTCCTTAAGGTCGATCTCGAGACCCTTGAATACGGACGCAAGCTCCTCGAAGGTCATCACGAGGTCCACGTCCACCTCGGGGCGACGTTTCTCTTTACGCTTGGCCACGCACGGTCCTATGAAGACGATTTTGGCGTCCGGGTGCTTGGCTCTCGCCCTTTGCGCAGTGTAGAGCATCGGGGAGCCTGATCCGGAGACGTATTTCTTCAAGTCCGGAGCGTGCTTATTGATGACTTCGTAAAAGGCGGGGCAGCAGGACGTCGTCATAAAAGCCTGCCCTCGGTCGAGCTTCTCTATCAGTTCGTGTCCCTCGTGCCGCACCGTATCCATGGCGCCCTGAGCCACCTCTATCACGTCGCTGAAGCCCACTGCCTTGATGGCGCCGTAGACCTCGTCGCGCTCCGCGTCGTACTGTCCCAGGATGGCAGGGGCCACTATGGCCACCACCTCTTCTCCCCGTCTGATGGCTTGGAGGACATCGAAGACTTGAGAAATTTCGAATATGGCACCGAAGGGGCAGGCATTCATACACGCGCCGCAGTAGATACACTTACTCTCGTCTATCTTTTCGATACCGTACTCCCCTTTGTGGATCGCGCCCACGGGGCAAGACACTTCGCAGGGCACGGGTATGTACACTATGGAGTGGTAAGGGCAGGCATCGTGGCACCGACCGCAGCTGATGCACTCGTCGTGATTGATCCGGGCCTGTCCGTTGCGCTTGAAAGAGATGCAACCCTTGGGGCAGGCACTCAGGCACGCCCGGCTCAGACATCCCCGGCAGAGGTTGGAGACTTCGTAATTGATCTGGACGCACGAGGTGCAGGCTTCGTCAATGACGCAGAGGAGGTTCTCTTTTTCTTCCTTGGTACGCGCCATTGCCTTGCGGGCATACTCGGAGAGCGGCGTAAGCTCGTCCGTCTCGTCTTGCATATCGAAGCCCAAGAGGGGCAAAGTCTTGTACTTCCACACTGCCCGCTCTTTATGGATGCAGCAGCGTCCCACGACCTCTTTGCCCCGTCTCGGGCTCAAGATCAAGGGCAGACGGTCGATGTCGCTCTCCAAGCGGTCATCTTTCCAGAGCTCCACCAGTTTGGACAGTAGTTTGTGACGGACAATCATCACGTTATTGGAGTAAGCCATGTGCGCTATCGGGGTATTATTGGGTTTGTTTTTTGAAAAAAGCAGACTGTCTCTCTCGGCTCGTTGGGAGGATAGTTTAGGCTTTTTCCCGCAAAAATGCGACGGGTAGTTATCTTGACCGCAAATTTAGCTATTTATTTCAATTAATCGAACCCTTTCTTCCTTACTCCGAACTTTTTGGGTACCTTTGCACCGCCTTATAACATAGCTGTTTAAGAAGACGAAGTATGACGGATCGCAAGGATCGCAAAGATTTCACCATAGACTTCACGCACTACAAAACGGACGTGGAGCATCTTGAGTACCGGCTGGGAGATGATTTCTTCCGGACGATAGAGGGGTCTCAGATCTTGGGCGGTGATGTACGGCTGGCGCTCACCATCACCCCCCTGCCTGATCATCTGTACGACCTCGAGTTTGCCTACGATGGTGTCGTCACGGTACCCTGTGACCGTTGCCTTGCGCCGCTTGAGCTTGAGATGGGCGTCGATGAGCTTATGAGCATCAAGATAGGCGACGCTCTTGACGACGAAAACGACGAGTTCATCACCCTACCCGCTCAAGAACCGATCTACGACTTCACGTGGATATTCTACGAGCTCCTCGCCCTTCACCTTCCTTTGCAGCACGCACACGAAGACCCCAAAGACTGCGATCAGGAGATGCTCAAGTATCTCGTCGATACCATTCCGGAAGAGCAACCCGAACAGTCCCCCTCTCTCGCAGAGGGCAAAGACGAACTCTTTCGCAAACTGAGAGAAGCCGTCGAAAACAAGGAACAGAACAATCAATAACACAAGTTTCAAACTTAAGCTTAAGATAATCACGACATGGCACATCCTAAAAGACGTCAGTCCAAAAGCTCGACCCGCAAACGCAGAACGCACGACGTTGCTGTCGCGCCTACCCTTACACGTTGCCCCAACTGCGGTGCATGGCACGTTTACCACACCGTATGCCCCGAATGCGGTTACTACCGCGGCCAAATCGCCATCCAGGTAGAAGACTAAAGAAAAATTAGTCCCGTACCAAAATGATATTTTAGGTCTGTGTCTCGCTCCCTTGAGACACAGACCTAAATTTTTCTCTCGGCCTGTACAAAACCCGGCTCCACCCCGGGGCTCCGAGGTCTTAGCGAGAAAGAAAACTTTGCACGGAGGTCTCATAGGTGCGAAAACTCCGGTTTTCGTAGAGACCTTAGGACACAGGTGCTGCCCTGGGGCACGTCCGCATAAAGGCGCAAGTCGCCTCCCTCCCTTCCTCAGCGACCTCTCAGCCCCCCCGGGAAAAAGGACATTCTTCCCGGCACAGCCTTTCGGACTTGCATACATAGACAAATTTTTGGTATCTTTGCCGAACATAAGCGGTGAACCTACTTCCACCGCAGGACATACTAAAAAAGGAGAGATGCTCGAGTGGTTGAAGAGGCACGCCTGGAAAGCGTGTAAACGTCAAAAGCGTTTCGAGGGTTCGAATCCCTCTCTCTCCGCGAGACGAAAGGGTGTATATCGGCTGACTTACCGATATACACCCTTTGTTTTGTGCCAACATTAACCGCCGTAAGCTCTTCCTTACCTCGCAGTTCTTCCCTGATATACACCTTTTTGTTTTGTACCAAAATTAACCTGCCGCCTGCATACCAACAACTGAGCGCCTTGTAGGTACTTCAGAAGTAAGGTTCGTTGACGTATTTAGAGAATTTCGGGACGGTATCGGGGACTTCGCTCAATGTACCTTAATTTCGCAGGTTAGAGGGATAGAAGGGAAAAGTAAGGAAGGTGTGTCAAAAGTCCGAACTGCTACGCCCGTTTCGGCATTCTTGATATGAACAAGAACACAAGAGTACACTCCCGTCGCCCTCATCCCCAATCGTAGCAATCCCTTGCATTTTATCTACCCTTTATACCCACCTCCTTTTTGATATACCCTCCGTTTGTGCCATCGGATGTCCCGGATTGGGGGACAAGAGCGTCGGAGGGGG